>JAFPZU010000145.1 GCA_017417105.1 Lachnospiraceae bacterium | reverse complement strand
TAAGCGAAATAAATAATTTCGCTTACTATAAAGCCTCCGGCGGATGCGCCCGGATTTTGCAAGGAAATATGCCGCTTTCAGCGGCCAAAATCCGGCGCAGTAAACGACAAAACGAAAAGAGTTTTGTCGTTTACTATAAAAGTAACAAAAGCACTGAGTAACTTTTTCATGATAACTCCTAACCCTGAAAAAAAGCCTGCGCGACTAATTCTCCCGCAGGCTTTTTCCCTATTTCTTTATCAGTTCAGCTTTCAATACTCCTTCGTCAAACCTCCTGTGCACTCTGTTTATTCCCGGGTTTTTCCGGCGGATTGCCGTCACGCATTCCGTCCGGCTTTTCTCCCATTTTACCGTCGGGAGGTGTTCCGCCGCGACCTCCTTTTCCGTCCGACGGAGGCGCATCGGGTTTCTCACCGTCGTTTTTTTCTCCGTTATCCTGCTCCCCGTCCGTTTTACCACCATCCATTTTTCCGCCATCGGGCTTATCCCCGTCCGCTTTATTTCCATTCGGCTTATCTCCATCCGGTTTATTCCCATCCGGAGGGTTGCCGTCACCGGGCTTTCCTGCATGACCGTTGTCTGCCGTCTCTACCGTTATTGCTTCGCCGCTTGACGCTGTCCCCTCAGCATATTCTTCGCCGTTCACATACAGCTTATGTCCGTTCAGATCAATGGAATCCGCATCGCAGCTAAGTGAGCTTATATTCGAATCTCCTTCGAGGATCCACTTCGATCCGCCTGATAATTCAACGTATACATTGCCTGCTTTTCCCTCAGGATTGATTGCCCCTGTATAAGAAGATCCGTCCTTTAAATACAGGTTAAGGCTTGAGATATCATCAACCAGCATATCCCCGTCTACAGACTGCTTTTCGGTGATCATATCAACGTGCCCGCCGTTTGACCCCTCATTTCCCCAGCCGGCTGCAGCAGCCCTGAGAAATATTCCGCTTTCATCTTCATTTACGATGTCCGCTTCCTTAAGGCTGATTTCAGCCATGGTATTATTTACAAAGAATACATCCCCGTTCTTATTGATAAGAGATCCGCCGTTCATCGCAAATGAGGCAATGCCTTCATCCGCATCCCCGGACATTGACTGATAGATCATTACTGCCTGATAATATTCGGACTTATTGCTGTTCTTTGTGTTGTTGAGAGCGATCACCTCATCATTATTAAGTGTTACGCTGTTCTTACCTTCTACCACAACGCCCTGGGACGCATTAGACGTAAGATGGGCATCTGATACCGTGATATCCGCCGTGGAATAAATGACAGGTGAGCCTTTACCATCTGTTGTATAATCTCCGCCGGTCACCTTAACGGTACCGCCGCCCCTGTCCGAACGTATGGCCGCAGACGAATTCCCGGTAGTATGTATCTCAAGATTTTCTGCATTCATTGTCCCGCCGCCGGTTGTCATGAGTCCGCCGGAGCAATTACCCTTTGTACTGATAACGGAATCTGATATGTTAACGGTAGTTCCCTCTCCGTAACTGAATACCGCATTGGCATGGGTTCCGTCTGTTTCTATATCCATATTGGAAAGTGTAAGCGTTCCGCCGTTAGTCGCATAGATTGCAGAATTACTTCCGTAGAAGTCTGCCTCATCGCCCTCTGCCTCGCCTGTTTTTATTATCTTAATATTACTGTATTCAGCCTTTTCTCCGTCTGCGGTTATGACATGCTCGCCGTCGGCACTGTTCTCCATAACCTCTTTTTCTTTCTCAGTGTCGGTTTCTTCCGCATCCTCTGTGCCTCCTATCTCATTTACTTCACCCGAAGACGTCGGCATTGCAGCAGCTTCCGTACCGATATTTGATGCCTGACATCCGCTCAATGATAATACTAAAGCGGAAAAGATCGCTGTATTTATTATACCCTTCTTCATCATTGTCCTTCCTCCTCTCATTCCCTGATTCATTCTGTAATGAAAATAAGAATACAGAAGAACAATGACCTCTTTTTGTCTAAAATGTGTAAATTAGGTGAATTGCAACTACTGCCACGGATCACTTCCGTGGCAGTTCCTTAAGGAGCGGGGTCATGCTGTGAAGCCCCGTTATAATGGTTGATGTGTTGTGCAGAAGCGCTGAAGTGGAGGGAGTGAGTATCCCTGCCACTCCCAGTCCTATAAGCAGTCCGTTAAACCCTATGATGAATCTGTAATTAGAACTTATCCTCTTCATCATGGCATCGGACACTTTCTTCAAAGTAATCAGTTCATAAAGGTCGTTGGCTGAAATCGTGATGTCGGCGATCTCCCTTGCTATCGCTGCGCCGTCGCTTATAGCTATCCCTGTATCGGCCTCCGATAATGCCGGAGTATCGTTTATTCCGTCCCCTACCATCATCACGATCCTGCCGCTATCGTGCTCCTTCTTTATAAACTCTGCCTTATCCGCAGGGAGCACCTCTGCGTGAAACTCATCGATATCAAGCTCTGATGCGATCCTGGCGGCGGTATCATTATTATCCCCGGTCATCATGCAGATCTTGCTGACACCCAGACCGTGAAGCATTTTTATTATCTCTGCCGCTTCTTCTCTTAAAGGATCATAAATACAGATCACCGCCATAAGCTTTTTATCAATGGCAAGATACAGATGTGAATACCCCGGATCCAGCTTTTCCACTTTATCTTTTTCGCGGTCTTCGATACTGCACCCTTCATCCTCAAAGACAAAGTGATAGCTTCCTATTATGGCTTTCTTGCCGTCTATTTCACTGGCTATGCCGTGAGCCACAACATACTTTATCTCCGAGTGCATTTCATCATGGGAAAGGCCACGTATATTCGCTTCCTGAACCACTGCATTTGCAATGGAGTGAGGATAATGTTCTTCAAGACAGGCCGCAACCCTCAGCATCTCCTTCTCATCCGCCCCGTTAAAGGTCACTATTTCCATTACCTTCGGCTGAGCTTTTGTAAGGGTTCCCGTCTTGTCAAAAACCATGGTATCCGCCTTTGCCACAGCTTCCAGGAACTTCCCTCCCTTAACGCTTATGCTGTGTTCTCCGGCCTCTTTAATAGCAGAAAGCACCGTAAGCGGCATGGAAAGCTTCAATGCGCAGGAAAAATCCACCATAAGAAATGACATGGCTCTTGTGACATTGCGGGTTAGAAGCCAGGTAATCCCCGTGCACAAAAGCGCGTAGGGAACCAGTGAATCAGCAAGATGAAAAGCCCTTGTCTCCGTCTCCGATTTAAGCTTTTCAGACTCCTCTATCATCTTTACTATTTCATCATATTTGCCTTTTCCATAAGCCCTGGTGACTTCTATGACACAGTCGCCTTCCTCGACCACTGTCCCGGCATAGACATATCCCCCGGGGCTTTTTAATACAGGTATGGATTCGCCTGTCATGGATGCCTGGTTTACGGAGATCTCACCCTCTTTAACCCTGCCGTCAAGCGGAATGATATTTGAAGTATGAACGATGATGTGATCGCCTGCCTTTACGGATCTTACATCAGTAAGTACATCACTGCCATTCTCTGTTCTAAGCCACACCTGTCCTGTCTTAAGGCTCATCGCCCGGGCAAGATCTCCTACTGACTTTTTATGCGTCCATTCTTCCAGCAGTTCGCCCGTGTTTAATAAAAACATCACGGAGCTCGCCGTTTCAAAATCTCCCCTGAGTATGGAAGCTCCTATTGCTGCAGCATCCAGTACCGGAACCTCTATCCTGCCGTTAATGAGACAGCCAAGCCCCTTATAAATGAATCTGATACTTGTAAATAAAGTCCAGGCTTTATCAAGCGGCATCGGAAGGAAAACCTTCCGGAGGATCCTTCCTGCCACCGAGAGAAAAAGCCTGTCCTGATATTTTCTGTTAAGGGCGCGTCCCGTATTATCCGGAACGCCTGTCCTGGCATTATCGTCGTCAGGATCAAAGGCTAAAAGGCTGTCAAGGATCTCTTTCCTGCACTCTGCTATACTGTCTGCCTTGATAATAACCGAAGCCGTTCTGTCATTGACCCTTACATCCCTTATGAATTCTTTATTCTTAAGATAATATTCCAGAACATCTGCTTCATCCATGGTCATGCGCGGAACTGCCATATGCAGTCTCATGGAATGCAGAGATTCATGCTCTACGGTATACCTCATCTCATCCTTCCGCAGTGGCAGCTTTCCCGGAATTTACCTTTTCCTCGTACTGACGCACAAGCTCCCTTGCTGCCTCAAGCTTTTTCTTATTCTCCTCTTCGTAACGCTTTTCATTGATATCGTTTGCGTCCTCATAGATATCCTGACAGTTCTCTTTTAACGCCGCCGCTTCATTCATTACCGCATCTTTTCCCCTTAAGACTGCTGCCGTGCAGTGCGTATAGACTTTTTTCGCATCCTTGCTTTTGAGGATGGAAACCCCTGCCGTGCCAAAAAGCACTCCTCCAAGAAATACCGCCGTCCTCTTCCAGGGAAATCCGCAACCAAATACTGACATGATAAAACCTCGCTTTCTTTTTTATACTTTCTGTTAAACCGTTCTGCGGTTAGTAATATCTGACCATTATAAAACTTATCAATTTTTTTGCAACAGTAAAACTCCAGGGGAGAGCCATCACCTCTTCACAACTCGCTTCCGTAAATCTTGAATTTATATACCTTAATACCCTTTACCAAAGCTTCCGCCTCCTGCCCTGCAGGAGGCGCCGGGCGTATCACCGCATAGGCCGTGCCGGGTCCGTTGTTATAGTAAGTGAAATAAGTAATTTCGCTTACTATAATGCCTCCGGCGGATGCGCCCGGATTTTGCAAGGAAATATGCCGCTTTCAGCGGCCAAAATCCGGCGCAGTAAACGACAAAACGAAAAGAGTTTTGTCGTTTACTATAATAAAGGAACCTCGCAACATTTTTCCTTAATCCCTGTTTTGTTTTACAGAAGAAATATAGTATAGTTATATAAAGATGCTTCCGGTGATGCTTATAAGAAAGGCTGGCTCAGATGAACAATCCTGTAACAGATGACAGAAAAAAGCGGCTAGACTCATTGTTTGAGGCTTTCTCCATAGTTGCCGAGGGCACCTACGTCTATTTATGCGATATGCGTCACGACTACTCCAGATGGTCAAAGAATGCGGTGGATACCTTCGGCCTTCCTTCCGAGTATATGTATGCCGCCGGTGATATCTGGGAGGAACATATACATCCCGAAGACAGAGGTAGTTATCACAAAAGCATCGATGACATCTTCTCCGGCACGGATTCCGGTCATGATATGCAGTACAGAGCCAGGCGCTTAGACGGCGGATATGATGTCTGCACCTGCAGGGGTGTAGTGATCCGTGATGAAAACGGAATCCCGGAGTATTTCGGCGGAGCAATAAGAAACCACAGCCTGCAGCACAGCGTCGATACTTTGGTAGGACTTCGTAATCAATACGGCTTCCTGGAGGATCTTGGCAGATACCTTATACGGAATAAAACAGAGAAGATCTGCATGATCGGCATATCCAAGTTTGTGGAAATAAATGAGATCTACGGATATATGTTCGGCAATAACGTTCTTCAGAAATTCGGAAGATTTCTGTATGAGCATGTGGGCAACAGAGGGCACGTATACCGTCTTGACGGTACAAAATTCGCAGTTATCAGCAGTACCATGTCAAAGGAAGAGCTGCAGGATCGGTATAACGAGCTCCGCTCCCACTTCAGGGATGGTTTTGAGCTGGAAGGAAAGCACATCATCCTTGATCTCAGCGCGGGACTCATAACCTTAGACCGCTTTGAGGTTGATGTACAGACGATCTACACCTGTCTCCACTACGCCTATAACGAATCAAAGGTAAATAATCGCGGAGATCTTGTTGAATTCAATGAGGAGCTGAATGATAATAATAAACAGCGTATCGAAAAAATCCATGTAATAAGGGAATCTATCACCAGGGATTTCGAGGGCTTCTGTCTTTATTATCAACCGGTGGTAAGTGCAAAGGATGAAAGTCTTCTAGGCGCGGAAGCGCTGATCCGCTGGAAAAGCGATACCTATGGAATGGTAATGCCGGATCAGTTCATCCCTTTTTTGGAGCTTGATTCGCTCTTCCCCGAACTTGGCCTCTGGATTCTGGAAACTGCGATGATCGATGCAAAAAAAATAATGAAGGTCTGTCCCGGCTTTGTCATCAATGTCAACCTTTCCTACGCCCAGCTTGAAAAGCCCGATTTCATGGACATGGTAGTGGATCTGCTTAAAAGAAATGACTTTCCGCCGGATCACTTATGCCTTGAGATAACGGAACGATGCCGTCTGCTGGATGTTGATCTTCTGAAGAATATAATTGCAGGACTCAGATCCATGAATGTACGCTTCGCAATGGATGATTTCGGTACGGGCTTCTCCTCCATCGGTCTCTTAAAGGATCTTCCGATCGACACGATAAAGATAGACCGCAGCTTTGTAAAGGACATAGAAGAAGACGAGCTTCAAAAGAAGCTGGTGGGAAGTTTTGCTCATGTAGCCGACATCTTCTCCGCAAACATATGCGTAGAAGGCGTGGAAACCACCAACATGCGTGATATTCTTCGGGAATATCCCGTTAAAAGCTTCCAGGGCTACCTGTACTCAAAGCCCATAGACTTCCATTCCTTCATGGCCTTCATCCCCACCCTGCCCTCCCCCGAATAACACAAAGGGGACGGTTCTTTTTTGTGTTTCATAAAAGAACCGCCCCGCATTTCACGCTTTGTTTCTTGCGCGAAGGAGATGTAAAACCACAGACATTATGCACAACGTCAGTTTTACAACTCCCCGTATTTTGCTTTATATTTCGCTATTATAAATTCCGCTGCATCCGCTCGATGCTCCGCTGCATCCGCTCGATGCTCCGCGGTATCAGCCCGTTGTTCTGCAGCCTCAGCCCGCCTGCTCTCATCATCAGCCCGCCTGCTCTCCTCATCGGCTCGTCTGCTCTCATCATCGGCTCGTTTGCCCTCATTCCGGGCGCGTTGTTCCGCTTCCTCAGCACGCTTTATGGCTGCCTCTGTATTTTTTCGTTCTTCTTCCCTGCCCTCATCACGGGCATCCATCAGACGTATACTTTCTATCATGTATGCAGACCTCCATTCCTCAACCTTGCGGGCTCTTTCCACTGCTCCGTCCAGCTTCCTTGTCAGTTCATTATTGCTTTTTCCGGTTTCCACATAATCATAAAATTGCTTAAGTTCCACAGGAATATCATTTCCCCTGTAGCAACAGTTATAGAATATCCTCACTGCTCCGTCATTTATAACGATATCATGATCTTCTTCGCATATCCCCCGGACAGTATATTTGAAGAGTCCCTTTTTGAACGGATCAAATGTACATATGAAAAGCACAATGCTGTCAGGCAGCGTCTTGTAGTTTCCGCCCCTATTCATATGATCCATGTCTATAGATGCCTGATAAAACCTGCTCCTCTTTGGCAGCTCCAGCGATTTTATACTCTTCTTGTTCAGATTCTGTATCTCGGCATCATAGACCGCATCCTCATCCCTGGTATAAATATCAAGCCTTATCGGCTTACCTTCAGATGTATATCTGAATTCCCTTTGAGGTACGGGATCGTCAAGCTCACCCACAGGATGCTGCAGCAGGCATTCAAGCACCTCCCTGCAAAGCTCCTTATCCTGCATAACCTTCCCGAACATGAAGTCATCCCTAAACTCCAGTTCCTCATAAGGCTTGATGTAAGGAATTACCCCGGTTTCCTCCCGGGCACCCGTACTTCTTACGCTATTTGCTGTTACGTCTTTTTTCATAAATCATAACCTCCTTAACGGTTTTTCTTACCGGCAGGAGTTAAATGAATAAAGACGCCCTCCGTCCTTACTTTCCTCTCCTGCCTATGTTATTGGAATATAAGCAGGAATTTCAGAATTAAAGATTTAAGACGGCCTATGGCCAAAGTCAATATGAGAAAAACTGCTTACAGAAACATATAGTAGCACAATCAGTATAAAAATCAAAATCCCCCTGGGGGCTTACCACAGAGTAACTGCCAAGACATAATATTAAGCCACTGTCCGTTTCATAGATTTATGAAAGAAACCCCAGTTTCAGCAAGGAATTCTGTCATCCCGGGGATGTCTTCAGGCTGTCTTATCTGGGTGGGATCATGGGCATCGCAGCCAAAGACAAAGCTGCATCCCATGGATGAAGCGAGTTTGAAAAAAGGAATTCCCGGATACCATCTGTTTATAAGAAGTCCGAGACCGTTGACCTCAAGCAGGATATCCCTTTCCTTTGCATAGGCGCAAAGTCTCTCCATATGCTTAAGATAAATATCCTCATCTCCAAGAAAATGTATCAGATCGGGATGCGCAAGGTAGAGAAACTTTCCGGTCTCCAATGCCTCTATAGTATGTTCTACATAGAGTATCAGATCATCCTCACTGTATGTTACGCTTCCCGCATAGAAGCCCGTCTCCTCCTCGGGAACGAAATGCTGCCCGAGGATCAGGTATTCGATACCTCTTTTTTCCGTCTCCTCAAGAAGCTTTTCAAAACAGGAAGGATAGTACTCCGCCTCGAGTCCTATCCTTACCTCAATCCTGTCTTCATACTCCGCCTTAAGGGATCTTAAAGTTTTAACATACCCGTCAAACTCCTCCATCCCCATCCTTATGCGGGATACGAAACCATTAGCAAAGGGCTGGGGCGTGTGGTCAGAAAAACCGCAGACCTTAAAGCCCTTTGCTATTGCCTGTTCAATATATTCTCTTTCCGTCCCCGTGGCATGCCCGCATCTTACCGTATGGGCATGAAAATTCGACCCGACCACCGTGTCTTACTCAGTCTTTCCGGGATCCGTGGCATTATCCCCGCCCTTAGCCTCTGCCGGAGTATTGCTTGTAAAATGCGGTGCACTGCCCATATCATTTCCCGAAGGGTTCCCCGCCATCTTATCCTGTGACTGCACCGGCGCATTTACAGGCGGCTGGGGCACAGGAGCTGCGTCTGCCTTATTCTTCATATTCTGCTTTGGAGCTTTGGGAGCCTTGGGTTTTATTATCGCCCTTATTATCTTAACTATAATAAAGACTATAAGCGCCAGTATCAAAAAGAGCGGAAGTCTTGTTATCACGAAGATAAGAAGGTCTATCGCCATATCAAGCCCGTCTTCAAGCTCGTCCATGAAATTCTCCCTTATCTTGTCAAGGAAGCTCTTCTTTCCGCCTCCGGTTATGCTGACTACCCGGTTCTCCTTGGCGCTTATATTAACCGTGCTGTAGGATATCTTGTTCTGCATGGCCTTAAGCTGCCTCTGAAGGCTGTCAAGCTCGTAGTTTACTTCCGCTATCTCATCACGAAGGGTTAAGATATCCTTCAGGGTCGTTGCCTTATCAAGAAGCTCCATAAGGCTGTCTCTTTCAGCCTCATAGGTTGAAATACGGGCCTCCACATCCACGTACTGCAGCGTCACATCCTCGGCTGACTCGCTCTTTGCGGTTACCGTTCCCTCATCCTTTACGATATTTAAGAAATCATCCAGCTTATCCGAAGGTATGCGTACCGTGAAATATCCGTATCTTGACTCGGAGTAATCAGAATCATAGGCATTCACGTCCATGCTCTCCAGATAGCCGCCGTAGGACTTGACTTCTTTCCTTAAATTGTCCGCAAATTCCTCAAGACTGTTCACATCAAGGGAAAGGCTTGCAGACCTTATTATCTTGGATCCGTACTCCTCTACCTCTTCAGGCGTTACGCTGTCCGGCGCAGTGGATCCTGCAGCATTCGAATCATCATAGCTCTCCGCGGCTTTCTCATATTCCATGGGTTCCTCTGCGGCATAATCTGCGGAATACCCCGAAGAAAAATCGCTGCTGCCATAGCCGCCGTCATCATAGTAGGCTTCCGTATCCGCCGCCATGGCAGCTCCATCATAGCTCCTGTCCGCTGAGCTTTCAGACTTCCCGCAGCCAGTAAGCAGCATTCCTATACATAGGCTTAAGATTAACAGTCTCTTTTTCATGATCTTACCTCCCTGAAAAATATTGAGAAATCATAACCCCGTGCGTTCCAATACAAGCGAAAGCACCATGACAGCTGCGGATATCATTATTCCCGCTGCCATGGGAACGGAAAAGAGCCGTCCGTACTTCTCCGCCGGCATCTTTTTCCTGAATATATTCTCAAAACAACCCGTTCTTCCTTCGTTAAGCGATATCACCTTAAGCATCATCATGGCAAGTACCGTGGTAAACACTGAAATCACAAGGAACACTATTCCCGTAGTTATGTAAACCGTAACGTTCTCCTCCGGCATATCTCCAAGCAGGGCATTCAGCTCATCCAGACTGCCGTAGGATACAAAGGTCATAATGACGCTGACGCTGTTTATTATCACATGACAGATCATTGAGGGTATCAAACTTCCAGTGGCCTCCGCAAGAAGCCCCCAGTATATCCCCATCACAAAGGTATAGGAAAACTGGTTCAGGTTCATGTGAATAAGTGCGAAGAGCAGTGCCGACAGAACTATTGCGGAGAAGATCCGCCCCGTGGTCCGAAGCCCTCCGAGTATCACTCCCCTGAAGATAAGCTCCTCAACTACAGGTCCTATGACACCGATAAAAAGCCACATGGCAAGCTTTGATTCTCCGAGAAACTGCTCTGTAATATCCAATGCTGCGTTATTCGATACCGCAAGGGTCAGGGCATTCATCGCAATGACCGCCGGATAGCAGCAGATGTGGTAGACGATAACAAGAAGCACCGTGGACAGACGCACGCCTTTAATATGCAGCTGGGAAGCAAGGTTCACCTTTCCCTTTGAAACAAAAATAAAAGCCGGCACCAGAAGACAGAGCTCGCTGAATAATGCCGATCCCGCTATCCCAAGCTTCGGAAACGCAAGCCCGATGGTAAGGGAAACCACAAGGAATGCCACCGTCATCCAGAAAAATACCCATCCTGCCCGTTTTGTATTCATATCCCGTATCTGCCTCTTATAAAGATGCTAATCCCCACGGCTATCAGTATGATGCCGCCCGCAATATCAGAATATTTCGTAAACTTCATGCCAACCTTACGGCCTATCGCAAGCCCCGTAAGGCATATAACAAAGGTAACCGCCCCGATGATAAGTGCCGCCGGGAGCACGTAAAGCGTCTCATACATTGCAAATGTAAAACCAACCGAGAGTGCATCTATGGAAGTTGCAACTCCCTGCATCAATAGCTCCGCGTTCCCGACAGGAACCTTTACCGTACCCTCCTCTCCGGAGTCCTTTATTCCTTCAAGTATCATCTTTCCCCCGATGATAACAAGGAGTATCAGGGCAATATAAGGAACCGCCGCCTGAAGCTTCTTAAGAGCCTCCAGTGCTCCTCTCACCAGAATACAGCCAATTACCGGCATCGCTATCTGAAACAGAGCATAACATCCTGCTATGAGGCACTTTCTGCCTGTTTCCATTTTATTCTCTCTGAGCCCGTTCGCAATGGATACGGAAAAAGCATCCATCGCCAGCCCTGCCCCAAGCAGAAGGTTGGTGATAATAAATGAGATCAAAGCGTTGTCCTTACTACCTTGGGCTTATACCCCTTCTCCTTAAGTACGGAAAGTATGCTCTCCTTATGTGCCGTACCAAAGGCTTCCATTGTGATCCGAAGCTCCACCGCCGCGTTCCTGTTGGTCGATACAAACTGGTTGTGCTCCAGCTTTATGACATTTCCGTTTTCTTCCGCGATTATGCCGGAAACCTTCATAAGCTCTCCCGGTTTATCCGGAAGCAGTACCGATACCGTAAAGATCCGGTCTCTTAATATAAGTCCCTGCTGCACCACTGAGGACATGGTTATAACGTCCATATTTCCTCCGGATATGATGCAGACTATTTTTTTATTCTCGCATTTAAGCTGCTTTAAGGCTGCAACGGTCAGAAGTCCCGAATTCTCCACTATCATCTTATGGTTTTCCACCATGTCAAGGAAGGCCGCCACGAGATCCTCATCGGGTACGGTAAGCACCCTGTCCACATTCTTTTGAAGATAGGGGAAGATCTTCTCTCCCGGGGTCTTGACCGCAGTGCCGTCGGCTATGGTGGAAACTGAAGGCAGTGTCACCACCTTCTTTTTTTCAAGAGAGGCTTTAAGACAGGCGGCGCCTTCCGGCTCCACTGCCACAACCTCGGCGGCAGGGTGCAGAAGCTTCGTAAGCGTTGATACCCCACAGGCAAGACCTCCTCCGCCAACAGGAACAAGGATCATGTCCGTCAGAGGCTGCTCCTTAAATATTTCCCAGGCAATCGACCCCTGACCCGTAGCCACATCCTCATCATCAAAAGGATGTACAAAGGTATAGCCGTTTTCTTCGGCAAGTGAATAAGCCTTTTCGCATGCCTCATCGTAGATATCGCCGTAAAGCACTACTTCAGCTCCAAGATCCTTCGTCCGGTTAACCTTTATTAAAGGAGTTGTATTCGGCATAACGATAACTGCCTTCACTCCGTACTTTCTTGCGGCATAGGCTACACCCTGGGCATGATTCCCGGCAGATGCCGTTATCACCCCTCTTGCCCTTTCTTCATCACTGAGCCTGCTTATCCTGTAATAAGCGCCTCTTATCTTGTAGGCTCCGGTTCTCTGCATATTCTCCGGCTTTAAGAATACTTTATTATTCCCTCCGGCAACTGCCGAGAAATAGTCACTGTAGATAAGCTTTGTATCAAGGGTTACTTCCCTTACCTTTTCCGCAGCCTCTTCAAAAGCTTTTAAGTCCAGAAAGCTTTTTTCGCTCATTAATTATTCCTCCAAAACTCCCGCCATGAACTTTTCCGTATCAAACCTTCGAAGGTCGCTGACCCTTTCTCCCAGTCCTACGAATTTCACGGGGATCTTAAGCTCATTTTCTATGGCGATCACTATCCCGCCCTTTGCGGAGCCGTCAAGCTTCGTTAATATGACTCCGGATACATCCGTAACTTCCTTAAATTCCTTTGCCTGCTCCTTGGCATTCTGCCCCGTCGATGCATCGACTACCACCAAAGTTTCCTTTACGGCCTCCGGATACTCGGATTTTATTATCGAGTTGATCTTTGAAAGCTCGTTCATAAGATTCTTTTTATTGTGAAGCCTGCCCGCCGTATCAACTATAAGCATGTCGTAATCCCTGGCTTTTGCGGACTGGATGGCATCATATATGACAGAGCCCGGATCTCCTCCTTCTCTGCCCTTTACTATATCCGCTCCGGTCTTCATGGCCCAGGAGGTAAGCTGCTCTATGGCTGCCGCCCTGAAGGTATCCGCAGCTACAAGCATGACCTTTCTTCCCAAAGCCCTGTATCTTGCCGCGAGCTTTCCGGCAGACGTCGTCTTTCCCACGCCGTTGACTCCCACCACAAGGACCACGGATTTTTTATCCTCGTAATCAAAATCCGCTTCGGAGGATATGGCATCAAGCTTTTCCTGCATGATGGTAGTAAGGAGTTTTTTTGCTTCCTTAGTGTCCCTGACCCTCTCCTTTTTAACCCTCTCCTTAAGCTCCTCCACCATCTCTTCGGCAGTTTCCATGCCGGTGTCGCCCATTATCAGGATATCGGTTAAGTCATCAAAAAATTCATCGTCTATCTGCTCGTATCCGACAAAGAAGTCGGAGAGCTTCCTGAAAAAACTCATCCTGCTTTTTCCTTCTTTTCATCCCATTCGGAGTCCTCCAGGTTTACGGCCACCTGAGTGGATACTCCCTTTTCCTGCATCGTTATGCCGTAGAGTCTGTCGCACTTTGTCATTGTCCCCCTTCTGTGGGTTATGACGATAAACTGCGTATGTTCCGTAAGCTTTGACAGATATGAAGCAAATCTGTCGACGTTGGCTTCATCAAGCGCCGCCTCGATCTCATCAAGAAGACAGAAGGGCGAAGGCTTTAAGTTCTGTATTGCAAAAAGCAGGGCAATCGCTGTAAGCGCCTTCTCTCCGCCGGAGAGCTGCATCATATTCTGAAGCTTCTTTCCCGGAGGATGGGCTATGATGTTTATCCCGGCTTCCAGTACATCCTCGGTATCGGTAAGCTCTAAGGTTCCGTGTCCGCCGCCGAACATCTCGGCAAAGACCCCGTCGAATTCCTTTCCTATCTGCTCGAATCTTTCGGTGAACTGCCTTCTCATGGATTCGGTCAGTTCGTTAATTATCGTATTAAGATCTTCCTCTGCATGGATGATGTCATCACGCTGCTTTGTAAGGAACTGGTATCTTTCGGAAAGCTCCCTGTATTCTTCAATGGCTCCTACGTTCACATCTCCGAGATTTCTTATCTCCGCCTTGAGCTTCATGGAATCCTTTCTCATATCCGGAAGCTCTCCCAGGGTGTCATCCTTAAGCTCTCTTGATGAGATGAGAGTAAGATTATATTCATCCCACATATATTTCGTAAGGCTTTCGGAGCTTTCGGTAAGCTTCTCCTTCTGGTTTTCAAGCCTTATCTTTTCACGGTCGAGGGCTGCCTTCTTTTCGTTTATGGAGTCCCTGTCCTCATAGAGCTTCTTCTGGATCTTCGTGGCTTCATCCCTTTCATCCATTAGGGCTTTTAAAGCATCCTGCTTTTCAACATCCACTTCCCCGGCTGTAAGAAGGGTTTCCTCAAGCGACTTTATCTGATTCTTCTTAAATTCCGTATCCTCATCATTCTTTTCAAGGTTTTCCTTTATGGTCTTAAGCTCTCCTTCAAGGCGAAGCTTCTCTCCCTCTACTCTTGCGATGTTCTCCGCGGTGTATCCCTGCTGTTCCTTAAATCTCGTCATCTTAAGGTCGTTTTCACCGACTTCTTTTCTAAGCGTTAAAGATTCCTCGGTAAGGTTCTTTATAAGCTCGTCAAGCTCTGCTGCCTCTTCATCGGCTTCCCTTTCGATCTTTTCGGATTCGGCCAGCCTTTCTTCGTTTTCCTTCTGCTGCTCCCTTATGCTTTCGATCTCTTTTTCAAGAGATACGCTCTCGCTTGCAATACCTGCGCTGCCGCTCTGATTCTCATTCTTCTTGTCCTCTGCAAGATTTAAGTTCATCTTTGCGGTATTAAGTCTTAAGGACTCCTGCTGCATGCTGTCGGTTATCTCCTGCAGCTCGTTTCTTATCCCGCTCTTCTTATCACGAAGCTCCTCTATCTTCTGGAGGATCTTATCCTTGTCCTCAAGCATCTTTTTAAGATTCTCCGTGATCTCGTCTATCTCACGGCTTCTTCCCAAAAGGTTGCTCTGATTCCTGAAGGATCCTCCGGCTATGGCGCCTCCGGGATTTAAGGATTCACCCGCAAGGGTTACTATCCGCAGGGTAAAACGGTACTTTTTTGCAAGCGCTAAAGCATTGTCTATATTATCCACAACGATGAAATTACCGAGAAGGTTCTTCGCCACGATCTCGTATTTCTTATTCATCTTTACAAGGGTATCCGCCATTCCTATGACACCCTTTTCGTTTACGGCATCCTTCGCCTTGAAATCCCTCTCCTGTATTGTGTTAAGCGGAAGGAAGGTAACACGCCCCGCCTTCTGCTCCTTCAGCATTGCTATAAGCTTCTTTGCCGAAACATCATCTTCCACCACAACGTTCTGGATGTTTGCCCCAAGCGCAGTCTCTATAGCAGTTTCATACTCATGATCAACCTTTAAGAGATCTGCCACTACTCCGCAGATACCTGAGGACTTATCCTTCTTCCGGTCCATGACGTGTCGTACCGCGTTGCCATAGCCTTCATATCTTTCCGCTATATTCTTAAGGCTTTCAAGCCTCGTCTTCAGTGCCGTGTAGTCAGTTCCAAGCTTTCGTTCTTCTTCCGTTGAGGAATCGATCTCTTCGTTTATCTCTCCAAGAGTCTTCTCTCTGTCAGCCCTTCCTTCGTCAAGCTCCCTTATCTTTAAGGAGATCTCTTCCATCTCCTTTTTTACCCGCTCTATGGCATCATTGGCTTCTGCCTCCGAGCTCTTTACCCGAAGCAGTCTTGAGGCAAGCTCCGCCTTCTTTATCTCTGACTGCGAAAGAAGCGTTGCAAGCTTTTCCTTTTCTCCCTTTAAGGCTCCTCTTCCCGCTATGGTATCTATAACGAGCTGCTTCTTTTCCGAAGCCTTTTTTCAGGCTTCCTCTATCTTTTTATCGTAGGCATCAAGCTCTTCACTTTTGCCGCTTCCTTTACCGGAAAGCTCTTCTATCTTCTTATCGATATCAGCCTTGTTTTCATTAAGCTTTATGAGCTCCTTATCGTGGGAATCAAGACTTTCCTGTATCTCATTACTCCTCTTTTTGAAATGATTCGTGGAGGAAGTGAGAGAATTGATCTGCTCCGTCAGAACCCTGATCTGGGAATCGATCTGCCCCCGCTTTAAGGTGGTGTCGGATATCTCCTTTCTCATATCCTCGATCTTAATATCGAGTTCTTCTATCTTCTCTCCGGCTTCCGTATACTTTTGATGGCTCTCGTTAAGCTCCCTCTGGACACCGTCTATGTCGTTCATAAGGTTGTCATACTTACCGGCGTTTTCTTCAAGGAGGCTTTCATAACGCTCTGATTCCGCAAGGAAGATATTGATGTCAAGCTTTTTCAGCTCTTCCTTTTTTTCAAGATATATCTTTGCGTTTTCCGCCTGCTTTTCCAGGGGGCCTACTCTTCCCTCAACCTCCGAGAGGATATCCGTAAGTCTCAAAAGGTTTGCCTTTTCGCTTTCAAGCTTTTTTGCGGCAGTATCCTTCCTCTTTCTGTATTTTACGATCCCGCAGGCTTCGTCAAAAAGCTCTCTTCTCTCCTCCGGCTTCCCCGAAAGTATCTGGTCTATCCTTCCCTGACCGATGATGGAGTAGCCGTCCTGGCCTATTCCGGTATCATAGAAAAGCTCGTTTATGTCTCTGAGCCTCACAGGATTTCCGTTTATCAGGTAATCCGATTCCCCGGATCTGTACACCCTTCTTGTAACCGATACTTCATCATAGTCGGCTGCAAGCACATGGTCGGTATTGTCCATTGTGATCGTCACATAGGCATAGCCCATGGGCTTTCTGATCTCGGTGCCTGCAAATATGACATCCTGCATGGATGCGCCGCGAAGCTGCCTGGCGCTCTGCTCTCCCAAAACCCAGCGCACCGCATCGCTTACATTACTCTTGCCGGAGCCGTTAGGACCCACTATGCCCGTTATACCGTATTTGAAATCGAGCTTTATCTTATCGGCAAATGATTTGAATCCGTGTATTTCTATGCTTTTTAAATACATCCTATATCTTCCTCATCCTAACCAGGGCGTCGTACGCTGCTTCCTGAGCGGCTCCTTTTTTGGAACTCCCGGTCTTCCTGGATATTTCCTCTCCGTTTATCTTAACGGCCATCGTGAATCTTTTCATATGTTCGGGGCCGCTTTCTCCCACAAGCTCATATTCAAGTTCCCACCCTTCAGCCTGGGCAATGTTTTGCAGCTGTGTCTTTGAATCATGGAATAAAGCCCTGTTTTCCATATCATCAAGCACAAACCTCTCTATGAACTTCTTTGCTTCCGTAAGTCCTGCATCAAGGTATATGCCTCCTATCAGCGCTTCAAAAACGTCCGACACTATGGAGTCCTTATGCCTTGAGTCCTGCCTGTCCTCGCCTTTTCCCAGCATAATAAAATCGGGAAGATCTATATCCTTTGCACACTGCGTCAGAGATGGCTCACACACAAGGGAAGCCCGGAGCTTCGTCATCTCACCCTCCCGCATTTCGGGATATTTATGATAGATGAATTCAGAGGATACAAGCTCCAAAACCGCATCCCCCAGATACTCCTGTCTTTCATAATCATCCCGGCTCTCATCCTCTACCTCATTTTTTAAGGACGAGTGGGTAAGGGCAGTTAAAAGAAGCTCCCTGTCCTTAAATTTGTAGCCTATATTCTTTTCAAGTCTTCCCAACGGATACTTATTATTCATGTTCTTAAACCAACAAAAGGAAAGCCGGCAGGTTCCACCGGCTCCCGCAGTAAAGTCCGTTTATTTAATTCTTTTCCCTTGTCGCCTTTATAAGCTCTACCGCATCGCCTACGGTCTTTATTTTCTCCACCTCTTCGGTGTCGATCGTAAGCTCAAACTCCTGCTCAATTCCCATAATGATCTGGAATATATCGAGCGAATCAGCTCCCAGATCATCCGTGAAGGTTGTCTCAAGCGTAACCTCCTCCTGATCCACGCTCAAAACCTCTGCTATGATCTCCTTCAGTTTTTCAAATTCCATATCTCCCTCCTCCTAAAGCTCCAGAAACTCTTTTATCTTGCCGTTTACATCCTGTTCCTTGAAAGTGATGCACTGTATTATCGAATTCCTGACCTCTCCTGCCTTCGCTGAACCATGGGTTTTGACCACAAGACCTTTGAGTCCCAAAAGGGGAGCTCCGCCATACTGCGATGCGTCAAAATCCTTAAGTGTCTCCTTCAGCCTATCCTTTATCAGAACGGCTCCGATTTTCGTCTTTAAATTTGTCATCATGACGTCCTTCATCTTTGAAAGGAGCACCTTCGCCACCCCTTCATACATTTTGAGCGCCACATTTCCCGCAAAGGCATCACAGACTATGACATCCGCTCCGCCTGCAGGTATATCCCTTGCCTCTATGGAGCCTGTAAAATTTATATCCGTCGCTGCCTGTAATAAAGGATAGGTATCCTTTACAAGCGCGTTTCCCTTTTCCTCTTCCGTTCCTATATTAAGGATCGCAACCCTGGGATTTTTAACTCCCATGGCGTACTCCATATAGGCGGATCCCATCTTGGCAAACTGCAGAAGATGTGTAGGTCTTGCATCCACGTTCGCTCCGCAGTCCACAAGAAGCGAAACCCCCTCGGCATTCGGTATGAGCGGTGCAAGAGGCGGCCTTTCCACCCCTTTGATGCGTCCGACGATCAGCTGACCGCCCACAAGCACTGCTCCGGTGCTTCCTGCCGATACAAAGGCATCGCATTTACCTTCTTTCACAAGATTTAAGGCTACTACAATGGAAGAATCCCTCTTCTTCCTTATGGCCATGACCGGCGGCTCAGCCATCTCTATGATCTCTGAAGCCTCCGTTATCTCTATCCTGTCCTTAGGATATTCATGTTTTTTAAGTTCTGTCTCTACCTCATCCTTTTTCCCGACAAGGTATACATGAACATTTTCATTTGCCCGGACAGCGTCCACTGCCCCCCGTACTATCTCACAGGGAGCATTGTCTCCGCCCATGGCATCAACTGCTACATTAACCATTTCCTCTCCGTATCAAGTCCTATTCTTCTTCGCATCTACTATACAAAACGACATAATGTCTGTCAAACGTCCCCCGGCTCTTCTTTCCGGGTAAGCTCTCCCGGCATGAAGATATGCCTTGTGGAGCCGAAGCTCATCCTGTATACCTTCTGCCATACCTTCCAGATATAGGCAAGACTGATATAAGGCCTGTCGACTTTTTTCATATCTGCCAGAGCGGATACTTCCGTATATAATTCTTTTGCAAGATCAGATTCAAACTCTATTTTTTTCATGTCTCTACGTAAAAAGAGCCCCGGATCATACCGGAGCCCCGTAACCTTTTCTTTTTATCAATCCTGAGCAAGGACTTCCTTTTTGTTGTATGTACCGCAGCTCTTGCAAACCCTGTGAGGAAGCATGAGTTCGCCGCACTTGGGACATCTTACCAGGTTCATCTTTGCCATTCTCCAATTCGCACGTCTCTGATCTCTGTGTCCCTTGGATGATTTATTCTTCGGGCAGATTGACATATTTACACCTCCTTCACACCAGATTTCGTATGCGCCTTCCGGCAACCATACCCCGCTATTATACGAGTGCCCCTCTTCTTTGTCAACAATGAAATTTCAGCAAAATACTCTGTTCCTTCAAGACAACGGCCTGGCACAGAGTAACTGCCAACACATTATATTATGAAATTATCTGTTATTCCTCCGTTACTGATATATGCACATCCTGCAATTGTTTGGGTTCCACTTCCGCGGGGGCGCCCATCATGAGATCCTCAGCGTTCTTATTCATCGGGAACGGTATGATCTCCCGGATTGACTCCTCCCCGGCTATGAGCATTATCATCCGGTCAACTCCGGGAGCTATGCCTGCATGAGGCGGCGCACCGTAGCAGAAAGCATTGTACATGGCAGGGAATTTGGCCTTTACATCCTCTTCCCCAAGTCCCACAAGCTTAAAGGCCTCTATCATGATCTCGGGATCATGGTTTCTGACTGCTCCTGAGGAAAGCTCCACTCCGTTGCAGACAAGATCGTACTGATACGCGAGTATCTTCAGCGGATCCTCATTTTTCAGGGAATCAAGACCGCCCTGAGGCATTGAGAAAGGATTGTGACAGAACTCCAGCTCTCCCGATTCCTCTCCGATCTCATACATGGGGAAATCCACGATCCAGCAGAATTCATAAGCCTCCTTATCCATATGTCCGGGAACGGATGCTCCTATGGTCTTTATCAGGGTTCCGCCGGTCTTAAGCGCCTGCCCCCTGCTTCCTGCGCTGATAAATACAACGTCGCCTGCTTTAAGGTCTAAAGTCTTTATTACTTCCCCCTGTTTATCTGCAAGGAACTTTGACACTCCTCCCGCAAGACCCCTCCCGTCATCTCCGCATTTTATCCAGTAGCCCTTTCCGCCGGATACTACCTCTGCGTCGGATACTATCTTGTCTATTACCTTCCTTGAGCCCTCAAAACCGTGAACCACGATCGCCTTTATGGTTTCAGCATTATCGAAAGGCTCGAAGCCTGCTCCCTTCATAAGCTCCGTAACTTCAGTAAGCGTAAGGTCTATCCGAAGGTCAGGTTTGTCGGTGCCGTAGGTATCAAGCGCTTCAAGGTAGGCTATCCTCTTAAAAGGCGCTCCTGAAGCCTTCTTATATTTGCCGTACTTTGCAAAGACGGGAGGCAGCACTTCTTCAACTACAGAGAATACATCCTCCTGGCTTGCAAAGGCCATTTCCATATCAAGCTGATAGAATTCTCCCGGAGATCTGTCAGCCCTTGCATCCTCGTCACGGAAACAGGGCGCTATCTGGAAATATCTGTCAAAGCCCGAAGCCATGAGTATCTGCTTGAACTGCTGCGGAGCCTGGGGAAGGGCATAAAACTTTCCTGCATGAAGCCTTGAAGGCACAAGATAATCCCTTGCTCCCTCAGGCGATGAGCAGGTAAGTATGGGTGTCGTGATCTCCAAAAAGCCCTGCTCTGTCATGGCCTTTCTAAGCTCTGCCACTACATTGCATCTTAATACGATATTAGCCTTAACGGCAGGATTTCGAAGATCCAGATATCTGTAGCGAAGCCTTGCATTCTCATCCGCTTCTTTCGATCTTGTTATCTCAAAAGGAAGCTCGTTATATCTGCACTTTCCCAGAACCACGATCTCTTCGGGCACAACCTCTATCTCCCCCGTCGGTATCTCGGGATTCTTGCTGGATCTTTCTCTTACAGTTCCCGTTACCTGCAAAGTGGATTCGGTATTGATTCCCGTAAGCTTATCCATCATCTCCTCGGTCTCTACCACGATCTGGGTTACTCCGTAGAAGTCCCTTAACACCAAAAAGCCCAGATTCTTGCTGACCTTTCTCATGTTCTCGTAGTAGCCTGCAAGCGTAACCTTGCTTCCGACATCACCAAGCCTTAATTCTCCGCATGTGTTAGTTCTTGACTGCTTCATCCTTATTACTCTCCTTAAGTATTATCTTAACCTTATCTATCCTGTTTTTAGCCGCCTCTATTATCTCAAAGGTTATGCCCTCGTCATTCACGCAGGTCTCTCCTGCCTGGGGAATGCTGTCAAACATCCCTATTATATACCCTCCGACTGTATCATAGTCTTCCGATTTAAGATTCGTTCCTATCTCATCATTAAGATCATCCAGCTTTACGGAGGCCTCCACGAGATATTCCCTCTCGGATATCTCCTCGATCATATCCTCCTCGTCCTCGTCATATTCGTCTCTTATCTCTCCGACTATCTCCTCGATAAGATCCTCCATGGTGACCACCCCCTCCGAAGCTCCGTACTCGTTGAGGACTATGGCCATGGGAGCCGATTCCTCCTGCATCTCCACAAGAAGTTCGGAAGTGCTCTTTGTCTCATAGGTATAATATGCATCTCTCATTATATCAGTAGTGCGAAAGCTCTCCCTGTCCGCGCTTACAAAGAAATCTTTCATGTTTATGATGCCGATGATATTATCCCTGTCCCCCTTGTATACAGGAATCCTGGTATACATCTCCTCATTGAAGATCTTCCACACATCATCATAGGTCGCGTCGATGTCAACTTCCGCCAGATCGATCCTTGGCGTCATGATGTCTTTAGCCTTCGCATCGCCAAAGTCCACCACATTATTGATCATTTCCTTTTCTTCAGACTCGATGACTCCGTCCTCATGGCTCACATCGACTATGGTGCGAAGCTCTCCCTCCGTCATTATGCTCTGTGAATCGTGCATATCTATTCCGAAGATCTTCAAAACCCCGGCGCAGATCTTATTTATTACCCAGATCACGGGAGTCAGCACTACCATCAGTGCATATATTATGTGGGAATAAAAGAGCGCAAGCCCCTCAGCCTTCACCGCCGCAGCGTTTTTCGGAGTGATCTCTCCGAAGATCAGGATAATGAAAGTCAGGATCAGAGTCATCACCCCCACATTAAGCCCGATGGACATCGCTATGGTGGTAGCCAGGGCAGACGCTGCCAGATTTACGATATTATTCCCAACAAGGATAGCTGAGAGCATCCTGGGCTTTTCGTTTGATATCTCAAGCAAAAACGCCGCAGCTCTGTTCCCTGCATCAGCCTTCTCCCTCATCTTTATCTTATTGAAGGTGGTAAGCGCCGTCTCGGCTGCCGAAAAAAAAGCAGAAAGAAATATCAGGACTGCAAGCTCGATCCATACGGCCATATCAGAGTATCTCCCTTGATATGCGTCTTAAGGAAGCTGCGGCGGACCGCACGTTATTCTGTCCGAAAATACCGCGGGCTGCTCCTATCCCGGATATCCCGGTTCCTCTCAAAAAATTGATATCGGCATCCGCAAGCCCGCCATAGGCTATAACGGGGATATCCACCGCGGCGCAGACAGCCTCCAGCTCCTCTATCGTTACACACTCTTTATACTCCCCGTCGTGGCCTTCGCTTACGGGGCCGCACATAAGAAATGATGCCTCTCCGTCAGAAGCCTGTTTTGCTTCCTCGGGTTTTGATACCAGAACCCCTATGCTTCTTTCCGTACCGATCACTGTCCTTATCTTTCCCGGATCAAACTCATCTATCGGAACGACTATCCCGTCTGCATCCACTGCATCCGCTATGGAAAGATTCCTCATCATGATGAAAGGTATGTCATGCATACCGCAGAGTATCTTAAGCCTCACCGCCTCCTTCATGAGAATGTCATGAGGCAGGGTCGGCTCATCCAAAACGACCATGGTGACGCCGCCGTCTATGGCTTCCTCTACGGCATCCCTTAAGGTCTTGTCAACTCTGAGGCTTGCAAAATCCGTTACAGCCACAAGTCCCAGGTCTCTTTTCAGTATCCCCATTGTTTCAGTCCCTGTAGAAATCCTTGAATTCAGTATATCCCGACTTTTCCAGATTTTCCTTCTGGAATTTTTTGTTCTTGGCCATCCGGGCAATAAGGACGATACCGCCCTCTTCCCTTATCTTCCGGGCCTTGGCCATTATATCCGAAAGTGCTTCAGCCCCCACTCCCTTTTCAATAAGAAAAGCGGTGCGTTTTTTTGATTCCGGTATCTCAAAGCCCTTATCAAGCAGGATCGTAATGATACGTTCAAAACCTATGGAAAAGCCCACAGCCGGTACATCCTGTCCGGTAAAGCGGCCTATCATCCCGTCGTATCTGCCGCCCCCTGCAACGGAGCTTTTAAATTCCTCCATCTCTATCTCAAATATGGTTCCGGTATAATACCCCATCCCCCTGACAAGGGTGGGATCAAAGGCAAGGCTGAACTGATCTCCGGTATTTCCGGCAACAGCGGCAAAGATCTCAAGCATCCCGTCTGTAACCCCGCTCTCAAGACTGTCTCCAAGCGTCTGTCCGATTTTTCGTACACTGTCTGCCTGTCCGTCGCTTTCCTTAAAAAGAGCCATATATTTATCAACGCAATCCGCCGCATACCCGGCATCCTTTAGCTCCCGCTCCACTCCGTCTGCCCCTATCTTATCCATCTTGTCGAGGATAATAAAGACTTCAGGCAGCGCCTCCTCCTCAAAGCCGGCATACTTCCCCATTGCCTTAAGGATCCGCCTGTCGTTTATCCTTATCTTAAATCCCGTAAACCCAAGCTTCAAAAGCGCCGCAGAGGTTGCGTTCAATAGTTCTATCTCCGCAAGGTTTGAAGGATCTCCTATTATATCTATATCACACTGCTTAAACTGTCTGAACCTGCCCTTCTGGGGTCTGTCAGCCCTGAATACATTCCCTGTCTGCAAGGCCTTAAAGGGCATGGTAAGATTCGGGTTGTTATTTGCATAATACCTCGAAAGCGGAAGGGTCAGGTCATACCGAAGCCCCGAATCCGCCAGATCGTTCTCTGCCGAAGCTCCTGCTATATCAAGCTTCTCACCTCTTTTCATTATCTTAAAGATAAGCTTTTCATTCTCACCGCCCTGATCCGAGCAGAGGTTTTCTATATGCTCCACCGCCGGAGTCTCTATGTGCTCAAAGCCGAAGCCTGCATAGACTTCCCTTATGGTGCTTTCAACGTAATCTCTTATCTGCATCTCCTTAGGAAGGATATCCTTCATCCCGGTAACAGGCTTTTTTACAAGTTTATTTCCCATTGTATGCTCCTATAATTCCCCCGTAAGGAACGGGTTCCATTTCTTCTCATCCTCTATCGTTGTCACCCCTCCGTGTCCGGGATAGACCTCAAGCTCATCGGGCAGGTTTGATATTATCTCCTTAAGAGTCTTTTTCATGACAGAAACATCCCCGGTGGGAAAATCAGTCCGTCCTATGGAGCCCTCAAAAAGAGTATCCCCCGATATCAAAGCCTTCATGGAATCAATGAGATAACAGCAGGATCCCGCCGTATGTCCCGGGGTATGAAGACACTTAAACTCTATCCCGCCCGCTTCAAATTCTTCGTTGTCTTTCAGGAACCTGTCGGCCTTTACCGTGATGCTCCTTCCGTAAGCCGCAAGGGACTGGTTAAGCTCCGCATTTTCAAGAAGCTCTTTCTCCTTTTCCGAGGCATAAACGGGTATCTTCCATTTATCAAGCACTCCCTTTACGGCCGCTATATGGTCGAAATGCCCGTGGGTCAGTATGACTGCCACGGGTATGAGGTCATTTCTTTCGATAAAACCGGTTATCTTATCCGGGCTTTCCGCAGGATCCGCTATGATGCACTCATCGGTATCATCATTTATTATAAAATAGGTGTTCGTCTGTACCGGACCCAAAACCATTGCCTTTATCATTATCCGCTGGTCCTTTCTATGTCTATCACACTGTCTACCCGCCGTAATTTATTCACTATCTGGTCAAGTTCCGCCGTTGTATGTATCTCAAAGCCCATGGTGACGGTCATGACACCCTGCTTGGAAGCCGCGGAATTGATGCTCCTTATATCTATACCGCTCTCCGTAAAGACCTTCGAGATATCTACAAGGAGACCGCTGCGGTTATTTGCATAGATATTTATCTCTGCAAGGTAGGTCTCGTCAGACTTGCCCTTCATCGCGTGCTTGTCCCACTCGGCATCTATGAGTCTTGCCCTCTCAAGTTCGGTAAGTCCCATGATGTTCACGCAGTCCGTACGGTGTATCGATATGCCCCGGCCTCTTGTGACAAACCCCACTATCTCATCTCCCGGCAGGGGCGCGCAGCACTTCGAAAATCTGACCGAAAGATCATGCACTCCCTTCACGACGATCCCGCCGTTCCTCTTGCGCTTTATGGCTTTCCTTGTCTTTTCGTCCAGATCCTTTAAGACTTCATCATCGGTCTTATGCTTCTCATGCTCTTTGTCATAGAGCTCCTGCATCTTGTTTACGACCTGGCCTTCCTTTAATCCGCCATGTCCTATTGCCGCATAGACCGCATCCCATTCCTTGAAGCCGTATTTGGACATCACCTCTTCCATATACTGAGGCTTCATGAGAGTCTGCATTTTTATTCCGTGGCTCTTGCAGTAGGCGGCAAAATTCTCCTTGCCTCTGACAATATTATCTTCCTTCAGCTCATGCTTGAACCACTGATTTATCTTTGTCTTCGCCTGGGTGGACTGGACGATGTTAAGCCAGTCCATTGAAGGACCTTTTGAATTCTGTGAAGTTATGATCTCCACCCTGTCCCCGTTCTGAAGCTTATAATCCATGTTGGAAAGCTTGCCGTTGACACGGACGCCTATCATCTTGTTGCCTACCGCCGAGTGCACCGCATAGGCAAAATCAACCGGCGTCGAACCGTAGGGCAGCGTCTTCACATCTCCCTGAGGCGTAAAGCAGTACACCTGGTCGGAGAATAAATTCAGATCGCCCTTAAGAGACGTTAAGAATTCCTTATTATCCGACATATCCTGCTGCCACTCAAGGATCTGCCGAAGCCAGGCAAGCTTCTCCTCCTCCTGCAGATCCGGATTCTCGCCGTTGGAGGCTTCCTTATACTTCCAATGGGCTGCGATGCCGTACTCCGCGGTCTTATGCATCTCATAGGTCCTTATCTGGATCTCAAAAGGTATGCCCTCATGTCCTATTAAAGTCGTATGCAGTGACTGATACATATTGCCCTTCGGCATCGCGATATAATCCTTGAACCTTCCGGGGATCGGCTTATACATCTCGTGTATGATGCCAAGCGCCGCGTAGCAGTCCTTGACGGTATCGACATAGATACGCACTGCAAAAAGATCATAGATCTGATCCAGGGTCTTGTCCTGGTTGGTCATCTTTTTATATATGGAAAAGAAATGCTTGGCCCTTCCGTCGACCTGGGCTTTTATTCCCGCATCCTCCATGTGTTTTTTCACTTCGTTCACTATGACCGATAGGAACTGCTCCCTCTCCTCCCTCTTCTGGGCGATCTTCTGGGCCAGGTCATAATAAAAGTCGGGTCGCAGATATTTAAGCGAAAGATCATCAAGCTCAACCTTGATCCTTGAGATCCCAAGCCTCTGGGCTATGGGAGAATAAATATCTATTGTCTCCCTTGCGATCTCGATCTGCTTCTCCGGAGGCTGGTACTGAAGCGTCCTCATATTATGAAGCCTGTCAGCAAGCTTTATAATGATGACCCTGATATCCTTTGCCATGGCAAGGAACATCTTACGCAGGTTATCCGCCTGGAACTCAACCTTGTCCCCGTTATACTGAAGCTTGGAAAGCTTTGTGAGGCCGTCCACAAGAAGCGCCACATCATCTCCGAACTCCCTTTCAAGATCCTCCACCGTCATAACGGTATCTTCCACTACGTCATGCAAAAGTCCCGCAACAATGGTCTCCTTATCCATCTCAAGATCGGCAAGTATCAGGGCAACGCAAAGCGGATGCACGATATAGGGTTCTCCGGACTTTCTCCTCTGACCCTCATGCGCCTCCTCCGCCATGTGATATGCCTTCTCTATCATGGATATGTCGTCGGAGGGATGATACTTTTTAAGCTTTTCTACAAGATCCTTAAAGAGCACATCAGGATTCTGAAACTCATCTATCGAACCAAAATGTCCCCTGTCAATAAACACTTTTGACATATCTTCCCTCCTTTCTGAATCATTGATTCTGTATTTTACACTAATTCACTGAATATATACAACTTTACAGGTTGTTAAACCGCAACAGGGATACGTTCTACCTGCGGACCGTAGGTATAGTCCGTAAGGGAGAAATCATCTACGGTGAAATCATAAAAGTCCTTTACTTCCCTCGTTATCGCAAACTTCGGCGCCGGATACTGGGGCCTTTTTATAAGCTCCTTTATTATCTCAAGATGTCTGTCATAAATATGCGCGTTTCCGATGACATGCAAAAACTCCCCGGCTTTCATGCCCGTTATATGCGCCAGCATATGAATAAGAACGGAGTACTGCACTACGTTCCAGTTTCCCGCTGCCAGAAGATCATTTGATCTCTGATTCAGTATGCCGTTAAGCACAGAGCCTTCCTCATCACGCGTGACCATGAAGGTCATCTCATAGGCGCAGGGAGCAAGATGCATTTCAAACTGCTCTTCAGGGTTCCACATGGAAACCAGGATCCGCCTTGAAAAAGGAGTGGTCTTCAGGTCGTATATCGCCTTATCCAGCTGGGTCATATAAAAGCCGCTCCTGCCGTTTAACGATGCATTCTCGGCATACCGGTGTCCGTTTTTTGCCGTAAGCCCTCCGAAAGCTCTGATAAGGGCGTCTTCATTTACGTCGGTATAAAAATGCTTCTTTGCCTGCTGATAGCCGTAGGCCTTGCCTATCGATCCGTTCTCATCCGCCCAGGCGTCCCATATATGACCCTTTAAATCGCGGATATTTTCCGACTGCTTCTGCCAGATCCAGAGCAGTTCGTCTATGCAGGTCTTAAAAGCCACCTTCCTGAAGGTGAGCGCCGGGAATTCCGCGGACAGATCATATCTGTTCACTACCCCGAACCTTGCAAGGGTATAGGCGGGAGTGCCATCCTCCCATCTGGGGCGTATCTCCTCTCCCTTATTATCCGTACCGTGCTCGATTATATCCTCGCACATTTCCTTGAATATCACATCCGCCTGACTCATAGCTGTCCTTTCATAAATACTGCCTTTATACGATGCCCCCACGCTCACACCAGTTCGCAGTCCCACACTCCTATATCCGTATCGGCAAAGACGGATCTTAACCTTTCCTGCAGATCCTCCTTTGTTTTATCCTTTTTAAGCACCACCTGCAGGAATCCGCCTCCGCCTGCACCGCAGATCATCTTGCCGGAGAGCAGGTCATCGCAGGAATAAAAGATCTGGTCGATGAGCGTATTGGAGCTTCCGGAATCCAGCATCCGGCTTAACTTCCAGTGTTCGCACATAAGCTCTCCAAAAGCGTCTATATTCCCTCTCTCCAGCTCAAATCTCTGAAGAGTCGCGTTTCTTTGTATCTCGTTTAAGGCATACACGGCATCTTTGTTGTTTCCTATATAGCGCCCCACCACATCCCTTAGAAGGTTCCTTGCAAGTCTCCTCTGACCCGTGTAGATAAGGGTAAATCTCCTGTTCAGCTCCTTCATCGTCTCTTCATTAAGAACCACGTGCGAAACCTTTATCTCCTGCTTTAAGCCCGGAGCCGAAGTCGTATATTTAATCCCGGGAGTAACTCCACCCACCTGATCCTGCCATCCGCCTCCGGTAGACATGATCTGTTCCATTACAAGTACGTGGGAATAAAGATCGTCCTCGGTATGAGGTATCCCAAGGAATTCAAAAAGAGCCTTTACTATGGCCGCAGCAAGGATCGAAGAGGTTCCAAGTCCCGATCCTTTCGGCACCCCTGTGACCTCGGTATCCATAGAGATTCCGCCCCCAAGCCTTTCAAGTATCGTATCAAGATCGCTGCCCTTCTCCGGTATCACTCCACAGGCAAGAAGCGCAGCTTTCTGAAGCACAAAGGAATCAAAAGGATCACCCACGGACTGCAGTGGCTTTATGTCTGTAAATTCGCCATGGACATCCATATCCGCAGACTCAAATACTATCTTGTGCTCCTGTATCTTCTTAAGTGTTACGCTTACGGGTCTTTCACCGTTTAAGAGGATCGCGGCATTTAATACAGTGCCTCCGTTTTCATTACAGTAGGGAGGCGTATCCGACCATCCCCCTCCGAAGTTGACCCTTAAAGGAAGCTTAACTTCATGCTCATCGTATATTATCCTTGCGTCCTTATTCTCTTTTAATTCTTTAAGAGTTGATCTTAATATGGCATCAGAAAGAGTGGAAAACGCTTCCCCTACCTCGGCTTCGTCCCCCAGGGCACATCCTACGTAATAATGAAGACGCATGGCCTCCGAAAAGTCTGCTTTTTCTATTCTCTCCTCAAGCCACTCCCGCTGGTTGTCTGAGAGCTTTCCGTTAAAACGGACCTGCTCCACAGGCACCTTATCCTCCACCAGGGAATAAAGTCTGTTCATGGCTACAAGCTCTGACATATGCTTATTCCAGGCTATGACCGCTTCCGGATCGGCATCATTAAACCCTGCCGCCATGGATTTGCCCCGCTCGATATCCCTGTTACTTAAGATATCATCGTAAAGCTTTAATGCAGCTTTTATTGCCTCCCTTATGGTGGGTCTTTCCGGATACAGCTTTGCAGTCCAAAGTATGCGAGGAGTACCCTCATCCCAAAGATCGCCCGACAGTGTTTTGCCAAAAAGCTTATCATCCTTTGGGTTATCAAAGACCCCGTAGATCCTGCAGACAAAGTTTCCATCCGACTGCTTTAGCCCGTGCAGCACCACGTTGTCCGGCACGATCCCCTCATCGATATCAATATAGGATAAGACACAGTTTTTGCCTATCCTTGCATTTCCGTGGACATAGGAATCTTCAAGATAGATGCCTTCCCCGGTTTCTGCCCTGGGATCAAGAACGGAATTATATCCCGAAAGCCTCTCCATGGAGGAATTGACACGCTTCGACCAGCCAAGATCCCTGTATTCTTCCACGCCGGATTCCATAAGCTTTAAGATTTCCCGTGTGGTGCCGAAATGAATGAACTTTGCGGGAGCAAGACGGAGAAGCTTCATCCTGAAGGGGCGAAGCCTTTCCCATATCAGGGCTCTGGCCTTCATAAGCTCCTCGGTAGGCTCTCCTTCAGGCGCCTCCAGATAGAAAGCCTCAAGAGTGGAATCCTCCGCCAAAGGATACTGGAAATCTCCGTAGAGAGAAAGCCTTACCTCATAATTTACAAGCTCTTTGTATTTTTTCTCATCGAACACCCCGTCCTTTGATATCAGGGAATAAAGGGCATCCAGCACATCCACTCCGAACAGGATGGCTCCGGTATCAATATCAACGCATCCTGCATCATTTACCGCTCCGACCTCCCTTAATCTTTCCTCCGACTGCTTATGCAGGAAGCTTCTCACATTTCCGTCTTCTCCGCGTAAAAAGACTCCGTGATTCTTCCCGGTCTCCACTTCCTCCTTGAAGCTTATTACCGCCGCTCCCTTTCCGCTCCAGTCAACAAGCAGCGGATTAAACATAAGCATTACATCCCCGGCAAGTATCAGCATTCCCTCCCTTATCCTTCCGGGAACCGCTGACATTGCAACTACAAACTCGTCGAAAAGCGTGGAACTCCTTCCGTCGGGAAGGCAGTGGGGCACCGGGCTGAAAAGCTTCCCCAGTGCACTGTACTGGGGAACCCTCTTGCTGTCTCCGCCGCTGTGAACCACAAGAACCCTTAAGCCCTCAAAGGACTTCTCCTTTTCCCTTAAGAATTTAAGAACGCTTAAGGTAGCTCCTCCCGAACCGACTCTTACGCCTCCTTCATCGGGGATCACTACGAACTCTGTCTTAGGAGGAAGATACCCTCTCCTGCTTTCTATCTGCGCCCGAAATCCCGCCGCCTGATGCTCGTTGCTGGCCGTAAGTATCACATAATCCCAAACCGGAAAATTCGGAATTTTAAGGCTCCTTAAATAATCACTCCACGCATCCTGATAAGATTGTGACAGATAAAGGGATATGTTCATGCTTTCACTCTCCTGTGTCCTGTATCACCTGCGACACATTATTCTAACATATATATCGCAATACAGAAAAGCTGTCCACTGGACATCGTGAACCATTTGCGAAGCAAATCTCTGATTGCGGGCTGCCGTAACTGTTTTGAACTCAGGGGGTTCTGAACAGTTACATTTCATGATAGAATATTAAACGTAACTTTATTTCTTTCAAAAAACGGGAGTACAAGAAAATGACAAAAGAAGAAGTGATTACAAGACTTAAGGAAGGCAACAGAAAATATTTAAGTGCCACTGCAAACGACGGGAACATTTCCGATGCAGTGCGTACAGACACGGCGGACAATGGCCAGCACCCTTATGCTGTGGTAGTGGCCTGCTCCGATTCGCGCGTGGTTCCGGAGGATATCTTCATGACGGGCATAGGTGAGCTTTTTGTTATCCGTGTCGCAGGAAATGTGATAAAGGATACTCAGCTTGGCAGCATCGAATATGCAACGGGACACCTGGGCTGTCCGGTGGTAGTCATACTCGGCCACACGAACTGCGGTGCTGTGGGTGCTGCGCTCCACGGCGACGGAGAAGAGCATGTGAAATCCCTTACGGACTATATCCACATAGCTATCGGTGACGAGAAGGATTATGAAAAAGCCTGCTGTCTCAATGTCGAGGCCGGCGTAAAGATCGCGTCCGATGCTTTGGGCGCTGAC
>JAFPZU010000144.1 GCA_017417105.1 Lachnospiraceae bacterium | reverse complement strand
TATTTACGCTCTTACTATAGTCCCCCCTGCGGCTATGCTCTCACCATCATAAAAGACCGCCGACTGTCCCGGGGTTACGGCTCTTACCGGCTTTTCAAAAACGGCTTTCAATTCATCTTCTCCTGTCCTATATACCGTACACCATTCTCCCGGATGCCTGTATCTTATCCTGCCGAAAAGCCTTCTGCCGTTTTCCTCTGAAAGGTTCGTGTCAGACAGTCCCATGAAATTGATTTCCCGGCAGATAAGTTCCCTGGAATAAATCTCTTTATCCTCCCCTATTACAACCTCGTTGGTGTCGGGACGTATTTCCTTTACAAAGACGTGGTGCCCCATGGCAAGCCCAAGACCTCTTCTCTGTCCGATTGTATAGTGTGTAATTCCCTTATGAACGCCTAAAACTTCTCCCGCAGGCGTAACATAATTTCCAGGAGCCGGTACTTTGTCCTTTGCCTCCCTTTCAAGAAATCCGGCATAATCCCCGTCGGGGATGAAGCATATATCCTCTGAGTCGGGTTTATTGCACACCGGAAGGTTTGCTTCCCTTGCAATCTCCCTTATCTTATCCTTTTCGTATTCTCCTACAGGCATCAGTGTTCTTTTAAGCTGCTCCTGTGTCAGACTGTACAGCGCATAAGTCTGATCCTTTGCGGCAGTCGCAGATCTAACGATCGCATGTCTGCCGTTTTCAAGCTTTTTTACCCTTGCATAATGCCCCGTTGCGATATAGTCTGCCCCGTTTCTTAGCGCCCATTCAAGAAGCGATTCCCACTTAACGTAGCGGTTGCATATGATGCAGGGGTTCGGGGTTCGTCCTTTTACATATTCTTCTATAAAGTTGCTTATTACTTTCTCACGGAAGATATCCTTGAAATTAACCACTTCATGCCTCACTCCCAAGATGTCACAGACCCTTTTAGCATCATCCACTGCCGATAAGGAACAGCAGCCATCGACTCTTGAAAGCTCATAAAGTCCCTGATCAAGCCAGATCTGCATGGTCACTCCCATGACCTCATAGCCGCTTTCTTTTAGAAGATATGCGGCAACCGAGGAATCAACCCCTCCGCTCATTGCAACAGCGACTTTCTTTCCCATCAGTTTCTTCCTCCACGGGAAAATCTTAAAAATCTGCAGCGGTTCAGCGCCCCGGCGATCTCCTGAATGCGGGGCATCGCCAGTCCGCAGTAAGGCATCTTTCCGCAGAGAACCTTAAGCCCATCGTGTTCAAGACGCTTTTCAAGCTCCTTTAGAACCTCCCTGAACTCCCTCTTTCCGTCTATCACCTCTTCGCAGGCAAACCTTACCGTTTGGGCAAGAGCTGCTGTCTGTTCGTTGTCAGCAAGCTGCTCCAGATATCTTATATCCACTTCCTCCCGGTCTATGGAAAACCCGTCCCTGCCCCGGCTCTTTACTTTCACCCGGTCTCTTTCCTTTATGGATCTTACAGGAAGAATTATCCTTGAAAAATCCGGCTCCTTAGCAGCCAAACTCTCCGCTGTCTTTATTCCCGACTGTTCATATTCCGCCTTTGCTTTCTCCGTGATATCAAAGGGCACGTACTTATCCATCTGTATCACGGTATCCGCGACCCCGAAGAACGCCCCGGAGCTTCCTGCCACAAGGATGCAGGAAATACCGTAATGCTCGTAGATATACCTCATCCGCTCAATGAAAGGCGTTATGGGTTCCTTGTCCTTATTAATGACCTTTTGCATCAGTTCGTCACGCACCATGAAATTGGTAGCGCAGGTATCTTCATCTATTAAAAGCGTACTTGAACCGCACTCTATGGCCTCTGTCACATTAGCCGCCTGGGAAGTACTGCCGCTGGCATCCTCCGTGGAAAAATCCGATGCATCCCTGCCATCGGGAAGATTGCTGATAAACATGGAGATATCCTCAGAATGAACACATCTTCCGTCCTCTGAGCGTATCTTCATGGCTTTATCGTCGCATACAACAAACTCCCTGCCATCACCATTTATATGATCATATACACCCTTTTCAAGCGCCTTAAGGAGAGTTGACTTGCCATGATACCCTCCTCCCACTATAAGGGTAATGCCCTTTTTTATTCCCATGCCTGAAACGGCTCCTTTATGGGGGAGCTCTATCGTAACCTCAAGGCTTTCAGGCGACTTAAAAGGCACCGCCTTTTCCATGGGAAGCTCCGAAACCCCGCTCCTCCTTGGAAGGCACGCACCGTTTGCAATAAAAGCGCAAAGCCCCAGCTTATCAAGGCTCTGCCTTAAAGCAAGCCTGTCATCTGCAAGGAACATAAGCTCCTCAAAATGCTTTGCTTCCTTTTTGTAATAAATAAAAGCCTCATCCACGTAGCCGGGCATAAGGTCAAACAGCATGTGGATAAGTTCCTTTGAATTAATGCTCCGTCCGAAAGCCGGAAACCCTGCCTCAAACCTGAATGTTACATTCCCGCTTTGGGGATCGATATCACAGCAGGTACGCCTTAAGACCTCCTGTCCCGCTCTGCTGGAGGCAATAAGCCCGCTCTTTCCGGAGCCCGCATCTCTTCTGACGCTGCCTGAAACCGCCCTGGCAAACCTCCTTGTAAGGTCATCCTGAAGAGCTGTCCTTCTGTGCTCTTCAAGGTAGTGATCTTTGGGAAACCCGGCCGTTCTCCCGTCTACCCTTATGCTAAGCTTTGAGGGAGATGCAAAGGGGTCCCCCTGCACATGATCTATGGACAGCACATAGCCATCAAAGGAATACTCGCCCCTTGTCTGCTTGTAATTCGGATATCCTCTGTGATCTATTTCAAAAAGGAGCTTTTTAAGCTCTGATGATGTCTTCATTTCTTACCCACCTTTATGGTCACGGCCTTCCTCATAACTTCTATCTCTGTCTTCCGGCTCTCACCGCCGTATTCTCCGTCAAGAGTCCAGGAAACTTCTTCATCAGATATAAACCTTGCGCTCTCGATCTCTCTGAAGATGATATAGGGATTATCCGTATCACCCTTTGCAAGAGCCGTTAATATGGAGTTAAGCTCTGAAATGTTCTTCGGAGACCTGATAAGCAGAAGCTCAAGCTTCCCGTCATCAAGCTTTACTCCCACATTCTCAAAAAGCTTCATGCCTCCCACGGAAACGGAATTGCAGACGGAGCCAAAAACATACTCTCCCTCTTCGGTTTCACCTCCCATGTCTATCCTCATCTTACAGCTGTAGCTTATATTCTGAGGAAGGTTAATGATCGCGTTGATAACATAGGCCGCATAGCCGAAAGCGTTTTTCAGATCCTGGTCAGTGTCATAGCTTATCTTTGAAAAAGCCCCGAAAGCTGCCACATAATTAAAATATCTGTCATTCATCCGTCCTATGTCGTATGTAAATTTCTTTCCCCTGACAGCTACCTCTACAGCTTCGTCCCGGTTATCAGGGATATTTAACCCTCTTGCAAAATCATTTGTACTTCCAGCCGGAATATAAGCGATAACAGGCCTTTCATCCTTTTCAAGATTCATGACACCGCTTATCACATGATTCAGTGTTCCGTCACCGCCGCAGCACATGACCTCCTCTGTCTCACCCTTATACCATTCTATTATGTTCTCGGAAATAAGCTCTGTTCCCGGTATTATGGGATATACAACGGGCTCATAACCTGCCTTCGCGTAGGCTGATGCGATCTCAAGGGTATCATCCTCGGCGCGTCCCACCCCTGCCGATGCATTTATAAGGATAAGAACCTTTTTTCTGTCTGCCATATCATCCACCTGTATGCCTTCAGTATTGTTGTCACGCGTAATTATAGCAAAAGGACTGCTTTTTTTCCAAGCAGTCCTTTATAGGATCTATTATTTGTTTACGTTTATATTACTTATTATCCCCCTCCAGGAGCTTTTCCAGACTTACGATGCGGACACAGAGGGTGAAAAGTTCAGCTGCGGTCTTTAAATCAGCAAGTGACGGGAAGGTAGGCGCAACTCTTATATTCGTATCCTTCGGATCCTTTCCGTAAGGCCAGGTGGCACCGGCGCCGGTCATTGTAACTCCCGCCTTCTTGGCGTGGGCAACAACCGCCTTCGCACAGCCGGGAAGAGTTTCAAAGCTTATGAAATAACCTCCTCTGGGCTTTGTCCATTCACCTATCCCAAGACCTGTAAGGTTCTTATCAAATATCTCCTCCACTGCCTCAAACTTGGGTCTTATCACATCGGCATGAAGTCTCATGTGCTCCGTCATGCCGTGTATGTCCTTAAAAAATCTCACATGCCTTAACTGGTTAACCTTATCATGACCGATTGTCTGATTCTTAAGCTGGGTCTTGATATCTTCAAGATTGTTCTGGGAAGTGGCAAGAGATGCTATGCCGCTTCCGGGAAAGGTGATCTTGGAGGTAGAGGCAAACTTGTATACAAGATCGGGATTTCCCGCCCTCTTACACTCTGCAAGGATCTCAATAAGATGATCCTGTCCTTTGTCATAAAGATGGTGTATCCCGTATGCGTTATCCCAGAATATCCTGAAATCCGGAGCCGCAGGCTTAAGTCTTGCAAAACGCCTTACGGTCTCGTCCGAGTAAGAATAACCCTGAGGATTGGAATATTTGGGGACACACCAGATCCCCTTTATGGCATCATCCTCGGAAACAAGCTTCTCGACTGTATCCATATCAGGTCCCTCGGGGGTCATCTCTACGGGGATCATCTCTATGCCGAAATACTCCGTTATCTTGAAATGCCTGTCATAGCCCGGAGACGGGCAAAGGAACTTCACATGATCCAGCTTGCACCAGGGAGTATGTCCTAAGATACCATGAGTCATGGCTCTTGAGATCGTATCATACATAACGTTAAGGGATGAGTTTCCGTATATTATTATGGAATCCGGATTATTCTCCATCATATCGCCGATAAGAACCCTGGCTTCCTTTATTCCGGTTAAGGTTCCGTAATTACGGCAGTCAGTCCCGTCCTCACAGGTAAGGTCAGCCCCGGAGTACAGCGCATCCATCATTCCCATGGAAAGATCCAGCTGCTCCTTACAGGGTTTTCCGCGGCTCATGTCAAGATTGAGCCCCATATTCTGGAATTTGTCGTACTCCACAAGAAGCTCGGACAGCTCCCTCTTCATCTCATCCTTAGTCATCTCGGCATACGGTGTCATGATATATATCCTCCTCTATAAAACTATGTTTTATATCTGACTTACTCCGGTCGGATGCCGATCCCGTAACTCGGCAAAATACACCTCGAACGGTATCCGGCTCCTCTGGATAATAAAGAATTAAGTGATAATAAAGCCTCTTATGCCGGAAACCACCCCGTTAAGATTCCTTATCTTCTGGGGTGGGCCTTGGCGTAAACTTCACGTATATGATTGTGGCTTAAAGTAGCATAGATCTGAGTTGTTGAAATATCCGAATGTCCCAGCATCTCCTGTACGGACCTTAGGTCTGCCCCGTTCTCCACAAGGTGCGCCGCGAAGCTGTGCCTTAACGTGTGTGGGGTTATATCCATCTCAATACCGGCTTTTTTCGTATAGTATTTAATAAGCTTCCAGAACCCCTGCCGGCTCATGGGTTCCCCTGACATATTCACAAAAAGAGTTCTTTCGTCATTGCTGGCAATAAGGGCGCCTCTTGAATGCTCAATGTAATTCCTTATGGCATTTCTTGCCTCTATTCCAAAAGGAATGATCCTGTCCTTATGCGGATCATGGCAGTCCACGTAATTCATCTGCAGATTGACATCCTCAACCTTAAGGGTGATAAGCTCAGTAACACGCATGCCCGTTGCATATAAAAGCTCCAGCATGGCTTTGTCCCTTATCTCCTTGGGAGTATCTCCTGACGGCTGATTCAAAAGCCTTATGACTTCATCCATAGTCATGATCTGAGGCAGCTTCTTCTCTATTTTGGGTGCCTTAAGCCCCTCCGTAGGATTAGAACGGATAATGCCTTCCTTCTCAAGGTATGAATAAAACGCTCTCATGGATGCTATGGCACGTGACACAGATGCCGGAGCGGCTTTGCCCTCCTCACTGTTCTCCACGTAGTCCCTAAGAATCTCAGATGTGACCCTGGACGGATCGTCGATACCTCTTCTGTTAAGGTAAGCGACCATCTTTTTCAGATCTCTTCTATAAGAAAGCTCTGTATTCTTCGAAGTCTTTTTTATATTATGTAAATAACTTATGAACGCTTCGATACGGTCTTCCATATTCCCAATAGTTCCCTCTCCACTAGCAGTCTGTCCTCACACGGGGCTGACCACTCAACCCATTATAATGACTATGAATGGGAAAAGCAAACCGATTTTTCGGCGTAAAACGGTGTTAAATCACCACTTTTGACAAAAAATCACAACATGTTGTGACCCTACCCGAAAGCCAATCCGACATGTTGTGAAAAAAAAATTTAAACAAAATATTTCGAAATTATGTCAATTATTTATGTACTATAATCATAACCTAATGGTTGTGACCTGTTACGCAATACTTATGAAAATAAGACATGATGGATGCAATGGTCTTTGAATCCTGTATCCTGCCGGCATAGATCATATCAACCAGGTCTTTTACTTCAAACGGTTCTATCTCTATGAACTCGTCAGGATCCAGATGCTGCCTGGTCTTTCTTAAGTCCTTAGCAACATAGACCTCGATCATCTCATCACAGTAGGCAATAGCCGTTGCAATGGTAATAAGATGCTCAAGGGGAGTATCGGTCGTATAGCCGGTCTCCTCCTCAAGCTCCCTCTTTGCAGCAGCTTCAAAAGGCTCATCAGTACCGTCACGGCCTCCTGCAGGGATCTCAATGGTAGCCCTTCCTATGGCATATCTGTACTGCCTGACCATGAGTATCCTGCCATCAGGAAGTACCGGTACCACGGCTGAAGCTCCCTTATGTATACAGGCTATATACTCCTCTACCCTGCCGTCGGGAAGCTCCACCTGATCCTTGCAGTATTTAAATATTACATTGGTATCGACTTCCTGTCTTGAAAGCTGCTTAAATTTCCTGATCATTAGTATTAGTCCCGGTTTCTGTCATATATTATCTTAAGCCCTTTTAGCATCAGGTCCGGATCCGTGATTATATCATGCCTGCAATGCGGAATAATAACATTTGCAAGGCCTCCGGTGGCGACAACTTTCGTGCTGTAGCCAAGCTCTTCTTCAAACCTTTCTATCATCCCGTCGAGCCTGGACGCCTCTCCGAAGATGATACCGCTCTTTATGGCATCCATCGTATTTGAAGCTATGGGCTTTTTCGGAGCTCCAAGGGAAACCCTTGGAAGCAGTGAAGTGCCGGCTGCCAACGCCTCCACGGAAACGTTGACTCCGGGGAAGATGGCGCCTCCGATATAGGCATCATCCTTATCTATCACCGTTATTGTGGTAGCGGTTCCCATATCTATGACTATTGCAGGGGTTCCGTATATCTTCATTGCCGCCACGGAATCCACCACCAGATCTGCGCCGAGAGTTGAGGGATCATCAAGACGGATGTTAAGTCCAGTCTTAAGTCCTGCTCCTATAACTATAGGCTCACACTGCAAAAGCTTCCTGAGAGCCGTTTTTATTATATGAGTAAGCGGCGGGACCACGCTTGCGATCACCGCCCCCTCTATCTCGTTTCTGTCTATACCATGGATCTCAAGTATGGTCTTGATGAGAACCGCATACTCGAGCTCGGTCTTATTCAGATCTGTTGCAAACCTTTCCGTAAAAAATATCCTGTCGTCGTCTCCCAGACATCCCGCGACGACATTGGTATTACCCATATCTATTGCAAAGATCATGCTGACTCCTTACCCCGCGTTTCTTACGGCGGAAATTATCCTTACTATGACGGGCACCAGTACCAGATCCAGTATCAGCTCTACTAAGAAGTTGACACCCACAAGTCCCGCTAACACATAGACAAAAGCATTATCAAAGCCTGCCGCCTGGCCCCAGGATGAAATAAGGTCAAAGAAGAATATCAGAACTCCTATGCAGAAGATGCCTGTATTGCAGACAGGAGCCGCAACAGCGGATGCTGCCACGCCAATGGTCATATTCTTCGACGACATCTTTTCCGCTATGATTCCCGCCACAAGTCCTGCCAAAAAGCCCTTGAGAAGAACTATGATGATGGTGGCGGCGGGGTTTTCCGAAAACATCATGGCTCCCCCGACATCCGCTCCCGAGATAACGGACACCAGAACTATAACCGAGAAAACAAGTCCCAGAACCCCTCCTATGATGGGGCCGAAAAGCACCGCACCTATTATAATAGGAACAAGTGAGAGTGTCGGCGTGAAAGGGCCGAGACGGATGCCGCTTCCTATTGTCTGCAGCACGATGACCAAAGCTACGAGTACAGCCGTCCCTACAAGACGCTGCGTGTTTGAAAATTTTTGTTTCATTTTAATAATACCTCCGCTGACGTTCCCCGATCTGACAGGGATACATTGCTGTTTGTTACCGCAAAGAATATAGGTGTTGAAACACATCAAGTGTTTCAATACCGGACTTTAGCAGGTTTCGAAGAAACCTGTCCGGCGAAGCCGGATTTATGAGACGCTATCCTTTGCGTCTCGTAAACTATAGCATTTTAGAGGGTATTTGTCCACATGGTTTACTGTATATATCATATTATGTTAGAATACTATGGATGTTGAGCCTGAAACCTTTGTACTAAATAAGGAAGGCAGATAAAAGTCGGGAGATATAAACCATGAAAAGAGTAATGATCGTATCATCAAATACCCAGAAGATGCACGACCTTGTGCATGTGCTTGAAAGCTACTACAGGGTTCAGGGCATACTTATGACGAATACCAATCTTTTGAGCGACCTTACTATAGGAAGGCCTGACTGTATCGTGGTCTATGCAGAGGCAGTGGCCAGAACAAAGCTTTTCGGTGTCATGGATCTGAGGGAGAATGAAGACCTTATAAGTGTTCCTCTCCTCCTTATCGCGGACGAACAGGATGCCGAAACCTTCAAGCTTCACGTAAAGCCGAGTCCTGATGCCACGATAGACAGGGATTCCGCTTATTCTGACATAAAGCTTGCGATTGACAAGCTCTGCGCCACTTCGGAAAGATCCTACAGTATCCTCGTGGTAGACGACGATCCTGTAGCCTTAAAGCTTGTGAAATCCCATCTGGACTCTACCTATAAGGTAAACTGTGTCAAATCCGGTATGCTGGCACTTAAATTTCTTGAAAAACAAAAGGTTGACGCTATTCTGCTGGATTGCTTTATGCCCGAGATGAACGGGCCGCAGACTCTTCAGCTGATAAGGAACATGCCGGGTCTGAAACGCACCCCGGTCATCTTCCTTACCGGCAATTCGGAACGGAACATGGTAATGAACGCCATAAACCTTCACCCTGCCGGTTTCCTTGTAAAGCCTGTTAAGAAAGATGAACTTTTAAATAAGATAGAGGATGTTCTTGATACATAATCTTGCTATGTAACCGAATCCTGCTCTGTGACATCGGAGAAAAAGACAAGAAAGATGAGTAGTTATTTGTTATAGTAAACGACAAAACTCTTTTCGTTTTGTCGTTTACTGCGCCGGATTTTGGCCGCTGAAAGCGGCATATTTCCTTGCAAAATCCGGGCGCATCCGCCGGAGGCTTTATAGTAAGCGAAATTATTTATTTCGCTTA
>JAFPZU010000143.1 GCA_017417105.1 Lachnospiraceae bacterium | reverse complement strand
TGAAACCGGAAGTATTTGAGAAAATCTACAGGAGGCTTGATGAGGTGAGCCCTCTTTCCTGTGACTGCGGGAAGGAGTGCGGTGCTGTATGCTGCAGCAGGAAGGCTTTTGATGACGGCAGTGAGCCTTATATTTATCTTTTGCCGGGGGAGAAGGAATATCTGGAGAGCAGGACATCATGTCTTGAGATCAAAAGAGAACTGAGAGCAGAGCATGATTTTCCAGAATCCTATGGAGAGTACGTTTATGTTTTATACTGCAGGGAAGCTGGGGCGTGCGATAGAAGATTCCGGCCGATACAGTGCAGGACATTTCCGCTGATGCCTTATATTACGGATGAAGGAGAGCTTCTTCTTGGGTTTTACGACGGAGAGCTTCCATATAACTGTCCCCTTATCGAGGACAACCGCGAATTGCAGGAAGACTTCATAAAGGCGACCTATGAGGCCTGGGAGATGCTTTTGGAAGACGATGCGATCAGGGATTTAATAAAATTAAAATAATATTACATCACTACGCTCCGACATATCTTTATTCAGATCATTCTAATGGCTGGAACTGCGGCACTGCCGGGGTACGACAGGGAATCGGAGTGAAGTCTGCGTCATATGTAACCGAATCCTGCTCCGAGGTATCGGAGAGCAAGACAAGCAAGATGTGCAAATTAATCCGTGACTGATCCTTAGTTCTCCAGGGTTACATCCGTTATACTGTAGAGGAGTATGGCGGAGCCGTCATTCATGATCACCACTTCTTCATTCATATCCACTTTGTAGATGATCCCTGAAATAGTCATATATTTTCCGCCTTGCTTCAGAGGATCGGGAAGGAAATAGGTTATCGTAACGTTTTTGTGCGTAAGCAGGGCATAGCGGAGAGTGCGGTCTATGTCGTTTTCGGTATCCTCGCTTAAGATTAGCTTTTCCGAAGTGAGACGGCCGGTTTCGTTTACGGCATCATCAAGTCCCGTAAGGGCGGCGAAGGGAGCAAACTGCGCGGCTCTGCTGTGCAGTGACATATGCGGTCTCTTTTTTGACTTATAGTGTTCGTGATCTATTATGCTGCTGTAGTCTGTCATGCCTTGTGTCCTCCGATCTGTCTGTTTCTTTCTATGGTCGTTGCGCCCGGTCTGAAATTGGTGCCTTTTAGTATGGCGTTCTTTCCAAAGCGGCTTTTTATTTCAAGGGAAGCCTCCTGCAGGGCTTTCTCACGGCGCCTGAGCCTTTCCTCCTCCTGCTTCTGCCTTTCCCGTTCTTCATAGTCGGTGAAGAGATCCATCTGCTCATATTCTTCATCGAAAGATATGCAGCTTTCCGGTTTTATATTACAGGCGCTGATGTTTACCCGTCTTATGGTCAGGCTGCGGTCAGTTGTCTTTTCATAAATCTTAATAAGGGCAGCGCTTATTAAGGAGCCGGAGGCGGTCATCTGTCCGAGGTTAAAAGAACCGTGGGCGTGCTTTGGTACCGGACGTCCGTACCAGTCATACGTCATTTCTCCCTTATACGCGCTGATGAGCGCAGGATCATCCATATGTTCATAGCCTATTGTCAGCACCACCTGATCCGTGACAAAGCCTTTCCTTACAAGATCAAGGGACAGGAGTTCGGACATTTCCATCACGATCACACGCGCTTCCTCCCAACTGTAGGGCCTTTGCAGAACCTGTCCGGAGCTTAAGCTGTTATTTTCCGGTACGTAGCTTTTGATGGCTTCCATGGTACACGGTTCGAAACCCCAGGCATGGTCTATGATGATCTCAGCCTTGACGCCAAAAACTTTATACAGACTGTCCTCGTCAATCTCCGAATACTGTGCCACATCCCCCATGGTGAAAAGCCCCATGGAAGCAAGTCTTCTCGCCGTTCCTCCGCCTATCCCCCAGAAATCGGTGATGGGCGTGTGACTCCAAAGCTTCTGCCTGTAAGTTTTTTCATCAAGCTCGGCTATCCTCACCCCATCCTTATCCGCGGGCATATGCTTTGCCACTATATCCATCGCAATTTTGCATAGAAAGAGGTTTGTGCCTATGCCCGCCGTAGCGGTGATCCCGGTAGTGGTCAGTACATCCCGTATCATGGTCATGGCAAGCTCATGGGGAGTCATGCCATATGTCCCCAGATATGGGGTTGCATCTATAAAAACCTCATCGCAGGAATAAACGTGAATATCCTCGGGGGCAATGTATTTGAGGTATATCCTGTAAATGTCCGTGCTGTATTTCATATACAAAGCCATCCGGGGCGGGGCAATGATGCATTCAAGCTCAAGCGACGGGTCGTCGTTAAGCTTTGCGGCATCGAAGGATCTTTCCCTGAACCTTCTTCCCGGAGCTTTTGTTCTGCGTTCGTTATTTACTTCCCTGACCTTCTGGTTAAGCTCAAAAAGTCTGGGCCTTCCCGGCAGCCCGTAGGATTTCATTCCCGGAGATACCGCAAGGCAGATGGTCTTATCGGTACGGCTGCCGTCCGCCACGGTCAGGCAGGTGGTAAGCGGATCGAGCTTTCGTTCTACGCATTCGACGGATGCGTAGAAGCTTTTTAAATCTATCGCTATAAAACTGCGCTCCACAAACCCCAGCCTCCTTTCCGCTTGCAGCACGTAGCATTATTTATTATCGAACAAATGTTCGCAAAAGTCAATATCCGAATTATAGTAAGCGAAATAAATAATTTCGCTTACTATAAAGCCTCCGGCGGATGCGCCCGGATTTTGCAAGGAAATATGCCGCTTTCAGCGGCCAAAATCCGGCGCAGTAAACGACAAAACGAAAAGAGTTTTGTCGTTTA
>JAFPZU010000142.1 GCA_017417105.1 Lachnospiraceae bacterium | reverse complement strand
TTTACAATATTACGCCGGATTTCTTGTCGAGAGTGCCTGGGTAAAATTGTGCGCATAGCGGGCTATGTAAGCAATTTTACCCAGGTGCTATCGGCAAGAAAGACAAGTAATATGTAAATTAATTGTTGCACAGATCCTTATTAAGCCCTCCGATTAAAATTACTGCTGCGATAAGCAATATGATCCCTGCACACACCGCGATCCAGGGCGTTGCGGTAAAGCCCGCTATCAGATAGCAGACAGCGCAAACTACTGCCACAAGCGTAGCGTAGGGAAGCTGGGTCTCAACATGCTTTATATGCTCGCATTCAGCTCCTGTCGAAGCAAGGATCGTAGTATCCGATATTGGTGAGCAATGATCCCCGTATACCGATCCCGCAAGTGTCGCCCCAAGAGCCGGAATAAGATAAGCTCCCGCATTATCCGTGCTGCATATCATGGTGACTATTGGGATCAGCATTCCAAAGGTTCCCCAGGAGCTTCCCATGGAAAAGCTCATAAGCGCCGCGATAACAAAAATCATAAACGGCAGGAACCCAAGCGGCAGATTGGAACTGCTTACAAAGCCTGAAATAAAGACTCCGGTTCCTATAAGCTGCCTGCATACCCCTCCAAGGCTCCAGGACAGGATAAGTATCAGCATCGGAGGTACGATGCTTCCTATTCCCGAAACTATGCAATCCATAAATTCCTTTGGTTTCATAAGCTTTCTGGGAATATATAAGACAGCCGCCGTGATAAGTCCTGCAAAGGCTCCAAGTGATAGCCCTGCTGTAGGATTACTTCCTATCGCCTCCGAAAAGCCCACTCCCTCAAAATAACCTCCGACATAGGCCATCCCGAGTATCGCGAAGATAATAAGGACAAGGATCGGGAGTACAAGATCGATGACCTTTCCCTTACTCTCCTTAAAGAACGTATCCTCATTTGCAGGGACTTTATCCTTTGCCTTTTCCTCTGCTTCCTTCATCGGTCCGAAATCCCTTCCCGTGATACTTATGAATAAAACCATTACGATCGTAAGTATCGCGTACAGATTATAAGGTATGGTTGAAAGAAAGATATTAAACCCGTCCTTTTCGCTCACTTCACTGGCAACAGCAACAGCCCAGCTTGAAACGGGAGCTATGATACAAACCGGTGCGGCAGTCGCATCTATTATATAGGCAAGCTTTTCCCTTGATATCTTCAGTCGGTCGAAGACGGGACGCATTACAGTGCCTACCGTAAGACAGTTGAAACCGTCATCTATAAAAACCATGACCCCCAAAATCGAGGTGGCAACGGATGCGGATCTCTTATTCTTAAGCCTGCCACCGACCCATATACCGTAGGCATAGCTTCCCCCGGACTTTGCAACAAGGCTTACAACCGCCCATAAAAGAGCGAGAAAGACTATCATATAGGAGTTATCGGCGATCTTTGAACTCATCATGTCAAAGGTCAGGGATGCCGCGGAAAAGATCGTCCCGCCGCTTGAAAAAGTATAGATCAGTATCCCCGAAAAAAGCCCCGCAAACAACGAAGAATACACCTCTTTGGTAACAAGCGCCAAAGTGATCGCAAGAACCGGAGGTATTATAGAAAGCCATCCGGTCTCTATCATTGTAAAATCCATTTACTCTGTACCTTCCTTAGTTTGTTTATTGTCCCGGACTCCGTTGTATCTGAAGCCCATCATGGTAATATCATCAAACTGCTCGGCTCCCGCCACAAATCTGGTTATTGAATCAAAGACCTGAACCACCGCATCATCCGGTCCCATCTCCGGCCTCCTGTTAAGGGCTTCAAGCATCCTGTCAGTTCCGAAAAGCTCCTGCCTCATATCGGTTGCCTCAGCAACTCCGTCGGTATAGACAAAGATGCTGTCACCGGGATCAAGATGAAATTCATGTTCCTTATACTGTACATCTTCTGCTACTGCAACTGCCGGGAAATGGCGGTAAAGGACAAGCTCATATTTTCCTCCGGCTCTTCTTAATACCGGATGCTCGTGACCGGCATTTACCGCAAGCCCGTTTCCGGTGGAGATCTCAAGCAGCGCAAGCCACACGGTGACGAACATTCCGTCCTCGTTTCCCTCCATCAGCTCGTTATTTACAGAGGTGAGCGCCTCTCCGGGAGTCATTCCCCGCATCATGGCGTTTTTTATAAGTATCCTTGATATCATCATAAAAAGCGCGGCCGGTATTCCCTTGCCGGCGGAATCAGCGATAACAAGCGCCAGATGATCGCTGTCCACCAGAAAGAAATCATAGAAGTCTCCTCCAACCTCTCTTGCGGGCGTAGTGGAGGCAAAAAGATCAAATTCCTTCCTTTCCGGATAAGGAGGAAACATCCTGGGAAGCTGGCTCATCTGAATCTTTGTGGCCATGTCAAGCTCCGTGCTTATCCGCTCTTTCTCCGCTGTGATGTGGGTTATCTCTCCCACATAGTTTACTATCTCCTGTTCCATCTGATCGATGGCTCCCGCAAGGAGTCCAATCTCGTCCTTATTCCTTATCTTCTCTGAAAGCGTTTCTCCCTTTGTCACATCCTCCGCGGCGAAACGTATGGCCTCATCCGTTATTATCTTCATGGGCTGAAGGAAGACGTGATAGAGATAAAAGCCCTGCACTATGATGACAAAGACTGTCAGTATAAGAAGCGTGATTATGACGTCATCAACAAACCCCCGTCTGTAGGAATACATCACATCCATCTGACGCTGTACGCAGAGGATCCCTTCAACCTCACCGGCTGAGGATATCACCGGTACCATACAGGTGATATGAGATCCGGTGGTTATGACTCCCTTATCCCTTATTACAAGCTCTTCATCGGATGTCTTATCATAAAGTTTGCGGTATTTTGTCCTGTAGTCATCATTCGTGGTATCCCTTACATACCCGAAATCATATTTTTCATATTCACTGTTTTCATTAATGGTTGAAAAAAGAAAAGTAATATGATCATAGGAAGGTCTTTCGGGAATTATCATATAGATGAACGTGGCTCCCGTAGCGTTGCAAAGATCGTCAAGCCTGCTCCAGGCTTCAAGATACTCTTCCGTTTTTCCTCCGCTTGCCATATATTCATCGATCCTGTCCTCATCCAGCATGTTAACTGCTGCCCAGGCTGTCCTGAAGCCTCCGTCGGCGTACTGCTCCGCCATGGCAACCGTAAACTTCCTGTAGCCGATCACTCCTGTTATTACTGAAAATATTACGAGCAGCAGAACTATCCCCGTTATGCTCTTTACTATGACATTCGCTTTTAATCTTCTCATTTTATCCTCCAGGATCAGGCAGCGTTCTTTACTTTACCTGCAGCTCCGTGAATCATCTTTCCGATCCCCTTCACTATAAGATCCGTCACCTTTGAAAGCAGTACTGCAAGTACCGAGATCAGGGCAAGGTTAAACAGAAAATACACTATGCTTAAGGGATATGTAAAGGCTTTTCCCGTAAATACCGCCATGGTTTTCTGTACCGTAACATGATGCACTAAAAATATGGCAAAGGAATATTTACTGAAAAATCCTGTAAGCTTATCGTATATTCTAAGGTTCCACACCCCCCTTTTACTGTCGAGTGATACGGATATGAAGGCAAGTATTATGTAAAAGCATACCGCAAGGATCGGAGTCAGTATCAGCGTGCTTACGGGAAGCGGTATCAGCATAAGGAAGAGCGCCAGTATCACTGCAGGGATAAAGAATCTTTTCTTTATTATGCGTCTGTCTGCCTTTATAAGCAGCATCCCGATCCAGAAAGAAAAAACGCAGGTTATGAGATTAATATTGTCAGAGATCACAACCCACTGATTATATGCCGCAAAAGCCGGTATCATATGTCTTGCCGTATTCAGTCCGAATAACAGTACAATAATAACCGTGGCGATCGCCGGGATCTTATTCATGCACCACTGAAGCAGGGGATACAGGATATAGAGCATTATGATCGCTCCCAGAAACCACTCTCCTACAGTATAATAATTCATTTCCCGGTACATGAAGTAGCCGTCAATCCCGAAAAAGGTAAGTATCAGTTTTTTGTACGACCCTCCCCAGTTCCACAGTCTCCCAAAGGATATGGCGTTCATCATATAGACAGTGAACCAGGCAACAAAAAACATAGGGAAGATTGACAGCCATCTTTTTTTATAGAAGTCCAGTACCCCGCCTTTTCCCGCAAAGGACCTGATCCTTCCTCCCCAGTTGTAGTAAAGGGAAGCCCCGGACAGCATGAAAAAAAGCGATACGAATAATGCTCCCCAGGTGCCGTTTGCATGCATCATCACGTATATATGCTCTCCCCCGACTCCGTACTGGACGAAGGTGTAGCTGTAATGAAAGAGCACTATCCATACCGTGGATACAGCCCTTATCAGATCAAACTCATTGCGTCTTTCCCTAACCACCTTACCTCACTTTTCCACATCCTTTACTTCCTTTTTCAGAAGCTCCTCGCCGTAATCCCTGGAGCCTGCCCCCGTGACCACATCCCGGTCAAGTCTGTCCTCAAGCTCTCTGTTCCTGCTTTTGTAATCAGCCAACTTCAGGAATTATACTACATGTTGTAAAAGATTGCATTTTATAGTAAACGACAAAACTCTTTTCGTTTTGTCGTTTACTGCGCCGGATTTTGGCCGCTGAAAGCGGCATATTTCCTTGCAAAATCCGGGCGCATCCGCCGGAGGCTTTATAGTAAGCGAAATTATTTATTTCGCTTA
>JAFPZU010000141.1 GCA_017417105.1 Lachnospiraceae bacterium | reverse complement strand
CATTTTTCAGGATCATAGGTTATATAGGGATTGGCATTCTGAATCTCAAGCGTTTTGTCGATCTTTGCCCTGTTGCCGGGGTGATCTGCATGCTCCACCCCGTATCTGTTCGAGATATCCTGAAGCTCACAGGTACCATTGGCAGGACAGCTCATACAGTCCTGTTTATGATTTGAAAGAATGAGCTTCAGCATTTCTTTTCTGTATGCGGTGAGCTTTTCTGACTCGGTTTTTATCACCATTCCGTCTTTTGCCTTGGTCCTGCAGGCAGGCAGAAGCTTCGAAAAGCCCTCGACCTCCACCACGCACAGTCTGCAGGAGCCGATGTCGCTTACTCCCTCCATATAGCAGAGTGTAGGTATATAGACGTCGTTTGAGCGGGCAATATCAAGTATGGTCTTTCCCCTTTCAGCCTCATAGGAGACTCCGTTGATCGTTATATTCATCATTCGCCCCTGCCTCCTTTCATGACACCGCAGCCGTAGTGATCGCATCTTAAGCATCTTCCTGCCTCCCGCATGGCTTCTTCATAGGTCATGCCAAGATCTACCGGCTCAAAGTTATCCTTTCTTTCAAAAGGATCCTTTGTCTCAATTTCGGCTCTTCCGGTAGGTACACAGGGGTTGGGATAAGCCGGAGGTACAACCGTATCATCGGATACCTTATGATGATAGCCCAGATATTCGTCTATATTGTAAGCTGCCACCTGTCCGGCAGCTATGGCGTTTATTGCGGTAGAGGGACCCGTTACACAGTCTCCTCCGGAAAAGACTCCGTCCATGCCTGAGACCATGCAGGTCTCATCTGCTATGATCCTTCCCCGTTCCACCTTAACGCCCTCTTTTTCAAAATCTGCAGTATCGCTTCTCTGTCCGACGCCAAGTATCAGAAGATCACATTTGAAACGATACGGATAATTACTGGAGTGCTCTGTTGTCATCATTCCGTTCTGGTCGTATTCGGCAACGATCTCCGGCTGAAGCCATACTGCGCGAACCTCGTTTGTCTCTTTATCAGCCTCTATGTTAAGGAAGCTCAGCAGTGTACGGAACCGTACGCCCTCGTTCATCGCTCCTATAACTTCATCCTCCAGAGCAGTGTAGTCGTCACGCTTTCTGGTAAATACATGGATCGATTCCGCATTAAGCCTCACCGCGGTACGGGCGGCGTCCATGGCAACGTTTCCGCCTCCTATGAGCACAACCTTCTTCCCTGTAAGATCCCTTGCCCTTCCATGAGCCACCTCCTGCAGGAAATCTGCCGCAGGCACCACATTTTTCGCATCGGCATTCTCCATGGGCATACGGTTTCCAAGCTGCGCCCCTATGCCGAGGTAGACCGCATCGTACTGATTCTTAAGCTCTTCAAAGGTTATATCCTTTCCGATCTTGGTCCTTAAATGCACCCTGATGTCACCGGCGTCAAGTATGGCTTTTATATCCTCATCCAGTCTCGCCTTCGGCAGACGGTATTCCGGTATGCCGTATCTTAACATGCCTCCGAGCTTTTCATGTTCCTCAAAGATCCGGACTTCATGTCCCATGAGGGAAAGGAAATAGGCAGCCGTAAGACCTGAGGGGCCTCCTCCGACAACCGCTATCCTTTTTCCTGTCTTTACATTGACTTTCGGAGTTTCAACCTTATCCGCCGGTACCGAATCCACCGCGTATTTCTTCAGTCCTCTTATATTAATGGGAGCATCCACAAGGGATCTGCGGCATTTCTTTTCACAGGGATGCTCACAGACCATTGCGCAGGCTGTGGGCAAAGGATTGTTTTTCCGTATCACCTTTACCGCCCCCGCGTAGTCTCCCTCCTTTATCATCGCGATATAGCCCGGCACGTCCACATGAGCAGGGCATAAGGTAACACAGGGTATGGTCTGGATCACATTCTCGACACATCGCCCGTTTTTTATGTGGCTTTCATATTCATCAGCAAAATCAGTCAGGGAATCAAGGATCATATTCGCTCCGACAACACCCACTGCGCAATCCGCGGTCTCGGCTATCATACGGCATTTGTCTTCGATAATTTTAAGCGTCTCCATCGTGGCATCTCCCGCCAGCACGCTCTTTAGGAGATAATCCACCTCTGACAGTCCTTCCCTGCAGGGCACACATTTGCCGCAGGACTGGTTCATTGATATCTGGAGCAGTGATCTGTAAAGAGCCAGAGGACACATCCCCGGCGGATATGACGTCATTCTCGACCGGAACTTACGCAGGACGATATCTATCCTGTCGTTCATATTCCCTCTCTTTTTCAGTCTTCTCATATCTGATTCCTTTCTGTGATCCGGTTTTACCGCAGTTATTTGGGGCCGAACTGCATTTTTTGATTATACCATAAACACTAAGCTCGAAAAAACCTCGCTAAGTGTTTAGGTACGCTTTCGCACGTAAGCGGTCAAACAACGACCGCTAAGTGCTCAATGGGTTCCATAAACACTAAGCTCGAAAAAACCTCGCTAAGTGTTTAGGTACGCTTTCGCACGTAACTCCTGCCTTGAAATCCCTTTTCAAGCCTCCTTTTTATTACCACCCCATACATTATGGCATGTTGGTAACAAGGTTGGTAATAAAGCTGGTGATTAATATTCCGCCACCTCATATCCTTCTGCTGCCAGCACATTCATGGCGCGGTCAAAGTTATCAGTCTTTACCAGAATGTAATCCGTGTTGAATGTCGATACAGCAAAAATGCCTATCTTGTTCTCCGCGAGGATAGTGGAAAGCTCCGACAAAATGCCAATGAGAGAAAAATCCAGCACTCCCTCAATGCGGAATCCGCGCCAGCCATCATCCCGCTCAACAGTTTCAGCCGGAGCATCTTCCGTCTTGCAAACAAGCGAGAGTTCCTCGTCGGTCTTGCCGACAAAACATATATCCGCACTCAGATTGATCCCGGATACATCGTAAACCTTGCATACTGTTAAATCATATGGCAGTTTTTTCAGTTTCATACATCATCGCTCCCGCTATGTTCCGCTATAGCTCATGATAATAGGGACATATATTTTCATAATGCCCATCCTTCATTCTGAAACCGCCGGGAATAGTCCCCAGTTGAATAAACCCGAGCCGCTCGTATAAATGACGGGCATGAACATTCGACTCCACCACCGCGTTAAACTGGAGCACCCGAAAACCAAGCTCCGCGGCTTTTGAGAGGCAGTCTTTTACAAGCAGTTCCCCTATATGCTGTCCCCTGCAGGATGATGAAACAGCATAGCTTGCATTGCATATGTGCCCACATCGCCCCACGTTGTTGGGATGCAGAATGTATAACCCCACAAGTCTTCCGTCATCTGTCTCTGCCACGCCGCAATAGCTCTGACCGGAAAAAAACTCCCTGCCTGAAACTTCATCAAGTGTTTCCTCCTGAGGAAAAGCAACGCCCTCAACCACCACCTCATTCCAGATTTCGTTCATCTCTGAAACATCGTTATCTGTATACCGTCTTATTCTCATGATTATATCCCGTCTTTCTGTTCTCTGATCGTTCGTTACCCTGTTTGTGCAGCTTGTAGTATACCGTAATCTCAGGTTTTTTCAAGCAAACAAACCCGGTCAGATCTCTCCGGATATCGGGTTTTGATCCCACCAACATAATGTAATATGAAAATCCCCCCCAAGAGTGTATAATGGCTTTGATCGATTACTATTATTACTTTAGGAGGTAAAACATGAAGAAGTATATTGCTGAAGCTACGGGAACTGCGGTGCTCGTTTTGATGGGATGCGGAACCGCCATGCTTGTGGGATGTGATGCGGAAAACGGAGCAGGATATCTGCTGACGGCGCTGGCGTTTGGATTATCTATAGTTGCTGAAGCTTATTGCATAGGTAATATCTCGGGCTGCCATATAAACCCGGCAGTATCTCTCGCGGTGTATCTGAAAGGCGGGATTGATGCAAAGACCTTTTTAGGATACGCCATATCCCAGATCATTGGGGCTTTCATAGGAACCATTATCCTTGCGGTCATATTCACAGCAGGAGGAGTTGAGGATATGACTGGCGGTTTTGGAGCAAACGGTCTTGCAGGAGTAAACGGCAGCATCGCGGCAGGACTTGTGGTAGAGATAGTTCTTACATTCATTTTTGTTTTGACCATTCTCGGGGTCACTTCCGAAAAAGCCGGACACGGTTCTTTCGGAGGCCTGGTAATAGGACTTACTCTGACTTTTGTCCATATTTTCGGCATAGGACTCACGGGAACCAGTGTTAATCCTGCAAGAAGCATCGCACCGGCGGTCTTTGCAGCTGTTAACGGAAACGTCGAGCCTGTGATCTCTCTCTGGGTTTTCATAGTCGGACCTTTAGTCGGCGCTGCCCTTGCGGCTTATCTTTACAAGGCATTGGAAGCAGATAAATAAAGGAGGGCAGAATGCTAAAGCCGGATCATATCACGATAAATGTAAAGGATATGAAGAAAAGTGAGGAGTTCTATGGAGATATCCTTGGACTTAAAAAGCTTGATATTGTAGACATGGGGGATCACAGACTTCACTATTTTGAACTGTCAGGCGACCTTATGCTGGAGCTTATAGAGTATGATGAAGATCATGGCGAGCTCCATCCTGATGTAAAGACCAGAGGGATATTAAGGCACCTTGCCCTTCAGTGTGAGGACGTAGATTCTTTATATGAAAAGCTGAAAAATGGCGGCTTTACCGTGCTTACCGAACCTGAAGATATTGAAAAGCTTAAATTCAGGAACATTCTGGCAGAAGATCCCAACGGTGTAGAGCTCGAATTTATAAAAAGGCAGTAGAAACGACAGAGGAAAAAGATGACAAAACTTGTAATAAATGAAACAAAGAAGCTTGGAACCATTGCGCCGGAAATCTACGGACATTTTTCAGAGCATCTCGGAAGATGCATATACGAGGGGCTCTACGTGGGCGATGATTCGAACATCCCCAATGAAAACGGGATGCGTAAGGATGTGGTGGAAGCTCTCAGGGAGATACAGGTTCCGGTACTCAGATGGCCCGGAGGCTGCTTTGCAGATGAGTATCACTGGAAAGACGGCATAGGAGAAAAGAGCGGCCGTAAAAAGATGGTCAATACCCATTGGGGCGGCGTGACGGAGGACAACAGCTTCGGAACCCATGAGTTCATGGAGCTTTGCAGGCAGCTTGGCTGCAAAACCTACGTCAACGGAAATCTCGGAAGCGGGACAGTTCAGGAGATGTCGGAATGGGTTGAATATATGACCTTTGACGGAATATCTCCAATGGCAGAGCTTAGAAAGTCAAACGGACAGGAAAAGCCCTGGCGGGTTGATTATTTCGGAGTAGGCAATGAAAACTGGGGCTGCGGAGGCAATATGACTCCCGGGTTCTATGGAAATGAATACAGAAGATATCAGACCTATGTAAGGCAGTATAACGATAAGGCGCCCATACAGAAGGTTGCCTGCGGAGCCAACGGGGACGATTACCACTGGACAGAAGGAGTGATGAAGACCTGTTTCGACCACGCGCCTGAACATTTGCATGGTCATATGGATCTCCTTTCGTTGCATTACTACACACACACCGAATGCTGGGAGGTAAAGGGGAGCGCCACGGAATTTGATGATAAGGCGTGGTACAGAACGCTTTATAATACGCTGTATATGGAAGAGCTTCTTGCCCGTCATACCGCGATAATGGATCAGTATGATCCCGAAAAGAAAGTCGGGCTTTCTGTAGATGAATGGGGAACCTGGTTTAATGTGGAGCCCGGTACAAATCCCGGTTTTCTTTATCAGCAAAACACCATGAGGGATGCATTGGTCGCGGGGATCAACTTAAATATCTTCAACAAGCATTGTGACAGGGTGCGGCTTGCCTGCATAGCGCAGGTGGTTAACGTCCTTCAGTCCGTTATTCTGACAGAAGGTGAAAAGATGGTTAAGACCCCTACCTGGCATGTCTTTAATATGTACAGGCATCATCAGGGAGCAAAACTCCTCCAGAGTGCGCTTTCCGATGAGGAAATGACGGGTATCGGTGAGTGGAAGGTGCCCCGGGTATCTGAGTCCGTATCAGAAAGAGACGGCATCATAACCATCACCCTGAATAACCTTTCCCTTTCCGAAGATAAAGAGCTTGCTGTCAGCTTTTCGGAGAATAAAACCCGTAAGGTGGAAAAAGCCTTAGTCCTAAAAGGAAGCGATGTTCATGACATGAATACTTTTGAAGCCCCTGATACGGTAAAAGCAGAATCATTTACCGGCTACAGGGAAGATGGTAAGGGACTGATCGTTACCATTCCAAAGGCAAGTGTTGTAACTATCAGAGTGAAATGAATTTAACCAAGGGCGGCCACGATGATGGCCGCCCTTAAAGTTTCTTTACATACTATTTCGCCGGCAGCATATTATCTGCTTCTTTACTGAATTCATCAAGCTTCTTTTTAGCTCCGGCTATCGACAGATTTGTTCCGGCTCCTGCTATACAGCCTCCGGGGCATGCCATACCCTCGATAAGACATCCTTTCTTAAGTCCGGCCTTTGCCATGGTCAGCATCTTTTTACATTCGGCAAGACCTTCAGCATGCTCTATATTTATGTCCTTTACTTCCGGATAATATTCTTTCAGACACTTCTCTATGGCTCCTGCCACACCGCCTGCCACGCCGTAGCCTCTTGCAGCGGAAGAAGCATCATTTAAGGTCTCCTCTGTCTCAATGGTTTCAGGATCTATTCCTTTTGCATCAAATATTCCCAGGAGTTCCTCATAGGTTATGACAAAGTCCACATCAGATCTCACTAACCTGCTGCTTGCTTCCAGCTTTTTTGATGCGCAGGGGCCGATGAAAGCTATGGCCGCATCCGGCTCTTTTTCCTTTATTACGCGCGCTGTCGCAACCATCGGAGTCAGCTCTCTTGAAATACTGTCTATGGTTTCCGGGAAGAAAAGCTTCGCAAGAAATTTCCAGCTGGGACAGCAGGAGGTGAGGAGGAAGGGCAGCTCTTTTGTGTCAACTTTTTTTGCGTAGTGCTCTGCTTCCGCAAGACAGCCGATATCCGCGCCGATCGCAGTTTCGACTACATCATAAAATCCCAGTTCTTTAAGCGCAGCCTTAAACTGGGCAGGGGTTGTATTGCCGAACTGACCTGCAAAAGAGGGAGCAGCCTCTGCTATTATCTTCTTCCCGGACTGAAGAGCCTTTATCAGCTGAAATATCTGTGATTTATCGGCGATAGCTCCAAAGGGACAGTGCACCATGCATTGTCCGCAGGAAACACAGACGGTTCTGTCTATATCGGCCCTGCCGAATTTATCACTTGTTATGGCGCCGAGACCGCAGGCATCGGCACAGGGTCTCCTCTTGTGGGATATCGCGTCATACGGACAAACGCTGTGACACTTACCGCAGTGTATGCATTTATCCTGATCGATATGACTCTTCCCGTCAACCATGGATATTGCGCCCTTGGGACACACCTCCATACAGGGATGAGCCACGCAGCCCATGCACTGATCGGATACCACATACATATTCTCAGGACAGGCGTTGCAGGCTGAAGGTATCACCTGCATAAGAGGCGGTTCATAATATTTTTCGGCCACATTTGAGTTTTCAACCCCGTGGCTTGCGGATACGGGTTTATTCTCAGGCCTAAGCTTCATGCCAAGAGCAAGCCTTATGCGTTCCCTTGTGACTGCCCGCTCCCTGTATATATTCCCCCAGTCCCCGGAGGAGTCCATGCTGCAAAGCTCGTAAGGAAGAGCCTCGATATCCTCCGTGAGATTTTTTGAATCATAGGCAAGCTCCGCAACTGCCTTAAATATCTTTCGTCTTGTTTTTCTTACGTTTGTATCGAGTCCCCGCTCCAACTGATAATCCTCCTCAGGTTTGTTACAGTGTATATCGTAACCCGCTTATCCGTTTTAATAATTCTGCCCGTTGGGCCTTGTGAACTTAACCTCGTTTGAAAACTCGGCCTTGTCTTTAGTCCCTGAAACCTTCCCGTAGAATAAAGTCTCGGGTTTATCAAGGAGTTCCTTAAGGGCGTCGCCGCTCCAGTATCTTCCCTTATATTTACCGGTCCAGGACTGGATCATGTCATCTCCTGCGGTGATATTGTAGATCGTATCTCCCACGACCATAACCCCTTCGATCTCAAATTTTCCGTCCTGATCGACAGAGTAGTTCTTTCCGAATCCGCTTATCGCGCTTATATCGGCTTTTTTCTCCTCAGCGAAACAGTCTGTTACCTTTCCGGCACAGAAAAAGCAGGATATGAACGTGATAATCGACGTCAGCAGTATGATATTATAGTAAACGACAAAACTCTTTTCGTTTTGTCGTTTACTGCGCCGGATTTTGGCCGCTGAAAGCGGCATATTTCCTTGCAAAATCCGGGCGCATCCGCCGGAGGCTTTATAGTAAGCGAAATTATTTATTTCGCTT
>JAFPZU010000140.1 GCA_017417105.1 Lachnospiraceae bacterium | reverse complement strand
TAAGCGAAATAAATAATTTCGCTTACTATAAAGCCTCCGGCGGATGCGCCCGGATTTTGCAAGGAAATATGCCGCTTTCAGCGGCCAAAATCCGGCGCAGTAAACGACAAAACGAAAAGAGTTTTGTCGTTTACTATAAATGTTTCGACCGTTTCCTTGATCATGATGGGTAAAAATAAAGGAGAGAGGGATGATATATTTTACGGGGGCAGGCCCCGGAGCTGAAGATCTTATTACCGTCCGGGGAATGAGGCTCATAGAGGAAGCTGATATCATAATATATGCCGGAAGCCTTGTGAATCCGAACTTACTGAAATATGCGAAAAAAGAGCCGGAGATCTATAACAGTGCTTACATGACCCTTGAAGAAGTGACTGACATTATGATAAAAGCCGATGCAAAAGGAAAGGATGTGGTACGGCTTCATACAGGAGATCAGAGTATATACGGTGCTATAAGGGAGCAGATGGATATACTTGACAGGGCGGGCGTAAGATACGAATCCTGTCCCGGGGTCAGCGCCTGTTTCGGAGCGGCAGCCGGTCTGAACATGGAATATACGCTTCCCGATGTGACGCAGACCCTTATTATCACCAGAATGGAGGGGATCACTGCTGTGCCTGAAAGAGAAAGCATAGAAAAGCTTTCCGCCCACAAAGCTTCAATGGCGGTATATCTCAGTGCCGGGATGATACGGAACCTGTCTGAACGCCTTATGGCGGGAGGATATGCGGCAGATACGCCGGCCGCCATAGTGTATAAGGCTACGTTCCCTGATGAAAAAAAGATAGTGTGTACAGTCGGAGAGCTTTATGAAAAAGCCAGGGAACATGATATCAGAAAAACTGCCGTAGTGCTTATAGGAGATGCAATAGCGCACAGAAATTATGAAAGATCAAAGCTCTACGATCCCTCTTTTGAAACGGGGTACAGAAAGGCTGACAGGAAAGGGTAAGGACTTATGGGAAAGATATTTGTGATAGGGATCGGACCCGGGGATAAGGACACAATGACGGAAGGGGCAGTTTCGGCTCTTGAAGCAAGTGATGTCATAGTGGGGTACAGAACCTATATTGACCTTGTAAGGGATCGATTTCCGGGGAAGGATCTTCTTGAAAGCTCCATGAGAAGTGAAACAGAGCGGTGCCGTAAGTGCATAGAGCTTGCAAAAGAGGGAATGACGGTCGCGCTGATATGCAGCGGAGATGCCGGAGTATATGGTATGGCTTCGCCGATGCTTGAGATCGGAGCAGCAGAGGGCTTCCATGATATAGAGATAATTCCCGGAGTTACGGCAGCTCTTTCAGGTGCCGCGCTGCTTGGCGCCCCTGTTGGGCACGATTTTTGTACCATAAGCTTAAGCGATCTGTTAACCCCCTGGGAAGTCATAGAAGAAAGATTAAGGTGCGCTGCAAAGGGAGACTTCTGTATCGTTCTTTACAATCCTTCGAGTAATAAAAGATCAGGGCATCTTGAAAAAGCCTGTAAGATCCTGCTTTCCGTTCTGCCCGGAGACAGACCCTGCGGATATGTAAAGAACATAGGGAGGAACGGATGCGAGAAGGGGCTTAGTACTCTCTCAGAGCTTGCAGGAATTAACGCTGACATGGCGACCACTGTCTTTATCGGGAACAGCAGTAGCTTTATCAGAAACGAACGTCTAATTACCCCGAGGGGATATAAATATAATAATAAAACAATGAATCCGGGCGGAGAAATATCATGATTTGTCACGATATAGAGGCAGATATTGAAAAAATGCATTCAACAGAGGAGCCAGATACCGTTAGCGACCGTTCTTTGGTCGGGTACGGGATCGGTTCCGTCCGGACTCGGTCAGATAATAATGTACCATTATCAGAGGAGGGGAATATACCCAGAGTCATGTTCGCTTCCTCCGGAAGCGGATGCGGAAAGACTGCTGTCACTACGGCTTTTCTCGAAGTGATGAAGCGCCGTAAGATCAGGTCTGTTTCATTTAAATGCGGACCGGATTATATAGATCCCATGTTCCATAAGAAGGTTCTTGGAATCGAAAGCCTGAATCTGGATGCTTTTTTTGCCTCCGGAGATCATATCAGGGATACAGTTTTTCACTGCGATGGGGATATGGCGGTCATAGAAGGCGTGATGGGACTATATGATGGAATATCCGTAAAAAACACCGAGGGCTCCTGCTATGATATAGCAAGGATCACCAACATTCCCATTGTTTTAATATTAGACTGCAAAGGGGCGGGAAGGACGGTCATCTCACTGATAAAGGGCATCCTTGCAGATGACGAAGCACACCTTATAAAAGGGATAATATTAAACAGGATGTCTGCTTCCTATTATGGTAAGCTTCTCCCTGTTCTTAAAGAAGAGATCGGCAGGATTCGTGATGACGTCAGGATCGCTGGATATATCCCAAATGATAAGGCTTTTACTTTGGAAGGAAGACATCTGGGACTTACCTTTCCAGACGAGCTTCCGGATATCAGGAAAAAGATATCAGATATGGCGGATATTCTCACGGAAGGGTGCGAAATTGATATTATTCTTAAGATCGCGGAAGAAGCAGGAAAGAGTATAAAACCCGGTAAATCAGAAAAAAATATGGTATCCCCTGAGGTGATACCTGAATCAGATGAATCACCTCTTTATCTTGCGGTTGCCGAGGATGAGGCTTTCTGTTTTTATTATGCGGAGAATCTAAGACTCTTTGAAAAATAC
>JAFPZU010000139.1 GCA_017417105.1 Lachnospiraceae bacterium | reverse complement strand
TACGGTCGTCGCAAAGCAGACAGCCACTGGCTGTCTTGCGACACGCAGCAAGTGCAAAACATGCCCTTTGGCATGTTTTGAATGCCGTCTATGTGCGCTATGCGCACATGGCATCGTCGTGGCTCGGCGCTGAACAGTAACAAACTGCAACGTCAATGAAGACGGTTTATGGAAAACTTCGGCTCCTCTCCTTCGGATACCGTCATAACGATATAGGTCGGATCGTGTCCCTCCTGTCTCGGATAGGAAAGTGATCCGGGATTTATCACCCAGATGCCGTCCTTTTTTTCCGCCATCGGTCTGTGGGTATGTCCGCACATTACGATATTCGCTTTCCTTGAGGCCGCTTCTTCAATGAGCCGCTCGCATCCCATCGATATTCCGTATCCGTGGCCGTGAGTAATAAAAACGTGCAGACCGGCTATATCAAGCTCCAGTTCAGAAGGCAGCGAACTGAAAAAGTCATTATTCCCCCTTACTATCGGAACCGAAAGACACTGTGTATGCTGTCTTATCCAGTCTTCCCCGCCTTCTGTATCCCCGCAATGTATCAGCATGTCGCAGGGCTCCTCCTTACCAAGCACCTTAAGGAGAGTGTCATGTCTTCCGTGGGTATCGCTTACGATAAGAATCTTCATAGCCTGACCTCGGAAAGGACAGCCCTCATATGCCGCAGCGCCTTTCCCCTGTGTGAAACAAGATTCTTTGATCCTGCGGATATCTCAGCCGAGGTCATGCCAAACTCCGGCAGGTAGAATATCGGATCATATCCGAAGCCGTTTTCTCCCGCGATCTTATGCGCAATAAAGCCCTCCATTGATTCCCGAACTGCTATCTCCTGCCCTGACGGCAGGATCGCGGCAACCGCGCAGACGAATCTCGCGGTTCTTTCTTCTTCGGGCACAGCCTCAAGCCGTTTTATGATCTCCCTGTTCTTGATCTCATAGGATGTATCGTGACCCATGAATCTTGCAGAATGGATGCCAAGCTCTCCTCTCTCTCCCCCAAGGGCATCAATGCAAAGCCCGGAATCATCTGCCATTACAACCGCTGTCCTGTCCGTAAGCTCAAAAACGGCTCTGGCTTTTATCAGCGCATTTTCTTCAAAAGAGGAGCCGGTTTCTTCCGGATCGGAATTTATCCCGGCGTCTCCCGCCGATATGATCCCGAATCCGGTGCCTTCCATTATCTCAAGGATCTCCTTAAGCTTGTTTTTGTTTCCGGTAGCAAAGATTATTTTCATATCCCTTCCTTTTCCTCATGCATGAGCCACGCGTAGATGATGCCGCCGACCTTTGAAGCGTACTGCGGATCCTGTATCATAAGAGCCTCCGCCTTATTTGTCACATACCCGGTATATATTATCACGCAATGCTCTCCTCCGTAAGTGACCGAGGGATCGGTCTTAACTCCCAGATCCTTCTGTCCGGTCTCCCCGGCAATGACGCTTACAAGTTTTGCGACCGTCTTTTCATCATCGGGATTTCCCACAACCGCGCTTATCCCGTTTGTAACTCTCGTATCCCCGTCAGCATTGACATGCAGGGCTATGTAAATCTCAGGCTTCAGCAATTCCGTAAGCTTTAGCCTGTCCTCCTCCGCTATCTCCTCGTCCGAGCCTCTTGTAAGATAAAATCCTCCCTCATTTGACGCCTCTGCTCTGGAAGCTATCGCCTTTGCGATCCCTAAATTAACATCTTTTTCCGTCACTCCGTACGCACAGTTTCCCGTATCATCCCCGCCATGGGTGGCATCTATAAGAAAAACCTGCCCGTACAGTTCCTTTGGCCTTTTAAGCTCCAGAGAAAGCTCTTTCGAAGTAAGATGCACCGTCGGTATATAGTAGCCGTCGGTTTTAATGTCAAATCCCGCGATCCCATCGGCATATCCGTAGGTCAGGGATGATATCCCCGTCTGTGACCCTGTCAGCTGATTCCTGTAATAAAAATCCTTATCATCGGACGGGATCGATATGCGGATCAGAGATTCTGCCTTGTCCTCATGAACGGTTATGCTGTCTGCTTCCACATCGTAACCCAGAGGTATCCCGATACTTACATCCACACCTTCACCTACTCCCTCGACGACCTTTATGTTGCTTTCGACATTAAGCGTCGTATCTACTGCATCTGTTTCATCAGAAAGCACTATGGCATCCTCAAGAAGCATATTACCTGCCAGTGCTTTGTTCTGAGAAAATATGAAAAGCATTACCGGCATGAATATGACGGTTGCTATTGACGTTATGACAAGAAGCCTGTTCTCTTTCATTCGGTACGCTCCCCCGGTCTCCTGCCCGGCGGTTTAGGTCCGGGAAAGCTTAAGAATCTGGTCTGTATCATTCCATTATATATCTTGCGGTTCTTTGCCGCCTTTTTCCCAATATGCTTTTCGGCTTCGTCGTAGGAGGTGATCACATACATCGACCAGGTATCAAGACGTTTTGCTCCTTCTCCAAGCTCCCTGTATATCTTAGGCAGAGTCTTTAGGGTCTCGATCCTTTCTCCGTATGGCGGATTGGTTATAATAAAACCGTATTTGCCATGATGGGACATATCCGCCACGGCTCTTTCCTGAAAATGAATGGTGTCGGCTACTCCTGCCCGCTTTGCGTTTTCCCTGGCGTAAGAAAGAACCCGGGGATCTATGTCATACCCCTGTATATCGCATTTAACCTCAGGCAGAATCTCCGATCCTGCTTCATCTGCCACCTCATACCACAGTTTCTTTTCTATGAGATTTGTCCAGCGCTCCGCCGTGAAACGCCTTGTAAGTCCCGGCGGGATATGCCTTGCGATCATTGCAGCCTCTATCGCAAAAGTACCTGAACCGCAAAAGGGATCCAGAAGATACCGGTCCGCCTTCCAGGGTGTCAGCATTATTAAAGCCGCTGCCAGGTTCTCCGCAATCGGAGCTTCCCCCGCTTCCGGCCTGTAGCCCCTCTTATGCAGGGAATCCCCTGTGGTATCAAGTCCCAGCGTAACATGGTTTTTATTAATAAAGACCCGCAGCGGATAGTCTTCTCCGGTCTCTTCGAAATGTTTAATCCCATATACACCGGACAGATGATCCACCATCGCTTTTTTTACAATCGACTGTATATCCCTCGGAGAAAAAAGCTTTGAATTGACTGAGGAGGCTTTTTTCACCCAGAATCTGCCGTCCTTTGGAATAAAATCTTCCCATCTTACGGCCTTTACCGCTTCAAAAAGCTCATCAAAGGTGAGAGCCTCAAACTCCGCGCAGTCAATTAACACCCGTTCCGCTGTCCTGAGGTATATGTTTGCCCTTACGACCGCGTCCGCATCGCCGTGGAATATAACCCTTCCGTCCTCGGTACGGGCTATATCGTATCCCAGATCCTGTATCTCTCTTTTAAGCACTGCCTCCAGTCCGAAATGACAGGGGCAGATGATATCATATCTTTGCATGGAAGCAATGATACCATAAATACGGTTCGTTTGACACACTCTCTGTCCCGGAGTTATTCTTGTATACACATTGTAACTGGATTTTAGCTTAAGGGAGGTAACTCATGGATACTTATTATTCTGAGGAAAACAGTTTGAGTGTATTTAAGAGTTACTTACGAGGTTTATTAAATGAATTATAGTAAACGACAAAACTCTTTTCGTTTTGTCGTTTACTGCGCCGGATTTTGGCCGCTGAAAGCGGCATATTTCCTTGCAAAATCCGGGCGCATCCGCCGGAGGCTTTATAGTAAGCGAAATTATTTATTTCGCTTA
>JAFPZU010000138.1 GCA_017417105.1 Lachnospiraceae bacterium | reverse complement strand
TGGATGGTGCTCATGATACCGGACTTGATCGTTGCGAGATCATTAAGAGCCTTAGCCATGGGAGCAAGGCAGTTCGTGGTACATGAAGCAGCTGAGATGATCTTGTCCTCAGGCTTAAGGGTTGTGTGGTTAACATTGTATACGATAGTAGGAAGATCATTTCCTGCGGGAGCAGAGATGACTACCTTCTTAGCGCCTGCATTGATGTGAGCCTGAGCCTTCTCCTTTGATGTATAGAAGCCGGAGCACTCAAGAACAACGTCTACGTCAAGCTCGCCCCAAGGACAGTTGTTTGCGTCAGGCTCCTTGTAGATCTTAAGAGTCTTGCCGTCAACTGTGATGGAATCCTCACCTGCAGAAACCTTGTCTGCAAGAGCATATTTACCCTGGGAAGAATCATACTTCAAAAGATGTGCGAGCATCTTGGGAGAGGTAAGATCGTTGATAGCGACAACCTCATAACCGTCTGCGCCAAACATCTGTCTGAAAGCAAGACGTCCGATACGACCGAAACCATTAATTGCAACTTTTACTGCCATAATTTAAATCCTCCTACGATTTAATAGAATTGTGATTGAAATGCTTTCAGTAAGGGACCAGTTACCCGCCTCCTCGCATCAGCGTTATATATGATACTTGATTTATCCATTTTTTTCAAGTACAACATATGGTCTTGTATCATCCGTTTCTTATCCGTATGTCCGTGAGGGCGCAAAGATCTCCGGTAAGGGCGACGTAGATCTCGGGAGGATCGTCATTTACCATGGTGATATTCTTAACCTTTATCCCGAGATTTTCCGTCAAAACCGTGACAGTCCTTCCCCTTCTCCTTAAGGTAACGGTACTTTCATACCCCTTTTTGTTTATCTCCTTCCAAAGATCCCAGCCGGTAAAGTCTTCGCTTCTTTCAATAAAGAACTCATTTTCTGCAGGCCCTTCCGCATCCCTCTTCTCCCCGTCAAGGCTTATAAGGGCATACTCCCTGTAGCCCTCCCCGTAAACCATTTTGTCCCGGGAATAAAAAAGCACTATAAGCGGACAGTGCCACATCGTCCAGGCAGAGGGCAGACTCATGGTGTGGAATATAAGCTGCATCCCGTCATGAACGGGAATCCCCATGGTTGCCGCCGTCCTGTAGCCGTCTATCTGGATATTCGGAAGATCCCCCTCAAGCCTGTTGATATAGCTTACCTCTTTCGCGATCCTCGGTATATCTTCTTCAAGGGTCTTTTCTTCCTTTTTGCTTATATCCATAACCGTAATGAGACTGTGCTCACCGGTAACAGCCATATACGCAAATCTTGTGCTGTCGGTAAGCGCCACAATGGTATCCGACTCCGTCCCGTTTCCACGGGTTTTGATACGGACATGATCCCTGTATTTGGACGCCTCGATAACATATATGCCATCCCCGGCATCTCCTTCTTTCATCTCCTTCGCATCCGTAAGCATGTTCCTTGCAGCCGTACTGACTATGTGACCATCAAGCCAGATCTCCCCGTATTCCAGGTAATTCTGATTCTTGATATCTTTTTCGATATCATGCACCCTGGCATCCAGCGAATCGAAAAGGATGATGGCCGGAACGCAGGCATAAGCTTCAAAATCCTTATCCTGTTCGTTTTTAAGCTTTACTACGACAGGGTTATCCGAGATCCTTATGCCCTCTGAAATCTCGCTCCTGTATTCTTTCGGATGAAGCTTCCTGCTTTCCGAAAGCGAGGAAAGATCCTCTCTCTTCTTTGACTCTTTTCCCGAATCCAGGTCTATGATATGCATCATAAGCTGGGCAAAGTGCGGATCAAACTGACCACCGGAACCTCTTAAAAGCTCCTCCTTAACCTTTTCCCTGGGCGTCGGATCCCGGTAGGTTTTCTTTGAAGTCATAACTTCATATGCATCGGCAACTGCAATTATACGGGCGATCTCCGGTATCTCCTCGCCCTTAAGCCCCTCCGGATATCCCTTTCCGTCGTATCTTTCATGATGATATCTGGCCGCAACGCTTAAGTACGGATAATCAGTGATCCCCGACAGGATCTGGCTTCCCTTGACGGAATGCCCTCTTACCGTCTCGTATTCCTCATCGGTAAGCTTGCCGTTCTTGCTTATGATGCTCTCAGGAATCCCAATCTTCCCGACATCATGAAGAAGTCCCGCATAATATATCTCTTCGCACTCCTTCTCGTTCTTCCCGCTAAGCTCCGCAAGGCTTCTTGCTATCTCCGCAACCCCCGACGAATGCCCTTTGGTATCCTCATCCTTTGCGTCTATGGCGCTTACAAGCGCCGTTGCCGTCTGGTCAAAAAGCCGCTTTGAACCCTTCTGGGCTTTTTTCAGATATTCAAGCTCAAGCCTTGTGGCCTTGTCTACTTTATTATTTGTTTCAACAAGATCCACCACATATACGAGAAGCGTCGTTCCCACTGCCGCTATATTTACCAAAGATAAGCCGTACAGGAAGACCTGCGCTATGGCGGCAACAAGAGGCGCCAGTACAAATATAATGATAGCCGCTTCGATCTTTCGGGGAAGATGCCCCCTGTAGCTTATAATGAAAGAAAACTGTATAATAAGAACTATAAGAGGAATTGAATAGCAGATAATAAATCCGGGACCCCTTTCGTACCGGTTTGATGCATCGAAGGTGTAATAAAAACTCGTAAACTGTGAAATGATAAGGAGGATCACTCCGGCGCCTATGATATAATCGTTAAATTTCAGCCTTTTCGGCACGCTTTTCAGACCGCCCTCGTTAAGGTAGAGGTCCTTAAGATACAGATTAAAAAACCAGATAAGGGCGAGGGTCAGAAAGAATACCGAAAAATTCGTGATGCGGACCATATAATACCCGAAGCTTCCGGGAAGCCCGCGATACATATACGCTCCGCGATCCATAAGGAGCAAAAACATCGATGTCAGCTCTATTGCGATAAGTATCTTTTTTCTTCTCTTCGGCGTGGAATTTGAAAGGTGTACAAAAAAAGCTGTCATCCCGCAGATGCCGCTTAGCACCAGCATTATATTAAGCTGATGATACTGAAGGATCTCCATTCAGCGCCCCTTATGCTTCTGCACGATAAAAAATTCCTGAAGCTTTGAAAGAAGCTCCGCCCTGTCTATGTTCTTAAGGAAGTATCCCTCGGGCTTAAGGGCGACAACCGACATTACACTCTCCTTGTCTCCTTTTCCCGTAAGGAACATCACGGGTATATCCTTCGTCTCCTCATCGCTCCTTAGCATCTCAAGCACCTGAGGTCCGGTGGTTACAGGCATCTCATAGTCCAAAAGAATAAGATCTGCCTTATTCTTTCCAAGCCATTTAATGGCCTGAAGCCCGGAATTTGCCATGGCAACCTTATAGGTGTCACGAAGCCATTCCCTTGTAAGTCCAAGATACCCCGGATCATCATCGACAATAAGGATGGTCTTTCTGAATTCTCCCTCTCCCTTTTTTTTCAGCATCTCCTTGACACTGCGGACATACTCGTCATTATCGAGGGGCCGGTTGAAGCTTTTATATATAAGGTCTCCCGGTATGTTATCGCAGATGAATCTCATATCCCCGGGCTCTCCTATGGTTATGAAATGCTTCCCCTCCTCCGTTGCCTTGTCCACAAGAAATCGCAGCACGCTTAAGGGAGGTCTCATGGCTTCATCAAGATAAAAGGTAAGCAGGGCTGCCCCTTCCCAGTTGGCAATGATCTCATTTACGTCCCACTTCACAAAAATGCAGTCAAGACCTGCATCCTTTGCTTTTTTCAAAAGGATCCTGATAAGATATGTTTCCTTTTCACCAAGTACCAAAATACGGCTGTCCGACATAATACCCCCCTAGCCAATAAGCTCTTCCATACCGTCCCAGTCAAGGACTTTAAGCATCTTTTCAAGTTTATCCATCTTTTCTGCATCCTCTTTCGGAAGTCTGTATTCCTTAAGGGAATCAAGTATCATTTCAACCGAGTCATAATCCATCTGGGGGATCATCTCCTTTAACGCGCCGTACGCTTCCTGGAGCTCGGAAGGATCCACCTCTTCCCTTTCATCCCCGTCACCGTCTTTTTCACCAAGACGTGAAAGCTTTGTACTGTATTCTCTCACGCCATTTAGAAGATTTGAGGTGTTTTCATTTATAAAGAACTTATCCTCTTTATTGCCCGCATCCTCAAGCTCTTCCGCAAGCTTTGAAAGCTTAAGGTCTCCTATTATCCGAAGCGAGCTCTTCATGGCATGAACCTTTACGGTGTAGAGCCTTATATCTTTTTCATTATAGGCATCCTCTATTACCTTTGTGGTGTCGGCTATAGTATCGTAGAAAAGCTTTAGGGAGAATAAATACGCGGACACCCCGCCGGAATTTTTGATCCCCTCATCAACGGATATGCTTTCAACTTCATTTATCCATGCCATATCCTCAGGAAGCTCCTCCGGCTCCTCCACCGCATCGGAAGCTCCGGGCTTCATCATTATCTCCTCCGGAAGATGCCGCATGATGGCATGCTCTAAAGCAAGGCTGTCCACGGGCTTTGCAAGATACCCCGTAAAGCCCTTGGATCTGTAAAAATCCTCTCCTCCCGCCGTGAAGTTCGCGGTAAGGGCATATACCGGAAGATCAGGATCGGTCTCCCTTATATGTCCTACGGTCTCAACTCCGTCCATACCGGGCATCATATGATCCAGGAGCACCACATTGAAGGTTCCGTATTTTAACTTTTCAAGGCACTCCTCTCCGCTGGCTGCGGTAGTTACAAAAACCTTCGTGGCCTTCAAAAGTCCTTTTATTACATTAAGGTTCATGGGATTATCATCAACCACCAGAACGTCTGCATCCGGCGCTATGAACTGTGGCACATAGGGTCCCTTTACCGCATCCTGCGCATGCTCGTCAAACTTTCCTATGCCGGTTTTATCAACTATCTTCTGGCTCAGGGTAAAGATGAACTCCGAGCCCTCTCCGTAAACGCTCTCGCACCAGAGCTTTCCATCCATAAGCTCCGAGAAACGCCTTGAGATATCAAGGCCAAGTCCCGTGCCCTGTATTCCGCTGTTCTTTTCTTCATCAAGTCTTTCATAGGCAGTGAAGAGCTTTTCCATATCCTCTTCCTTTACCCCTATCCCGGAATCCTTTACAGAGATCCTGAGGCTGCATTTATCTTCCACGGTATCTGTAACCGAAACCGAAAGCTTAAGCCCTCCCACATCAGTATATTTAACGGCATTTGTAAGGAGATTCAAGGTCACCTGCTTGATCTTTCCCTGATCGCCGTAGAGTCTCTTCGGAAGCTTTTCATCGATATCGATCTCAAAGGAAAGATCCTTCTCCGAGCTTCTCACCCTTATCATGGATACGATAGAGCGAAGAAGCTCCTCCGTATCATATTCCTGCTCCACAAGATGCATCTTGCCAGACTCTATCTTTGACATATCAAGCAGATCGTTTATAAGGCCTAAAAGAGATTCCGAGGCATTCCTTATATCAAGGGCGTAGTTTACAACGGAAAGCAGGTAGTTCTTCGGTACATCCGTTGCATCCTCCCTTAGGATCATCTCATCCATTCCCATTATGGTATTGATGGGAGTTCTTATCTCGTGGGACATATTTGCAAGGAATCTGGACTTGGCGCTGTTTGCCCTCTCCGCCTCTTCCTTTGCAAGTCTTATCTCCTCATACTGTCTTCTGATGATGGTTCCCGACATGAACCTCCAGACAATAAAGCCTGCAAGGAGGGCAATAAGGGCAATAAGGATGATCCTGACAGCAAGAAGCTCAAAAAGTCTCGGCTGTTTTATTATCGTATAGATATCATCCTGGAAGATCTCCCCGGTACTGGCATCAAGCACCTCAATATGGAGCTTGTAATTACCGTAGGAAAGACCGGTATACTCAAGAGGAACAAGGTTACTCTGCTCCGAAGTTATACCGTCATCATCGCTTCCTTCAAGAAAGACATGAACCGTGGGATTTGTCATCGTGTAATCAAGGATCGCGGGAGTTATCTGTATACGCCCGCTGACAGGAGGGATGACATAGGTTCCGTCCTCACCCGGCATTATCTCCTCGTCGTTGCAGAATACAGACCTCACCCCCGTCTTTATCCCTGAGGTCTGCTCAAAGAAATTATTGATATTTACCCGGCTCGTCCCGTTTCTGCAGGAAATATAAAGATTGCCCTCACTGTCACGCTCGCTGAAGGAATTTGCAGTGGCCGCCCCCGGAAGTCCGTTCGATATGGTATATAGCCTGTAATCCGTCACATTGTTGTCAAGCACTGCTTCGGCGTTTATTACATAGATACCGTAGGAGGACAGGATCCAGAGATTACCGTTATCATCATAATAAACGTCAAAATTATTGTTATAAGGGAAAGTATCAACGTTGGTTATTACCCCGTCCTTCATATACTCAATGGAGTTTGAGGTTACGATCCAGTATACGCCCCTTTCCTCATCCTTCTTTATACGAAGGATAACCTCACTGGTAAGCCCGTCATCAAGTCCTATCTTTCTTACCTTGTCGCCGTTTATGGAATAGATCCCGTCGCCGTCGGTTCCCGCGTAGATAACCCCGTTATCTCCCTCCTCGACGGTGAGGAACACGGTATTGTTTATTCCCTCCGCCTCCCCGACGGATCTTACTATCTTTCCGTCCTTTATGATCGTAAGTCCGCCGTTTGAGCCGACAAGCAAAGAGCCGTCCTTTGCGCTCCTGGTACATCTTACCTGATTGTTCGGCATACCGTTTCCTGTAGTATAGCTTGTGATCTTCCCTCCCCGGGAGTAGCAGATAAGACCCATATTGTTTGTAAACGTCGATATCCAGATATTTTCATCCGGATCCTTTGTGATGCACCTTATCCTTGTTCCGTCAAGGAATCTTGTGAGCTCATTTGTTACGGGCTGATACTTATCATCAAGAATGTACACTCCGCTGTCGGCTCCCACGTAGAGCAGTCCGTCCCTTAAGCAGGTGGAATTAACAACATCCTCCTGAAGACCCGCCTCCTCCGTAAGGTTTTCAAAGTTATTGGCAACAACCTTCATGACCCCAAGCCTTGTGGAGGCATACCAGAGATTTCCCTGATAATCGTCCGTCATCATGTATATGGCATTATCCATGGGAAGGTTTGTTATCGGATTGTATACCTTATTCTCATCAAGATACCCTGTTATCTCCTGGGAGCATATCCATACCCGGTCGCAGGCTTCGGTGATCCATTCGATCTCAGATGCCGGGGAAACGGAGATCTTCCTCATTGCGCCGGTGCTGTCCCCGAACCTTCCGTAGGAGACCACCGACTGATCCGTGCCTATGTACACCATCCCGGGTTCATAAGGATCCGCGAAGATCGTCCTTATCTGTTCAAAGCCAAGCTCCGCTCCGGTGAAAAATTTATCCACCCTGCCGTCCGCTATGGAAAAGATGGAACCGCTGTAGGTGCTGCCGTATATGATTCCGTTTTTGTCAGGGGACAGACGCACGATAGTCTCGGCATCAATTCTTTCATCCGAAAGGTTCATAAGCCGGCCGTCTTCTCCCACATAGGACACTCCGCTGGTGGTGCCTATGTAGACCGTGCCTTTATCGTCCTCTCCAAAGGATCTTATTGAGGATGAGGGAAGACCGTCTATGTAGGTATATCTCAGGCTCTCGTTGCCGTCCAGAACGACAACGCCGTTGTCATTTGTTCCTACCCAGATACGGCCTTTGCTGTCTTCAAAGATGACCCTTCCGCTTGTAAGGCCTTTAGAAGCATCGAGCCTTTCAAAGGAAGACCCGTCATAGCGGATTATCCCGCTGTAGCCGCCTATATAGATATAGCCGTCACTTGCTCCCAATATCCAGTTGGCATCGGATGTGGGAAGTCCGTTGGTGGCATCATACATTTTAGAGGAATATCCGACTCCCTCAAGCTGCCCTGTGACCGCATAGCCTCCGCCGGTCTTAAGTCTTCCCGTATCTTCCTTATCCCCGTCGGATGAAATACCGTTTTCTGCCGAGGAGGCCGGAACCGCGAAGCAAAAGCTTACGCACAAAAGACAAAGAAATGTAAGAAAGGCCGTAATTAACTTATTTTTCTTTTTCATATCACTCACGGCTCCTTCCTCATTCCTGATACTTCTTGAGCACAATCTTTACATCCGTAAGATGCTCCAGGAAGACTTCCACGCATTTGGGATCAAACTGGGTTCCTGAACCCTCTTTTATTATGGATACAGCTTTATCAAAAGGAAAAGCAGGCTTATAAACCCTGGGACTTGCCAGTGCGTCAAAAACATCGGCTACCGCCATGACTCTCGCAGACAGCGGTATCACTTCGCCGTGAAGCCCTTCGGGATACCCCTTTCCATCCCATCTTTCATGATGGTAGGCCGCCATGTTTCTGGCTTCCTTAAGGTAGTTTTCACCCTGCACGGTACTGATGGCTTTTTCTATGATCTTTTTCCCCGCAGTTGTATGGGTCTTCATGATCTCGTATTCTTCATCGTTAAGCTTACCCGGTTTATTTAAGACCCCGTCGGGTATATTGATCTTTCCCACGTCATGCAAAGGAGCGGACATCTCCACATCCGACATGTACTTGGGAGTAAGCTTTGCCGCATAGTACCCCTTTTCCTTGAGACCGTTTAAGATTATCTTTACATAGGCCGCTGTCTTCTGGACGTGAGCTCCGGTATCCGAGTCCCGATCCTCCACCATATCCGCCATTGTGATGATAAGACCGTTCTGCATCTGAGCCGTGGCCTCGGCATAGTACCTTACTGCCCTCATCTGCTCGTCTATGCCGGTCGCCATCTTGCAGATCGCAAGATAAAGATCCTCAACCTCGTCATTAGTCCTGATATCCAAAGATCTCATGGCTCTTACTTTATTATCCATCTGCTTCTGGCTGTCGCTTTCAGCAATGAAGTCATTGGTGTACTCTCTCATGCTGCCTATGGGGGCAATAAGATGATATCTTGCAACCCACATGCCGTATCCCAGTACCAGGATGAAAAATCCGGAGAATATAAGCAGGGTTTTAATAAGAAAGTCCATGGCATAACCTGAAATATAGTTCATTGAAACATCGGCGCAGGCATAGCAGACAGTGGACCCGGACTCGTTCTTCACCGGCTTGTAAACTGTCATGACCCAGCCTGAGATACCGTCGGATTCAACGGGCGGTATCTCCTCGCCTTTAAGAAGCGCCGGCATATAGGGTTCAAAGGCTTCCTCGATCTCACCCTTTTCCCCCGGACTGTATGCCGGAACATCCTCTGTATCAAGGTCAAATACATAATAAACCCCATCGGCTTCCACCTTTACGGCGTACAGATACTCAATTTCATTGCTGTTGTCCCTGATATTGTACAGCATCTTTCTGGTCTCTTCGTACCCCGGCACGTCTCCGCTTTTTTGAAGATATTCGCTTACCATATCGGCATCAATCACCTGGGCTGCAAAGGAAGCGGCATTCATGGCATTTGCCGTATAAACACTCTTTTCGTTCTCAAAATAGACCTTAATGCTGATCCAGAACATCACAATGGTAAGGGAAGCCGCCGCAAAACCCAACATGATCGTTATCTTCCTCTGCAGGGAATGCCTTCCGGATGCCTTCCGGACGCCTTCGCCCTCATCTTCAGGCGGAGTCTGCTTCCAGCCGCAGTTCCATACGGCCAGTTTCCTGTCATCAGGCACGATATGATACAGAAGAAGGGCAATGCCGGAGCTTACACCCTTGTCCACAAGGTTAAGTCCGATATTTACTATCATGGCACTTATGAAATATCCGGCTCCCGAGGCATTCGATAAAAGCCTGGAGATCATATCCACATCCGCAAACTGAGGTTTACCGATAAGGATCCACTGGAAGACGGTGCCTAATATTCCTCCGATCAGCGCAAGGGATACGATATAGACCGGAAGCTTCTTTTTTTTATCAAGCCTCTTTTCCCATACAAGCCAGGCTGTACAGAATACGATAAGCACTCCTATAAGTGTGTAATAGATGGAATAATGATTGAACAGACTGCAGAAAACAGTCGTTGCAACTGAAGTAACAAGACCCGGAAAAACTCCCGCAAGAGCCGTTACGAATATGGTTCCTATGGTATCAAGATAAAGAGGAAGTTCCAGCTTAACAGTCGCAAAGGAAAGCAGCACATTAAGCGCTATGGCGATGATCACCGCAAAATTCAGCTGCCTTCTGCTGTTTATCAGTTTTCTTCCGGAACCCTTCAAGCTACCCCTCCCAAAATACAGACTACATTCTACTATACATGGAGCGGTTTCATCAACTGCGATTTATCTGCCGAATTGCAGCCTGAATTCCTCACTTATACTGTTAATTATCTGTCACATTCACTTGTCTGATTGTCCATATACTGCTTCAGCCTCAATCGTCAATGAGTAGATCCCGTTATAATTCTGGGTCTCCTTCCTGGCGTTATAATAGAGTCTGCAGGCATCAAAGGTCTCCTCATGGTCACCGGCCTGCTCTTTGCGCATATTGGCAGTTCGCATGACACATTATATCCCACAAACATTCCACAATGGTATATTGGTAAGCCAGGCCTGATTTTTGTAAGAACTCATGGAAAAACGAATCGCGTTTGGAATATCATATTTTTCCACAAAGGCTTTGAGGCTTTTTGACCTAAGATTTTCCTCTGCCTTAACCTCTATCGGCACTGCGTCCATCCCCTGCTGTATCAGAAAATCTATTTCATTTGTCGAATTTTCATTAGAATAATAATAAGGTGTATATTTTCCAAGGACTTTCAATTCCTGAAGTACATACTGTTCGGTTAATGAACCTTTAAACTCAACAAAAATCCTGTTTCCTTCAAGAAGACTTTTAGCATCAAGTTCTGACATTGCACACAGAAGACCTACATCAAGAAAGAAAAGTTTGTATGCGGAAAATTCAGCATATGCTTTAAGAGGAACAGCCGGTTTTGAAACACAGAACACTCTGTACGCAAGACCGCAGTCAACAAGCCACTGAATTGACACTTCAAAATCCTTCGAACGGGCGCCCTTTTTAATCCTGCTAAAGAAAAATTTTTTATTTTCCTTAGCGAGCTGCACCGGTATCGAGTTCCATACAAGCCTTGTCCTTTCCAGCTCCGTTTTATTTTCTGTATGCTTACTGAAATCATTTTCATATAATCTGATTATATTGGTCTGTATCTGCCTCACACCGGCATAATCCTTCTCATTAACATAGGTCAGGACGGCTTCCGGCATACCTCCGACAAAATAGTATTTTTTTAGAAGTTCCAGATATTTTTCACGGAATGTCAGATTTTTATCGCTTTCGATATCAAAGGAATACGAAGACAACTCATTTTCTCCAAGAGCGTTAAGAAATTCAGCAAACGAAAGAGGATACATGTTCAGAACGTCCACCTTGCCTACGGGATATGAAATTCCCTTCTGTATAGCCACTCCGAGAAGTGATCCCGCTACGATAACATGATAATCCGCCGCCTCTTCACAAAAGTACTTAAGACAGCTTATAGCATCGGGTACTTCCTGTATCTCATCAAGAATGATCAATGTTTTATCAGGCATGATGTTGGAGCCCGATTGAATGCTTATATCTTCCATGATTCTGTGCACGTTGCGATCGATGGAAAACGAAGTCTTCATCGCGGGATTATTATCCAGATTAATATAGGCCATGTTTTCGTAGCAAAGACGTCCAAACTCGCGCATTATCCAGGTTTTGCCAACCTGTCGGGCACCCTGAAGAATAAGCGGTTTTCTATTTTTTTTATTCTTCCATTTGATAAGTTCGCTAAATATTGATCTTTCCATCTTTTTCCCTTATTTGAAAACCGGCATTTATTACAATTATACACTTTTCTCGGCGAAACTCAATAAAGTACATCATTTTTCTCGGCGAGTTTCAAGGAGGCCAGTTTATGCTGTAATATCCCTTTTGAACCTCTCCAACATAAGTCGTATTCATCGTAAATATTCAGGATTGGTATAATGCTGTGCCATTCCTTCGCCCATGGTTTTTTCCCTCATATACCCCGTTAATTGGCCATATAGTCTTTTATATTGAATTTCTCATCCGTCCGCTGCTCATCATCTATTATACCAGGAACAAGCTCTGTAACGTATACGTCTCCGGAGTTTACCATCTCCTCTAACCCTGGATCACTTGCAAAACAATACTTTTTGATAGCAGCAAGCGCCTGATCCTGTGAGATTGCTCCGGAGGATCCGTTATCGGATGTCTGCGGTTTATTTACATACATATCAGCTTTTCCTTTTGAATGATATATACCGTCCTTTCCCAGATAATAAGTGGTGCCATCGCCTGTCAGATATGTCCCGTCCGTATTCTCGGTCAGGATCACCTCTGAGCCATTCCCGTCATATGCAGTAATCATACCGACTTCCGGGTTGCCCGTTATGATATCCGCGTCAGATACCATTTTGCTTTCATTCTGTTTTTCCATATTGTTCAACAGAGACTGCTCGATATTAAGCCGAATAATCATAAAAGAACTGTTATTAAGTACCTAAAATCCTTGGATCCGTCTATATGTTATTGTGTCACTATGGATTTTGCTCCCGGATATGCCAAAGCAGTTGAACAAGTCCTCCCAGAAGCGCTGATAGTGATTGATAAGTTTCATGTTGTTCAGGAAGTAAATCGCTGTCTTGATAATGTAAGAAAAGACCTTCAGAGGGATTATCGGTCTCAGGGTGTCGATATCCGGCGGTTTAAGAGAGCCAGAAACCTGTTTATGACCAACTGGGAAGATTTATCTGTAAGCGGAAGTGAACGTCTTTCAGAATGGTTTGAAGAGTTCGGAGACCTCTATGACGCATATATGTGTAAGGAGTCTTTTCGGGATATCTATATCACAGCAGACACCAAAGAACAGGCCGAAACTATGTTTGATGCATGGGTAGAATCCATCCCGGACTTTGAAAGTTTTGTCGCTATGAGAAAGACTATGCTAAGGCGTAGGGATCATATCCTCAATTATTGGGAAGCTCCATATACAAATGCCTATACCGAATCCACGAATAACGCAATCAAAAAGATAGAAAAGGCTGGGCGTGGATACAAGTTTGATACTCTAAGGGAGCGTTGCCTGTTGGAAATCAACCATCCAAAACCCGATAAATTCGATCCGAGGTCTGCAACCTACATCAAGACGACGGGTGTTGTTCCTTCAGAAGATCAACAGAAGAACAAAATCAAAAGACTATACGCCCCTAAAGCAAAGCCCGAGTATAAAGACAGCTCTGTCTTTTCTGTTCCTGAAGGAGCCATGCAGGATATGACTACCTTCAGCTTTGCAGTTCCAATTAAACCGAAATGTGTGTATGAACCTTACAATGGCAAGGGTTGACAATATAGGAAGGGTTGACAATATAGGAAGGAGAATATGATAAATCCTTTCTGTGAATAGCAGCCTCCACGGGAGGAAGCGCTGATTTCTCCCATGAAGGCTGCGAGTTCTTTTCCAATGTGATGCTGCCGCTTCAGGCTATGTGACCGTCTTTATGTGCTGCCATAGCTATTTGAGGGACTTTCATGATAGAATATAAGA
>JAFPZU010000137.1 GCA_017417105.1 Lachnospiraceae bacterium | reverse complement strand
TAAGCGAAATAAATAATTTCGCTTACTATAAAGCCTCCGGCGGATGCGCCCGGATTTTGCAAGGAAATATGCCGCTTTCAGCGGCCAAAATCCGGCGCAGTAAACGACAAAACGAAAAGAGTTTTGTCGTTTACTATACATTATCTTATAGCTACAGAGTTTTCTATAAGATAAGATCCGTCGGCAAGCAGTACAGGCTGCATCCTTATGGTAGCGGAGCCTGCATCAAGCTCCTCCGCAACAGGTGTCAGGATGCTGCTCCTTATGGTTCCCGCGTTATAAGCCTTATAAAGCTCGTCCATAACTTCAGGACTTACAGCATTGTAAAGCTTATAGGAACCCTTCCCCTGCTCCCTTATCCGCCTTGCACAGTCATCATAATAATCCTGTACATTATTTATCACATCATCTTCAGTAAGACCGTAGGATGAAAGAGTCGGTCTTCCCTGATCAAGCCCCGGAAGGTTTTCATCTGCCTGCAAAGGCTGCGCTTCTTCCTCCTCTGCCGGCTCCTCATAGGGCTCTTCTTCTTTAACGTCTTCCTCTTCTTCCGGCTCCGGTCCCTTATATTTCTCCCCGTTGCAGGGAGGAAGATAAACGGAAAGCTCCTTCCTTCTGTGGGTAGTCGCGTAGTCTCTGTCGGTGCGGTTGAACCAGTCATAATTACAGACCTTGCCATCATCCGTATCGTCCCAGGTCACGTCCACATTGTAGAAGTCATCCTCAAGGCAGATTATATTCCAGCCGTGAGCCTCTCCCGCATAGCCTACACAATAGTAGCAGGGTATGCCAAGACTCGTCATTATATGGGAGAACGCCCTTGAATATCCGGCACACACGGTCTTTCCAAGGAGCAGAGCACTGTAAGCACTCTGATTAAGCGGTCCGAAGTTGTACCGGTTCATCTCGGACAGCCTGTCATGCACCAGCTTTTCCTTATCGTAATCACTTCCCTCCTCCATAGCCTCCGAGATTATGGAATCAGTGATATTATTGAACTCCTCTTTTGATGCTTCTATATCCCCTGCAGTCTGGTTAAAGGACATATCAAGCTCTAAGAAATCACCGTTCTTCCTGTATATCGCTCCATAGGAGGTATTGATCCAGAAAAGCTCCGGATGATCATAAAAGACCGCGGTGAAGGCATTAAACAGCTGCTTCCTTGTGATCTCCTTTTCAACAGACTTAAAGGAACCGTTAAGCTCCATGGCATTGGCATAGATCTGCCGGTAAAGATGCTGTGACTTATCATCCAGCATCTCGTAGTACGGATAATACAAAGGATCGAAGGTTAAATCATCTCCCGTGGGACCTGTGGAAAGCTCGTTTTCTATCCTGTCCGCCCTCTCATCGGGTACGGTTTCTATCTTATCGGTGATCTCCTCAAACCCTGTCCGCTCCTTCTTGTCATCGGGAACCTCAAGAAGATGCTGAAGCGGCGCATCATATTCGGGCGTAAGATCCTCCCTTACCCCGGCTTTTAAGGGATCCTCATCGTCATCCGTAAAAAGCTCCGGTTCTTCAGGCTTTTCCGTAGCTTCCTCCGTACTCTTTTCGGCTCTGTTCTCAGAGATCCCAAGGCTGTCCCGCATGCTGTTTACCTTCGCCGCAAAATCCGGATTCGAGGCGTAATAAAGGATCAGCGCTATGAGAGCCGCCGTCAGCATTATGAGCACCGCAGCGATGGCATAGATGACTTTTTTCATTCCACTACTCCGCTGCAGTTATTATTCCCCAAATTTTCAGCAATCAATCCAATCCGCTCCGCTAAATTAATGTCCAACCCTGCCGTATATATCCCATGGATACAAATTCATTCAGTATCGCCCACCTTAAGATCCGTCAATAAAAGACCGCCTGCAGTCTGATCCGCAGACGGTCTTATTATATTAAAACTTATATGCCAATGCAAAGTACTATACTATACCCTGAGCCTCCATAGCAGTAGCGACCTTCTTGAAGCCTGCAATATTGGCGCCTGCCACGTAATTGCCCTCAAGACCGTACTCCTTTGCAGCCTCGGAGATATTCTTGTAGATGTTTGCCATGATGCCCTGAAGCTTGCTGTCAACCTCCTCAAAGGTCCAGTGAAGCCTCTCGGAGTTCTGGCTCATCTCAAGAGCTGAAGTAGCAACGCCGCCTGCATTGGAAGCCTTGCCGCAGATGAAGAGAACCTTGTTCTCCTGCAGATACTCTGTTGCCTCGATGGTAGTAGGCATGTTAGCACCCTCACAGACTGCCATTACGCCGTTAGCTACAAGTGCCTTTGCATCATCAAGATCCAGCTCGTTCTGGGTAGCGCAGGGAAGAGCCACGTCACACTTTATCGTCCATACGCCATGCTCGCCGTTCTTCTTCTCATGATACTCAGCAGACTTCCTTGCACTCGCATACTCGGTAAGTATTGCCCTCTTTACTTCCTTTACTTCCTTTAAGAGATCAACATCTATTCCCTCGGGATCATAGATCCAGCCTGTGGAATCAGAACAGGAAACAACCTTTGCTCCAAGCTGCTGTGCCTTCTGGATCGCATAGATCGCAACATTTCCGGCACCTGATACGACAACAGTCTTATCCTTTAAGCTTGTGCCGTGATCCTTCATAAGCTCCTCTGTAATATATACAAGACCGTAGCCTGTAGCCTCGGTACGGGCAAGGGATCCGCCATAGGTAAGACCCTTTCCTGTGAGGACTCCCTCGTAGATGTTCCTGATCCTCTTGTACTGTCCGTACATATAGCCTATCTCTCTTCCGCCTACTCCGATATCACCTGCAGGAACATCGGTGTCTGCGCCTATATGCCTGTAAAGCTCTGTCATAAAGCTCTGGCAGAATCTCATTATCTCGTTATCAGATTTACCCTTGGGATCGAAATCGCATCCGCCCTTGCCTCCGCCGATGGGAAGTCCGGTAAGACTGTTCTTGAAGATCTGCTCAAAGCCAAGGAATTTGATTATGCCGAGATTAACTGAAGGGTGGAAACGAAGGCCGCCCTTGTAGGGTCCTATAGCGGAATTAAACTGGATCCTGAAGCCGTTATTAACCTGAACCTGTCCCTTGTCATCAACCCAGGGCACTCTGAAGAGGATCTGCCTCTCGGGGGTCACAAGCCTCTCAAGAAGCGCTTCCTTGCGGTACTTCTCCTCATCCTTTTCGATAACGGTACGAAGCGACTCAAGCACTTCCTTCACCGCCTGGTGAAACTCAGGCTGAGCCGGGTTCTTCTCTACGACATAGTCGTAAATTTCATCTACATATGACATTGCTTTTTCCTCCTGAAAAAAAATGATATAAAACAAGCGTCAAAGAAAGGAGGGGCTTCCCCCTTTCGCTGACGCCTTTGTCACAAAGATAATACTCTCACTTATAAAATATTTCAAGTAAAAGATTTCATTTTTCAGATGCAACCTGCAGGCTCTCATCTGAATATCCCGCATCAGTTCTTTGACGCGAAATCCGACTTGATGTAGCCGGTGCTGCCGTTAAAGTCTATCTGATACCATCCGTCAGACTCCCCGGTAAGGTTGTAGGTAGCTCCGGAATCAGCACGACCGATTATATTCCCATCGCTGCTGGTATCAGGCGTTGACCTGACTCTTACTCCGCTGTCATTAACCGTAATGGAGCCTGAAGCCGCAGCTGTCGTGCCGGAATCACCGCCCTCACTGCCTCCGTCAGAAGAAGCCTCAACCTCTTCAACATAATCAGAGCTTACATAAGCCTCGGTATCCTTATAACGGATCTTTGTCCAGTTATCTTCCTCTCCGATCTTGGTATAGGTATCACCCTTGGCTGCCTTTGCAATGACATTGCTCGTATCGGAATCATCCGCCGACGACCTTATCCTTACTGCATCGGTAAGCCTTACCGTAACCTCAACGTTCTCCTCCGCTCCGCCGGCGCTCTCATCAACCGTAGCGCCCGAAGCAAGCCTTGCGGCAACCGCCTCATCAAGCCTTGCAGGAAGAGCATCCATGAAAGCCTTCAGGGTCTTATCAGATTCAACCGCATTAGTGTATTCGGTATCAACCTCGCTTAAGAGTGCAACCACATCCTCCTGAGCCGCCACGCCCTTAATGTAGTTTGAAACATTCTCAGCAAGATCGCCGTTATATACATAGAGCGAACCGGTATTATCATCCGTGCATACATAAAGCGAAGAAAGCCCCGGAGCCTTAGTGTCAATATTCACATATTTGATCTGATAATAAGCAAACACTATATAAGAATTCGGTATGGGTCCCGGCTTCGTATAGCACTTAAGATCATCATAGCTTTCGGTGTAGTTTGCCTTTTCCTGTATCCTTATCTTTGCCGGATCATCAAGATCACTGCAGATAGCGGAAAGCGTCGTCACATCTCCCGTAGCCATCGCCGTGAAATAAGAGCTTACCAAAGCATTCACTTCCGGATAAGCATCTACCTTAAGCTCCTCCGTAGGAAGCGGTATCTCGGCATTCTCGTCATACGCTACCTCTGTCGAAACCTCCGTAGCTTCTGTTGTCTCTTCGTCCTCCGACTTGTCCTTCTTATGCTTGATGGAAAAGACTGCCAGCACCACAACAAGTATGATAAAAAGCCCGCCGACTATAAGGTACTGATAATGCTGAGTCAGGAAATCCCTTATATCGAAATCTCCCCTGCCTCTTCCTCTGCTTCTTCCTCTGCTGTTACTCCTCATTATAATCCTCCATATGGCCTGTATAAGTTTCCCAGGCAGCTGCGTCCAGGGGGATTCGAACCCTCGACACCAGGCGTCGGAGGCCTGTGCTCTATCCAACTGAGCTATGAACGCATATGTAAAAAAAACAATCCCGTATCCCCTATGCGGGACAATAAAAACGAAAGGGCACACCTATCCCTTGTCACATACGGCATATATGTTACCATAACATGTCAACATATTGCAACTTTTTCTTGAATAACAAAGGGGACGTTGTGTCCGCCCCCTGGAATTACTACCGAACTCTTTCCGGCATATATTGTTATCCCGCCAGTGCTATCCTGCCTGCCGGCCAGGCGATCTCCAAAGCTTCCCTCTCTCTCGAGTATTGATAAAGCGAATAAGAAAGCACTTCCTCCCTGGAGACCTGAGTATCATTAACCTCCCTTATCATCTGCACAAGCCTTCTGGGATCCATCTCTTCTCCCGCGGGCACAATAATAAGCTCATGTATCGAAGAAGGCAGTATATAAAGGTCACTCCCCAGATCCCTGGCAAACCTTCCGACCACTCCCTCATAAGCCATAGAAGCAGCCCCGTTAACCCTGTCCCTATTAGACAGTATATACATGGGAATCTCGTCCGTCAGTCCATCAGCCTTAACCCCCATCCCATCCAGCATTTCCTTCATAGAGCAGATATTGGACGGAAGCAGCACCGGCGTATTCTTAACCGCCAGCTCCTTTACCTCCTCCTCATTAACACCCCACATATCAAGATGCTCATTCCTTATCGTAACCGACGAAAACGAATCCCTGTAAGTCCCCATATAAACTGCATATACCATAGCCAGATCCAGGAATCCCCCGCTCGGAACATTCTGCAGCATGAGCGCATTCTGCCTTGCATTCACAAGCTTGAAAAAGATCCTTTCTCTTACCCACTCAAAGTCCGAAAACTTCTCCGTCTCAAACTCCGGCCCTTTCCTTGTAGAAGAATAAACCCTCAAAATATCATTTACGATCTCCTCAATATCCTTCCCGTCACAATAATCCGTATAAAACTCCTCCATGTAGATCGTGGGAGCCACATTATTACATTCCTCCCTTATAGTGATCCCCTTATAAACCACCGAATTATTCTTCAATGCCTCATACACCGACACCGAAAACTCCTTCCCGCAAATATCCTCCAGCTTCCTCCGAACCAGTTCATTAAAATCATCATAAGACATCTTCATAACTAAAATTCTCCTTTTCTTATTTAAAAAACTTCGCCAAATTATTCTTTGTGCACTTGCACAAACTCTTCGTGAGCCAACCTAAATTGCCTCACCGCCAGGGCTTGCATGGTTTATTTCGACGCTCTTGCTCGCTTCGAGTGTTACTTAGGAAGCGCTATATCCCAGGGACGCGGGTACATGGATGTACCCGCGAGGCGTTACTTAGCATGGATGCTAATAACGCCGGTCCCGTCCTAAGCCAACAACCTATATGCGCTTCCTTAGTAACACCGAAGCGAGCAAACTGCGAGAAATAAACCATGCAAGCCCTGGCTTCCCCGCTGAAATCACACGACAACAGTGAAATGGTGTCCATTTATTTGGGAAAAAACAAGAAAAAACAGAAACGGGATCGCCCAAAGCGACCCCGAAATATTCATAAAGTAAATTCAGAAATAAAAGAATTAAATCCTTATTCAGAAGAAATCAAATCTCCTGCACTCAGACTCTGGAGAGATACTCTCCTGTTCTTGTGTCTATCTTAAGCTTATCCCCTATATTAACAAAGAGCGGAACCATAACCTGCGCCCCAGTCTCCACGATAGCGGGCTTCGAAGCACCTGTAGCGGTATCTCCCTTAAGTCCGGGCTCCGTCTCAGTCACCTCAAGCTCCACAAAAAGCGGAGGCTCTACAGAGAACACGCTTCCCTTATAAGAACAAACCTTACAGTTGTCATTCTCCTTGACAAACTTCATCGCATCACCGATTATATCCTGATTGATGCCGATCTGCTCGTAAGTATCGGGATCCATGAAGTTATATACATCACCATCGTTGTAAAGATACTGCATATCCTTTCTGTCGATATGCGCCGTCTCAAACTTCTCAGTAGGACGAAAAGTCTTCTCAACAACTCCGGAGTTGATAACATCCTTAAGCTTCGTCCTTACGAAAGCCGCGCCCTTTCCGGGCTTAACATGCTGGAACTCCATGATCTGATAGACCGTACCATCTATTTCCAAGGTCACACCATTTTTAAATTCACCTGCCGATATCATCAGAAAAAATCCTCCTTAAATTAGACATAACGCGGAAACAATTATAAACCAGCCTGCCCCTAAACGCAAGACCGATTTTTCACCACTTCCTAAACTCTATTTATTTTTGTAAAACTCCGCAATAAACTCCATAGCCTCCAGATACCCGTTAAGACCGTGGCCTACGATCTGCCTGTCACAGGCCGGCGCCGTCACTGATGTGCGGCGAAACTCATCCCTTGAATTAATATCCGATATATGAACCTCAACCATTGGGATAGTATCATAAGAACCAAGGGCATCATAAAGAGCATAAGAATAATGAGTAAGTGCACCGGGATTTATTACTATCCCGTCAGTGCCGTCACTATATGCCTCCTGTATCCGGTCAATAAGATCTCCCTCATGGTTGCTCTGAAAACAGACCGCCTCAGCCTTAAGCTCAACGGCCTTCTTCGCTATAAGATCCGTAAGATATTTGTAATCCTCACTCCCGTAGATCTTTCTGTCCCTGATACCAAGAAAATTAAGATTCGGTCCGTTAAGCACCAGTATCTTCATCTCAAACCAAGCTCCCCGTATTCCCACATATCCTGTCGCATATATGATCGACAGAATCCTCACCCTTAATCTCTATAACCTGATCAGCAAGGGATAAGTACTTATCCTCCCTTGCAAGAAGAAGCTCCTCTATCCTCGCCTTAAGGTCATGCCCCTTAAGCATGGGCCGCTTTTCAACTCCCCTTTCAAGCCTTGAAGCCAAAACCTCACAGGGCGCCTTGAGATAGATAACCTTCCCCAGATCCCTTATTATCCCGCGGTTTGCATCCCTTACAGGAGTCCCCCCGCCAAGGGAAATAACACATCCCCCGCCTGAAAGCAGCAGCCCGTACAGCATCGAAGTCTCCATCTGCCTGAAAGCCTCTTCCCCGGATTCCTCAAAAATTTCAGCTATGCTGCACCCCTGTCTTTTTTCTATTTCATTGTCGGTATCAATAAAAGGGATTCCAAGCCTTGCGGCCAGTCTCCGTCCAACGGCAGACTTTCCGCAGCCCATGAACCCCTCAAGAATCAAGCTCATTATAAAGCTCCTCGGCTATCTCCTCCGGAACCTCCCTCTTCATGAAGAATTCATAAGAGGTGACCGCCTGATAGACGAGCATTCTAAGCCCGTTGTAAGCCTTTCCGCCGTGAGATGCGACCTTCTTCATGAAAGCCGTCTCCTTGGGCTTGTAAATAAGATCAACCGCGGATTCAACCAGGTCGTAAAAACCCTCATCCTCTATGACGCAGGCATTATCATCAGGCGACAGACCCACTGAGGTGCACTGGATGCAGATATATTTCCCCTCCGGTATCCTTCTCCAGTCCTCAAATCCTAAAATAGTCGTATCCTTCACCCCGCCGAAAAAGCTCTCAGCCTTCTGAATGCTCCTGTTTAATACAAAGGTCTGCCTGGCTCCAAGCTTTTTCAGGGCGTACATAACAGCCTTTGAAGCCCCGCCGGCACCCAGAACTATAACATCCCTGCCGTTAACCTGTATATCGACGCTGTCAAGTTCCCTCATAAAGCCCGAGAAATCAGTATTATAGCCCCTGAAGCCGCCTCTGATCCGGGATAAAGTATTTACCGCGCCGATCTCCAGCGCCGCATCATCAAGCTCCCTTACATACTGCATGACTTCAACCTTGTGGGGCACCGTGACATTAAGCCCCTCAATTCCCAAAGCGTAAGCTCCGTCCACTGCCTCCTCCAGACGCTTTGCGCCTACCCTGAAAGGCATGTATACCACATTATCCCCAAGCTTCTCCGCAAGGCGGTTGTGGATCGCAGGGCTCCCTGTATGCTCCACAGGATCCCCGATAAGCCCCAAAACCCTGGTATGTCCGTCTATATCTCTCATAAAAGCTCCTTTACGCTGATCCTTCTGTGAGTCAGTTTATATATAAATACTATAATACTCTCCGGTATCCTCTTGAAATGGATCTGGATCTCCTCATGCCTTGCTATTCTTCGCACCATGATGCTCTTTATCCCGGTATTATTTGCTCCCCAGATATCAGTTATAAGCTGATCCCCAACTGAAAAGGTATCATCCTTTCCGGTGCCCATCTTCTCCATGGCTTCATAATATCCCCTGGATGAAGGCTTATCCGCCTTAAAGACATAATAACATTTAACAGCCTCCGCAAAGGCTTTAACCCTGGGTTCCTTATTATTTGAAACCACCGCTGTCTTAAATCCCAGAGCATGAAGCCTCTTAAAGAACACCACAGCCTTTTCCGTAGCAGGCTCATTATGCTCTACAAGCGTATTGTCAATATCAAATATGACGCCATTATATCCCTTTTCCCGGAGATAGTCATAATCGATACTGTAAGTATCCTTATTCAAGGCGTAAGGAAATATCCGCATGCTCCTCCAAAACAATCATAATGCCCTGCGCTTCGCAGGGCATCAATTTTTAAGAATTATTCAGAACCTTTTTAAGCTCGTCCACAAAGGTGTTCACATCCTTAAACTCCCTGTAGACCGATGCGAACCTTACGTAGGCCACCGCATCCAGATCCTTCAGCTTGTTCATGATAAGCTCTCCTATGACGGAGCTTCCTATCTCTCTTTCTTCAAGCTCGTATATCTCTTTTTCGACCTCATCGATCATGAGATTTATCTTCTCAGCCGACACCGGTCTTTTGTGACAGGCCCTTAAGATCCCTCTTTCCATCTTTTCCCTGTCGTAGGTCTCTCTGTTATTGTCTTTCTTTATCACTATGAGAGGTATCGTTTCCACCTTCTCATAAGTTGTAAATCTCTTTCCGCACTCATCGCAGACACGTCTGCGTCTTATTGAATTATTTTCTTCGGCCGGTCTTGAATCAATGACTCTTATGTTCTCATGGCCGCAAAAAGGACACCTCATATAAACTCCTTATAAACAAGTACTCAGTGACGCTTCAGGAAATCCGGTATGTTGATGCTCTTAGGCTCAACACGGCTGATGGTAACGGGCTCAACCGGTGCTGCTCCCCTGCCGCCCTGTCCGCCAAGATTTGCGGTTCCTCCGGTTCCAAGCACCTGCACGTTATCCGTCTGGGGCGCTACGGGTCTCATGGCGCTTACTCCTCCGGCTCCCATAATTCCCTGATTGCCGAAGTTAAGGCCGCCGCCCATTCCTCCCATGTTTCCCATGCCTCCGATACCGGAGAGACCGCCCATTCCTGCAGAGAACAGGTTCGGAGCCTTCTGCTTCTCAGGCTGTTGCTGCTGTTGCTGAGTAACCTCCTGAAGCCCCGTCGCGATAACGGTAACGGAAAGCGTATCATCTCCTGCCTCACCCGAATTATCGGTACCGAAGATAACCTCTGCCTCTTCGTCTATAAGGTTGTTGAGGAAATCCGATATGGTGAAAACATCCTCGTTTGAAACCACACCGGTAATATTGTAGATAAGGTTCTTTGCCCCATCCAGCTTCGTATCGAGAAGCGGGTTCTCCACAGCCTTCTTGACTGCATCCATCGCCCTGTTCTCGCCTTTTCCGCTACCCATTCCGATATGGGCAACACCCTTATCATGCATGGTAGTACGAACGTCAGCAAAGTCAACGTTCATGAGGGCTTCACCGGTAATAAGATCGGTGATCCCCTGTACGGACTGCTGAAGCACCTCGTCAGCCTTCTTAAAGGATTCCTCAAAGGGAAGCTTGGGATCGAGCGCCCTTAGCTTGTCATTAGGTATTACCGTATATGTGTCGACACTGTCAGCAAGACGGGCAATTCCCATCTCTGCCTTTTTCATCCTGCCTCTTGATTCAAAGGAGAAAGGCTTCGTAACTATGGCTGTCGTAAGGATACCCATATCCTTTGCTGCCCTTGCTATAACGGGAGCTGCGCCTGTTCCGGTACCGCCTCCCATTCCGCAGGTTATGAACACCATGTCATAGCCCTCTATGCGGCTCTTTATCTCTTCTATCGACTCCTCAGCAGCCTTCTCTCCTCTTTCAGGATCAGCTCCGGCACCCAGTCCCTTTGTAAGCTTCTGTCCTATCTGGACATAGTTGGGAGCCTTGCAGCTGCGAAGATCCTTGAGATCGGTATTTACCGCCATAAGCTCAACGCCTCTTATGCCCACATCGACCATTCTGTTGAGGGCGTTGTTCCCGGCACCGCCGACTCCAATGACCATGATCTTGCATGCATACTCTGCAGCGTCAGATTTCATCTCAAACACAACATTTCCTCCTCGAAACCCTTCCAAAAATGCTTTCAACCTATTGAAAAGCTACCTTACATAATAACTACTAAAATCTAAAATATCAATAAAAAAATACAATTTATGTAAATTTGATTTTTCGACCTCATCATCTTGGGTGAGATGCTCTCCGCTATACAAAATATAGGGTTTTACGACTTTGCTCCTCGTCAGTCATCCCGTTCGAAGGTCACATAACCTTCATCTTTTTCCACAGAATAATTCTCCAGATGAAGCTCCCCCGTCATACCCATTATGGAAGGTAAAACGCTTTTAAGTTTCATCATCTTCTCGTCAATATTTTCCATGCTCCCTATGATCACCCTGGCGTCTCCGAAATAGAGGGTGATGCTCATTGAATCATCAAAATATATCCTGTCAGCGTTTATCTCGTATTTGTCAAACAGCTGGGTCAGGGACAGTATCACGGAAAATACTTCCTTGTCTTTAACAGGCAGTGGTTCATAGAGCACGCATTCATCAAAGGAAAGACCCGTTACGTAAGGTATTCCCGGTATCATCTCCGTTGATGCCTCGACTATGATCCCGTCTCTGTCAAAGTACATGTATCTTCCGAGATATTTCACATAGCCTGCCACCGCCTTCTCGTAAACATTTATCGTAACTTCAGTCGGCGAGTCTATGGCAACATCCATTCTCTCTACGAACGGCACATCCCTCACGGATCTGTTTCTGTATCTGAAAAAAAGATAGAGGGAATTATGACCCAGAGGCCCCGTCATCACCATGTCTTCTATCTCTTCATCAGTGTACTGGGTGTTTCCCGTAACGGAAACCTTCTCAACACCGAAATATTCCCAGATAATGGCAGCCGCGATAAGAATCAAGGCAATGACGCCTGCGGCTATAAGCCCTCTCCTGTCACGCATCAGGTCATCCTGATGCTTCTGGATACGGACAGCGCAATACCTATTTCCGTCAGCAAAAAGACGGAGGAAGAGCCTCCATAGGAAATAAAGGGAAGCGTGATCCCCGTATTCGGCAGGGTATTCGTCACCACGGCTATATTAAGTATCACCTGCAGCGCAAAGTGGGTCATGACTCCCGTAACAAGAAGTGACCCGAAAAGATCCTGCGCGTTGGTCGCTATCATAAGGAGATGGTAGATCAACATAATAAAGAGGAGTATAACCGCCAACGCCCCGAACATTCCAAGCTCCTCGCAGATTATGGAAAAGATCATATCGTTCTGGGCCTCCGGAACAAAGCCCAGCTTCTGGGTACTCTGTCCCAGGCCTTTTCCAAGCACGCCGCCGGATCCTATGGAATATAAAGCCTGAAGCGTCTGGAAGCCTCTGTCAGACGCATAGGCTTCGGGATCCAGCCACGCCTTTATCCGCCCAAGCCTGTAGGAAAGCTCAGCCGGTATGATGTTGTGTGCTATCACATACACCACAAAGGCCGCCATAAGGAACAGAACTCCCGCTATCACTATATAGGGCGCGCTCTTCGGGCTTGCGATGAAGAGCATAATGTAAACTATGGAAAATATAATTATCGCAGAACTTAAGTTGTCCGTTATCCCGTACACCATAAGAGACGGCAGCGCCACCAGCGCCATGGTTTTTATTATCCCCTTAAGGTGCTGTATGTTTTTCAGATTCCCGTACACATAGGCCGAAAAGAATATGATCATGCCTACCTTTGCAACCTCTGCAGGCTGCAGCGAAAGGCCAAGATTCAGCCAGCGCCTCGCACCGTTTATCGTCATCCCGAGAGGCGTCAGTACCAGGGCTATGAGTACAAGCGACACCACATATGCCGGCCAGGCTATGACCCTGAACTTATGATAATCCCAGGTTGAAAGCCAGGCCATGGCTACAAGGCCTAAAAGCGTAGCTCTTAACTGGCTCATGAGATAATAGTTTGACTCCTTCCCGGAGCGCACTGCCGAGTACGCGCTTGCGGAATATATCATGATAAGACCGAAAACAATAAGAAACAGGACGATGAAGATAAGGCTTCTGTCCACCTGCCCCTTGATCTTAGTCTTCTTTTTCAGTTTTTTCAGCCCTCCTGCCCTTCTGGCAGTTCTCACTTCTCTTGCCGTATCCAAATTATCACCTGTTATATAGCCACAAAAGCAAGCAGCGAAAGACCGACCGTTACAAGGGTGAATATCACCACAACCTTTGTTTCACTCCAGCCCGAAAGCTCGAAGTGATGATGTATGGGAGCCATCTTGAAAAACCTCTTGCCTCCCGTAGCCTTGAAATATCCGACCTGGATTATGACCGACATCACTTCTGCCAGATAGATAAAGGCGGAAATGATGATATAAAGCGGCATGTTCATCATTATGAATGAAGATGACACAAAGCCACCCAACGCAAGGGATCCTGTATCTCCCATAAATACCTTCGCCGGATGATGATTGTAAACCAGAAATCCCAAAAGCCCTCCAAGAAAAGCCATGGAAGCAGGCGCTATACCGGCATTCGTTATCACTGACGCAAAGGTAATAAATGCGGCTATTGCCGCCGTTACGCAGGTTGAAAGACCGTCAAGGCCGTCAGTGAAATTTGACCCGTTCACGGTGCCGCAGATCACGATAATTTCAACAGGTATGGCCGCGATCCCCAAAGACGCAAGGAAAGCCGTCCCTCCGGCAGAAAAGAAAGAGCTGAAGGGTATCCTCATGTCAAACGAAATATTGGTAAAAAAGTGAACAGAAAAAAGCACGGTCCCTGCGGCAATAACCTGCAAAGCAAGCTTCTGCCAGGCTCTAAGCCCCAGGTTATGGTGTCTTACAACCTTAAGATAATCATCCGCAAAGCCTATCAGAGCAAAGCACACTATCCCGGTTACGACTGGTATTATATTCCTGTGTGTAGGGATATAAAACGCCATCACAAGAAGGCTTGGGATAAGGAAGATGATCCCGCCCATTGTAGGCGTGCCGTTCTTTACCTTATGGGATGCGGGGCCGTCCTCTCTTTCCGTCTGCGCCGCCTTAAGCTTTATAAGGAGCGGCAGAAAAAGCTTTCCGCAGATGACGGCTAATATGAATGATAGTATTAAAGGCAGTAAGTATTCAGTCATAGTCAGTATTCCAGATCCGATTTTACGTTTTCATCAATTGGCTGCAGTGTGTCTGGATCAAGCACCTCTCCCGTATTGGGGTCAAGAGGAAAGCCTGTTCCAGGATCATATTGTATCACATTAGGAGTATACATTTCATCTACGGGCACCATTGCGTTATCTTCGCCTGCTGCTTCTCCCTCTTCTCCTGTCTGTCCGGAAGCCTCTCCGCCCTCTTCTTCCGCGGAGTTTTCGGAAACCGAGTTATCGGATACCGCATTCGATCCAATGAAGAATGAAGCCTCTGCATCCGTAAGTTCCTCCCTCTCCTTCTCCGTTATAGGCTCTGTAGGGAATATATTAAGGTAGGGCAGAACCTCTGTCATTATCGACTTGCAGAGCAGGGTCGCAAGCCTTGTGGAGTTTGACTGATCCGGATGGTTCGGATGGTCGATCACCACATAACAGATGACTTCAGGCTGATCCGCAGGAACAAATCCCATAAATGAAATGAGATAGTTCTTTGCAGATCTCGGAAGCTTCTCCGCAGTTCCCGTCTTTCCTCCCATGGAATATCCCGCAGGCCTTGCAGTCCAGCCGGTACATTCCTCCGGCTCGCTCATGACAACCGCCTTGCAGTCTTCCCTTATTTCCGCGGATACCCCCTCGGAGATCACCTGCTTTATCCTTCTCGGCTCATATTCCTTTACTATGGCTCCCTCGGAATTAAGGATCCTTGTTACAAGATGGGGCTCATAGTATTTACCTCCGTTTACCAGCGCCCCGTATCCTGCAGCCATCTGTATCATGGACACGTTAAAGCCCTGTCCGAAGGATGCTACCGCAAGGTCCGTCTGTCCCATCTTCTCGGTAAATACGTTTGAGGCGCCGCTCGTCTCTCCCGCAAGGTCTATCCCGGTGTATTCCCCGAAGCCGAAGTTTCTGTTATATCTAAGCCACTCCTGCTTCCCAAGGGCAAAGGCTATGTCCATGAGAACCACGTTGCAGGACTTTGCAACCCCCTCCTTTACGGATAACGGGCCGTCTCCGAACCTGTTATGACAGTGTATCGTATGTCCTCCCACATCCAGTGCTCCGTTGCAGGTATAAACCTCATTTCCCGTTATGGACGCCGCGTCCAGTGCTGCCGCCACGGTAAAGGGCTTCATGGTGGAGCCCGGCTCATAGGTATCAGCTATACAGTAGTTCTTCCAGACGGCGTTCTTTATTACCGCATTATCCGAAAGGGACTCATTTGTAACAAGCTCCATGAGATCTATCTCATTTTCCGAAATGCTGTTTGCCGAAACGCCTACGGCCTCGGCCAGATCCTCTTTTGAAAGAAGACCTGCGTACTGGGTAAGATCAACGCCTTCCATATTTTGAGGCTCATTCAGGTTATATACGGGATAGCCTGCCATGGCATAGATCTCGCCGTTGTTCGGATTCATTATTATGACGCCCACATTGTCCGCGGCAGGTCCCGTCCTGTATGCATTCCGGTTCTGCTCCGCAAACTCGTTTATATGCTTCTCCGCTATCGACTGTATATTGGTGTCAAGGGAGGTAATAAGAGTATAGCCGTCCTCAGCCTCCTTAACGGATCTTGTAAGGGTTCCGTCAGCATTAAGATACCCGTAGCTTCTCCCGTTTGTACCGTTCAGAATGCTGTTGTAGTATTCCTCCAGTCCGTACTGTCCTTCGTTCCCCGTCTGCACGAAGCCTATCACGTCACAGGCCAGTGTATTATAAGGGTATTTCCTTTTGTACTCCTCTTCAAACCATATGCCGTTCTTTGCAGGATCATAGACCGCATCCGCCTCTTCCGTCTTCCCGTCCTTTCTTAAGGAATCACGTCTTTCATTGTTTGCGGCAATGGTCTCTTCCATGAATTTATTATAGTTTTCTACCCTGCTGCTCTCTATCCTCTTTAAGTACTTCTTATAGGAAGCGCCGGGGTTTTTCTCTACGTAACTTCTTATCTCATCGATATCAAGCTCCGCAAAGGACTTTTTCAGGATATCCAGCGTGGGCTCTATATGCACCCCTTTGTCAACGCTGAGAAGCTTTGCGTCCACGATCAGGTTGTAGACCTTTTCGGAATAGGCTAAGACCGTTCCGTTCCTGTCTTCTATTGAACCTCTCTTAAAAGGAAGGGTTGTACTGTCGTAGGACTGCTGCGCCAGCACCTGCTTTTTGTACGCCTCCCCGTTGTCCCTGTTTATCCCCGCTCTCCGGATAATAAGATATGCAAAAGCCAGCAGCACCATAAAAAACAGTACTACCAGCTTTTTTTGCATAGAGGAGGTGAACTTTCTTTTTTTATTTTTCGACATAATCTATCTTTAAGGCAGGAAGCTCCCGCCGGGGTTTTCTCTTATTCCGTGGGTATATCCTTATACTGTCTCACGTAATCCGTATCTTTGTTTTCCGTAACGGATACCTGGCCTGAGTCAGGGTATTTCATATGGAGCTCGTTCATCGCTATCTTCTTTATCTCCTCCATATCCACGTTACCGATTATCCTATCATATTCTTCATCATTTGCAAGCTTTAAGGCAGCAACCTGACTCTGCAGGCTCTCCACTCTTTTCTGCTTCTCGATGATCTCATTCCTTAAATTGATATACATGGTGCAGCCGCCGAAAAACACCACTGCCATGAGAAGAAGAAATGCCACATATCCCACATTCATGTGGGCAGCCTTCTCCCTGTTCTTTATCGCAGCCTTTGACAGAGGCTTGTTAAAGGGCTGACTGTAATCCCTCTCCAGCTGTCTTACGGTATTTCCTTCTACTACGTACTCTCTCATGCTTTTTCAAATGTCCGAAGCTTCGCGCTGTGCGATCTCGGATTCTCCTCCAGTTCTTTTTCTCCCGCAGTTATTGCTTTTTTATTTATCCGCCTTCCCTTGCTCACATTGCCGCAAACGCAGACCGGAAAGGACGGCGGACAGGTGCAGGGATCTTCATTCTTCTTGAAGTTTTCCTTCACTATCCGGTCTTCCAGGGAATGAAAGCTTATTACCGATATCCTCCCTTTCGGAGCAAGAAGATCTATCATCGTATCAAGGCTTTCATTTAATGCATCCAGTTCGTGATTTACTTCTATCCTCAAAGCCTGAAACGTCCTCATGGCAGGATTTCCGTTATTTCCTGCCCTTTTGGGTACTGCTTCTTCGATTATGGCTTTAAGCTCCAGCGTGGTCTTTATTGGAACGATGCTTCTTTTTTTTACTATGGCACGGGCAATAAGCTTTGCATATCTTTCTTCCCCGAAGCTTTTTATTATATCTGTAAGCTCCTCCTCCGTGCTCTCTCTAACGAGGTCTTCCGCCGTTATCGATGACTGACGATCCATCCTCATATCCAAAGGGCCGTCCTTCATATAGGAAAAGCCCCTTTTCGCATCGTCTAACTGATGTGAAGAAACGCCTATGTCCAGGATGATCCCGTTCACCTCCATGATCCCGAGATCATCCAGAATGGACTTTATGTGCCGGAAATTATCCCGGACGATAGTGACCCTGTCACCATATTTTTCAAGCTTCTCTTTCGCCGCGGCTATTGCTTCTTCATCCTGATCTATGGCTATCAGTCTGCCTTTTCCCGAAAGCTTTTCAGCGATCAGGGATGAGTGTCCTCCGCCGCCTGCGGTTCCGTCTACGTATATTCCCTCCGGTACTATGTTAAGCGAATCAATAAGTTCATCCGCAAGTACCGGTATGTGTTCAAAGTCCGTCATAATGAGAGGCCGAGCTCCTCCAGCTTCAGTGCTACGGCATCCGCATCAAAGCTCTCCTCTGATGCCTCATACTTTTCCTTGCTCCAGATCTCTATATGGTTTCCCACACCCACAAGCACCACGTCTTTAACAAGCCCTGCATGTTCCCTTAACGGTGCCGATACCAGTATCCTGCCCTGCTTGTCAAACTCACCGTCCTGCGCGGAGCCAAGGAAGAATCTTGATATGGTGCGGCTTTCTTTATTGGAGAGGGGGAGAGCAAGTATCTTGTCCTTCAGTGTCTCAAAATCCGCCTCGTCGTATACGAAAAGACATCCATCGAGTCCCTTTGTGACATAGAAATGCTCTCCCAGGTTATCACGATATTTAGCCGGGACGATAAGCCGTCCCTTTGCGTCGATTGTATGGTTATATTCGCCAATGAACATTTCCGGAAATTCACCACTTTTAACCACTTTCATGGGTTTTCGACCCACTTTTTACCACTTGCATGATTATATTATCCCATTTCACCCACAAAATCAAGCACAAATTTGAAAAGATGCACAAAAAAACATGCCTCTGAAGGCATGTCTTTTGTGCATCTTTGCTATATATTGATACAATTCCGGATGGCCGGCACTATATCTTGTGTTTATTGGGTGTTTTCATCTTTTTTATCTCATTCACTTTTTTTGTGTAACTGTTCAGAACCCCCCTGGTTCTGAACAGCTGCTTTTCTTGTTACTTTTATGCGCATGAAAAGGACTGTTCCCAGCGACAGAACGATCATTATAAGGGCCACTACTATCGATACCGGGATATGCGTTCCCGTGACATAGAGCTGATCCGTCCTTATTGATTCTATCCATACCCTTCCTATACCGTAACCCGCAAGATACAGGCACATGATCTCTCCGGAGAATTTCTTGTGCTTCCTGTAGGCATAGAGAAGCGCCAGCAGGACAAGGTTCCACATTGATTCATATAAGAAGGTTGGATGAACCTGAATGAAGTTCTCTCCTGCCCCTATGGTGGCTTCAAGGGCAGGAGTGATATCCCTCGCCCTTACGGCTTCTATCGGAAGCCTCATTGCCAGAATATTATCGGTATAGCCTCCGAAAACCTCCCTGTTAAAGAAATTTCCCCATCTCCCGATAGCCTGTCCCACAAGAAAGCCCAGTGCCACCGAGTCCCACAATTCCGGGAAATCCACCTTTTTGATCCTGCAGTATATGTATAAGGAAAGGATCGCGCCTATGACCCCGCCGTAGATTGCAAGTCCGCCCTGTCTTAAGTTAAAGATCTGAAGCGGAGCGCTCTTATAGAAATCCCAGGCAAAGATAACGTAATAGATCCTGGCTCCTATTATCCCGCAGGGTATGCCTACGATTGCAGCATCCCAGATGGCATCGCCGTCAAGCCCCCTCGTCTTTCTGTCATGGGAGGCAATAAGAACGCCGCACATTATCCCTATAGCTATCACCACTCCGTAAAGCGCAATGGTAAAGCCGAATACCGAAAAACTCTTTGGTACGTTATGCAGATAAATATTAAGACCTGGAAAGGAAATATCCCCGATGTCCATGCTCATACGTTAAATTTGAACAAGACCACATCGCCGTCCTTGACCACATATTCCTTGCCTTCCTGTCCCACAAGCCCTTTCTCTTTTGCGGCATTCATGGAGCCGCATTCTATAAGGGTATCATAAGGAACGACTTCCGCTTTTATGAAGCCTCTTTCAAAATCCGTATGGATCTTGCCAGCAGCCTGCGGCGCCTTTGTTCCCTTCTTTATGGTCCAGGCTCTTGACTCATCCTCACCGCAGGTAAGGAAAGATATGAGTCCCAAAAGATCGTAGCTTGCCTTTATAAGCTTATCAAGTCCGGACTCCGAAAGCCCCAGATCCTCAAGGAATATAGCCTTGTCCTCTTCGTCAAGCTCGGATATCTCCTCTTCTATCTTCGCGCAGATAACATAGACACCCGACCCCTCTTCTTTTGCAAATTCCCTGACTTTCTTCACATACTCATTTGAAGCTCCCTCGTCCGCCAGATCATCCTCGCTGACATTTGCGGCATATATGACAGGCTTTGAAGTAAGCAGACTGAAGCCCTTAAGCAGCGCCTCCTCTTCCTCATCTTCCGCTTCTACGGTGGCAGCGCGCTGTCCCGCTTCAAGCGCCGCCTTAAGCCGTTCAAGTAAAGCCGCCTCCTTCTGGTATTCCTTCTGAACCTTGGCGACCTTGCCTACCTTGCCAAGACGTCTTTCCACTACTTCAAGATCCGCCATCTCAAGCTCAACGTTTATGGTATCTATATCCCTTATGGGATCCACGGATCCGTCCACATGAACCACATTGGGATCCTCAAAGCATCTCACCACATGGATGATGGCATCAGTCTCCCTTATATTTGCAAGGAACTGGTTTCCAAGTCCCTCTCCCTTCGAAGCCCCCTTTACAAGACCTGCTATATCAACAAACTCTATGACCGCATGGGTTACCTTCTTTGAAGAATATATCTCTCCAAGCTTATCCACTCTCTCATCCGGCACGGGAACCACCCCGATATTTGGGTCTATGGTACAGAACGGAAAATTAGCCGCCTCCGCCCCTGCCTTCGTTATTGAATTAAAAAGCGTACTCTTCCCCACATTAGGGAGCCCTACGATTCCCAGTTTCATATTTTTTCATATCTCCTTTATTTTCAAGTGTTTCCGGACTTTGGCCTGGCATTTTACGCCATTTTTTACGCCATCTGCTATCAACTTATATCGGCTTATAATGACTTATATGGAGATCCTATACAGTCTTACGCCATTTTACGCCATCGTCCTGACTATTGTTTCTATTGGGCATTTGTCTGCCAAAGTCTGTCTGGCTTTACGCCATTTACGCCATCTTAATGGAATACTCTTCAAACTTCAGCATTTCTTTGGTTTTTTCCTCGTCTGTTACATGCACATACAGGTTCATAGTTATATTGATGCTCGAATGCCCGAGGATCTGCTGGAGAGTCTTCGGACGCATACCCGCCTCGATACACCTTGTTGCGAAGGTATGTCTGAGCGTATGCATTGAAAAATTCTGGATCTGCGCTTTCTTGGTCAGCTTGCAGATATGCACGTCATAGGTCGAGTTCTTGGTAGGCATCCCTTTT
>JAFPZU010000019.1 GCA_017417105.1 Lachnospiraceae bacterium | reverse complement strand
GTATTGAAAACGACTATACCTTTCTCCGCGCATTTATCCAGGGGGATATTGTTTACTCCCGCTCCGGCTCTTGCTATGGCAAGCAGGTTTTCGGGAAGCTCCATTTCATGCATGGAAGCGCTTCGAACCAGCGCGCAGTCCGCATCCTTTATATCATCAACGGCGACAAAGTTTCCGTCAAAGCTGTCAAGCCCGACCTTCGCTATATTATTAAGACAATTATACTTAAACATCATATCCTCCTGATATAAACCACCTTAAACAAGGTAACTGTTCATTAAAATGCTGTTTCAGCTTTCCGCTCAGCCGTTTTCCTTTTCGAACTTATCCATGAATTCCACAAGCTTTTTAACGCCTTCTATCGGCATTGCGTTGTAGATGGATGCCCTCATGCCTCCAACGCTGCGGTGTCCCTTAAGGTTTACAAAGCCCTCCGCTTCAGCTTCGCTGACAAACTTCTTATTAAGCTCATCAGACTCCGTTACAAAAGGCACATTCATAAGTGAGCGGTACTCCTTTTCCACCGTACCCTTAAAAAGTTTAGAAGCATCCAGATAATCATAGAGCACTTCCGCCTTTTCCTCATTGATCTTCTTCATCTCGGTAAGACCGCCCAGTTTTTTAAGCCACTTGAAGACCAGACCGCAGACGTAGATATTGTATGCGGGAGGCGTGTTATAAAGTGAATCATTATCCGCATGGGTCTTGTATTTAAGCATTGTAGGAGTTCCGGGAAGTACATCCTCGGTAATAAGATCCTCTCTTATCACAACGATAGTGACACCTGCAGGACCCACATTCTTCTGAACTCCTCCGTACATGATGCCGTACTTTGTGATATCAAGAGGCTCTGACAGGAACATCGAAGACACATCGGAAACAAGGATCTTACCCTTGGTATTGGGAAGCTCTTTGTATCTGGTACCGTAGATCGTATTGTTCTGGCAGATATAGACATAATCGGCATCCTCGCTTATGGGAAGATCCGAAACATCCGGAATATAGGAAAAGGTTTTGTCTTCTGACGAAGCGATCTTATTGGCTGTTCCGAAGTTTCCTGCTTCCTGCCAGGCTTTTTTTGCCCACTGACCGGTAACGATATAATCCGCCACCTTGTTCTTCATAAGGTTCATGGGGATCATTGCAAACTGTGTTGAGGCTCCGCCCTGAAGGAATAAGACCTTGTAATTATCAGGCACTCCGGCGACCTCCCTGAAGTCAGCCTCTGCCGTTTTTATTATCTCATCATAGACCTTTGATCTGTGGGACATCTCCATGACAGACTGGCCTGATCCTTTGTAATCAAGCATCTCATCCCTTGCCGTCTCCAAAACTTCCATGGGAAGCATTGAAGGTCCTGCCGAAAAATTGTAGACTCTCTTCATAATGTTCTCCTCCAAAAATAAATATAAATGAAATAATGTTTCCTACAGATCTGATTCATCAAAGGCATCTGCCACGCTTCCGCCGGGAGATACCATGGGGAAGACCTTGTCGTCTTCGTGTATCACTACGTCAATAAGGACAGGCTTTTTAGCTTCAAGCGCTTTTTTAAGTATCTCGTCCACCTGATCCCTGCTCTCTATCCTGTAGGACTCACAGCCCATCGCTTCAGCCAGTTTGCAATAATCAGTCTCATCCTCAAGGATGGTATTTGAATACCTTTTACCGTAGAAAAGATTCTGCCACTGCCTCACCATGCCAAGAACGCGGTTATCTATCACAAGCTCAATGATTGGAAGACTGTTTCTGGCAGCAGTCATAAGCTCGTTGCAGTTCATCCTGAAGCAGCCGTCTCCCGCAACATTAACTACTACACGCTCAGGATTTGCAACCTTGGCTCCTATTGAAGCTCCCAGGCCGTATCCCATGGTTCCGAGGCCCCCTGAGGTTAAAAGCTGCCTTGGAGAACGGAACTTATAATACTGAGCTGTCCACATCTGATGCTGTCCTACATCGGTAGATACGATCGCATTTGAATCAGTAAGCGCATCAAGTCTTTCCAGTACATACTGACAGGTGAGCCTGTCCTCAGGATAGGAAAGAGGAAAGTCCTTTTTATAGCCGTCTATCAACTCATTCCATTCCTTATGCTTCTTCTCTTTGATAAGAGGCAGGAGGTCTGTTAAAACATTCTTTAAGTCTCCCACTATATGGGCATCGGTTGCTACGTTCTTATTAACCTCGGCATCATCTATATCTATATGTATGATATCTGCCTTATCCGCGAAGGTGTTCACGTTACCCGTAACACGATCGGAAAACCTGGCTCCCAGGGTCAGAAGCATGTCACACTCGCTTACCGCCTTATTTGAGGTCTTGGTTCCGTGCATTCCTATCATTCCTGTATAATGGGGATCACGGGCATCCATAACGCCCTTGCCAAGAAGTGAGTCTCCTGCAGGACAGTCAATTTTTTCTGCAAGAGCACGTACTTCATTATAGGCTCCGGAGATCACGGCTCCCCCGCCTACATAGATAAATGGCTTTTCGGATTTGTTTATCATATCGGCTACGGCTTTAAGATCCTCATCCGTATAATGATCGAATTTCCTTCTGTCCGGTCTTACGGGAGTCTTCGGGATATACTCACACTCATCAGAAGTCGCATTTTTTGTAATATCCACGATAACAGGCCCCGGACGTCCTGATCTTGCTATCTTAAAGGCGCGTCTTAAGGTATCTGCTATATCATTAACATTCTTTACAATAAAACCATGCTTGGTTATGGGCATGGTAACGCCCACTATATCAACCTCCTGGAAGGTATCCTTGCCAAGAAGGCTTATGCCAACATTCGCTGTAATAGCCACCATGGGAACGGAATCCATGAAAGCAGTCGCTATTCCGGTAACAAGGTTCGTTGCTCCGGGTCCGGAGGTAGCCATACAGACTCCGACCTTTCCGGTGCTTCTTGCATATCCGTCCGCCGCGTGGCTCGCTCCCTGTTCATGGGAGGTAAGCACATGGTGTATCTCATCCTTATGCTTATACAGTGCATCATATATGTTGAGGATGGTACCTCCCGGATACCCGAATACGGTATCTACGCCCTCCTCTTTCAATACCTCGATAACGATTTCTGATCCGTTTAAAACCATAATAAGCTCCTTGGAATAATATCTTATATCTCCAGTATTGCGCCGCGGTTGCCGCTGGTGACCATCTTTTCATATCTTGAAAGATAGCCGTCACTTACCTTTGCTGGCCTCGGCTGCCACTTGGCCTTGCGCTCTTTTAACACCTCATCCGGTACATCGACATTAAGACTGTTTGCCGGAATATCGATCTTTATTATATCTCCCTCTTCAATAAGAGCTATGGGACCGCCCACTGCGGCTTCCGGAGATACATGCCCGATGGATGCTCCCCTTGAAGCTCCCGAAAATCTTCCGTCGGTAATAAGGGCTACGCTCTCACCAAGTCCCATTCCGGCTATAGCAGAGGTGGGATTAAGCATCTCCCTCATGCCGGGTCCTCCCTTGGGACCCTCGTATCTTATTACGACTACATCGCCTTTATTTATCTTTCCGTCATAGATAGCTTTTATTGCATCTTCTTCACAGTCAAATACCCTTGCAGGACCTTAATGCACCATCATTTCCGGCGCTACGGCAGAACGCTTTACTATACCTGTGTCCGGAGCGATATTTCCCTTCAGTACCGCTATTCCCCCTTCAGCCATGAAAGGATCATCAATGCTTCTTATTACATCGGTATTGCGGTTTATCACACCGGCAATGTTCTCCCCAACGGTCTTTCCGGTAGCAGTAATACAGTCAAGGTTAAGAAGATTCTTCTTTGAAAGCTCGTTCATGACGGCATAAACGCCGCCTGCCTCATTAAGATCTTCCATATAGGTGTGGCCCGCGGGAGCAAGGTGACAGAGGTTCGGCGTCCTGTCGGATACCTCGTTTGCTATTTCCATGTTAAGCTCTATACCTGCCTCATGGGCTATGGCCGGAAGATGAAGCATGGTATTTGTCGAACAGCCTAAGGCCATATCAACCGTAAGGGCATTCATGAAAGCTTCCTTTGTCATTATATCCCTGGGTCTTATATTGTTTTTCAACATTTCCATAACGGCATAGCCTGCCTTCTTTGCAAGCCTTATACGCTCTGAATATACGGCAGGGATTGTGCCGTTGCCGCGAAGACCCATTCCGATGGCCTCCGTAAGGCAGTTCATGGAATTTGCTGTATACATGCCGGAGCAGGAGCCGCAGGTAGGACAGGTATGCTCGTCATAATAACGAAGCTCCTCTTCATCTATCTTTCCGGCTTTTTTAGCGCCGACAGCCTCAAACATCGAAGAAAGCGAGGTCTTTTTTCCGTGCACATGTCCAGCAAGCATGGGACCGCCCGATACAAATACCGTGGGAACATTAACCCTTGCAGCAGCCATTAAAAGCCCGGGCACATTCTTGTCACAGTTGGGTATCATGACAAGACCGTCAAACTGATGCGCCTTTGCCATGCATTCCGTGGAATCAGCGATAAGATCACGGGTTACAAGGGAATATTTCATTCCTATGTGCCCCATAGCAATACCGTCACAGACAGCTATCGCGGGGAAGACTACAGGCATTCCGCCTGCTTCGGCAACCCCTAATTTAACCGCTTCCACTATCTTGTCAATATTCATGTGCCCCGGAACTATCTCGTTATATGAGCTTACTATCCCGATCATGGGCTTTTTCATCTCTTCCCCGGTGAACCCAAGGGCATTAAACAGACTTCTGTGAGGCGCATGTTCATCGCCGAGCTTTACGTTATCACTGAGCATATTAAAGAACCTCCTGTCAAAATTCCGTATTATCCGGTCTGATATTCCTTATCCTGGATACTTCAGGCCAGACACTTTACGATAAGATCTCCCATCTCATCGGTATTAACTTTTTTGCAGCCATCGGACATGATATCACCCGTCCTGCAGCCCTCTTTTAATACCTTCTTAACTGCATCTTCTATGGCATCGGCTGCCTTATCCTGATCCAGACTGTAGCGAAGCATCATTCCGGCAGACAATATGGTGGCAATGGGATTTGCGATATTCTTTCCGGCAATGTCCGGTGCGGATCCGCCGGAAGGCTCATAAAGTCCGAATTTAGTATCATTAAGTGAAGCACTTGGAAGCATGCCGATGGACCCTGTTATTATCGCCGCCTCATCTGACAGGATGTCACCGAACATATTCTCAGTCAGCACCACATCAAACTGGGCAGGATCCTTTACAAGCTGCATCGCGCAGTTATCAACCAGCATCACATCAAAGGCTACTTCAGGATAATCCTTTGATACCTCCTCTGTAACCTTCCTCCAAAGCCTTGAGGAATCAAGGACATTTGCCTTATCCACCAAAGTTACGGCTTTGCGGCGCTTCATGGCTATATCAAAGGCCTTTATCGCAGCCCTTCTTATTTCGTTCTCATTGTAGGAAAGAGTATCAACCGCGGTTTCGATTCCGTCTATGGCTTTCGTGGATCTTTCTCCGAAATAAAGACCTCCCGTCAGTTCCCTGACTATAATAAGGTCAAACCCTTTATCAGCGGTCTCTTCCTTAAGGGGACAGGCATTTTTCAGCTCCTCATAGAGCATGGCAGGCCTTAAGTTGGCAAAAAGATTCAAAGCCTTTCTTATCCCGAGTATCCCGGCTTCAGGTCTCTTCTGCGGCTCCAGCTTATACCAGGGAGAGGTCTTTGCATCCCCTCCTATGGAGCCCATAAGCACAGCGTCCATGGCTTTGGCAGTTTCAACAGCCTCTTCAGTTAAGGGGACTCCGTATTTGTCTATGGAGCAGCCTCCCATATCAATATCTGTGTATTTTAGTGAAAAGTCATATTTAGCAGAAACAGCATCAAGAACCTTGACCGCTTCTTTTACGATCTCGGGTCCAATGCCGTCTCCTCTTATCACGCCTATTTTATATTCTTTGCTCATTTCTTTTTCTTGTCTGTATCTGAAGCTTCCTCAGGCTTTTCGATCTGGACTATAGCCTCCTTCTTCATGGGTATGCGGCAGTTTTTATTATTGCCGAACTCAACTATAACGGTATCGTCAGTGACATCGATGACTATGCCGTAAAAACCGCTGGTAGTACAAACACTGTCGCCTACATCAAGCGAAGACAGCATTTCTTTCATGCGGTTCTGCTCCTTCCGCTGAGGTCTTATCATAATGAAATAAAGAAAGGCCACTATAGCCACAATGTAGATCACAGTGACTATGGTGCCCGTACCGCCAAGTCCCTGTGCCGCTCCCGCTGCTCCTGTAAGTAAAATATCCATGATCCCTCCAAGATTCTTTATTGAATTACAATAGAAAGCATTATACCAAATGATATTTTATTATTCAATTTATTTCGTAGCCCGAGATAAACTCCTTCCGAAAGCTTTCAAACCGCCCCTCATCTATGGCATTTCTTATCTCTTCCATAAGGTGATTGTAAAAATAGAGATTATGCAGGACACAGAGTCTTAATCCCAGCATCTCTCCGGCTTTAATCAGATGTCTTATGTAGGCTCTGCTGTATTTTCTGCAGGCAGGACACTGACATCCCTCTTCTATCGGTCTCATATCTTCTATGTAGGCCGCATTTTTAATGTTGAATTTCCCCTGATGGGTATAGAGCTGACCATGTCTGGCGTTTCTTGAAGGATAAACGCAGTCGAAGAAATCAACTCCCCTGTATACCGCCTCCACTATATTTAACGGTGTGCCTACTCCCATAAGATACACAGGCTTATCCTCCGGGAGATGCGGTATTGTAACGTCAAGGATATGATACATCTCCTCATGCGTCTCTCCTACCGCCAGCCCGCCTATGGCATACCCGTCAAGGTCAAGTTCCCTTATCTTTTTTGCGTTTTCAATCCTTATATCATCAAAGACCGCTCCTTGATTTATGCCAAAAAGCATCTGATCCGGGTTTACGGTATCAGGCAGCTTATTAAGTCTTTCAAGCTCAGCCTTGCATCTTACAAGCCACCTTTCGGTACGCGCCACCGAATCCTCCACATATCCTCTTTCAGATCTTGCATCCGGACACTCGTCAAAGGCCATGGCTATGGTGGAACCAAGATTTGACTGTATCCTCATGCTCTCCTCAGGCCCCATGAAGATCTTGTGACCGTCGACATGGGAAGCAAAGGTCACTCCCTCTTCCTTTATCTTTCTTAATGTTGCCAGGGAGAACACCTGAAATCCGCCGGAATCCGTAAGGATCGGCCGATCCCATACCATGAACTTATGCAGTCCGCCAAGCTTCTTTATCGTCTCATCGCCAGTCCTTACATGAAGGTGATACGTATTTGAAAGCTCTATCTGGCATCCGATCTCCTTAAGATCCTCTGTAGAAACTGCCCCCTTTATGGCTCCCACGGTACCGACGTTCATGAAAACAGGCGTCTCCACAGTACCGTGTACCGTAGCAAGACGCCCCCGTTTAGCCCTTCCGTCTTTTTTTAATAGCGTATATCCCTTCATCATACCAGTCCTATAAGTTCATCATATTCTTCAAGCGTAAGAGACAGTCTTTGCATTTCCTTTGCGGCATCCACTCCGACATACCTGTAGTGCCAGGGTTCAAATTCGATCTTTGTGATATTCTCTTTGCCCTTCGGATACCTTAGAATAAAACCGTAATCCGGGGCATTTTCCTTAAGCCATTTACCGCCGTCCGTATCAGCGAAGCCCTCATCCAGCTTCCAATAGCCGTCACAGACGAAATCAAAGGCAAGCCCTATCTGATGCTCGGAGGTTCCGGGAGGCGCAACGACCTCGGCTGCCATTTCATAGGCCTCATCATAATCATAGCCTTCTTCCATTATGGATTTTACCTTTCTTTCAAAGACATAAGTCTGTCTCTGAAGATCCCTGAAAGGAGAAGCCACATAAAGGTATACGTTGTCTTCCTTGGCAGCTCTTATCATGTTTACCAAAGGTCTGGCACAGCGCACATCGGATTTGACCTTGTCGGTTATGGTTGCCAGCTCAAAGGAATAATCATCGGGTATCAGGTGATCCTTATTGATAAGGATCAGAGACCAGTCGTCAGAAAAAGAGGGATTTATAAGATTCCCGTCTTTATCTTCTATAAGGATATCGGAATCCGCGCCGGCTCCGTTTCTTCTGTTAAAATCTTCCGCAGCTTTCTGGGACTGCCAGGCGATACGCTCCAGATCTTCATCTCCTATAGCCACTGCCTCCTCCTCAACATCCTCTCCGGAGTCTTCCTCGCCGGAGGTATCCGTGTTCATGATATCCGCTTTTGCTACAGCGACCTTTTTTCCGTCATCGTTTACTATGACCACATTCGAATCAATGACCGTTGAGGTAGCGGTCACCGAAAAACTCACAAAAAAAACAAAAGCCAGCATTGTGAGTATGACTGCGGTTATTTTTCTAATATAGCGCTTCTTCGTTTTCATGGAAGCCCTACAATAGCATAAATACCCGTCTTATTCAAGGTTTTTGGTATTGTCCAGAGAATGAGGACCGAAAGAATGCGGAAGAAGTTCATAAAGCTTATGGGTTGAAAAGCTCATATCGCTATGGACCACAAGGACTTCAAAATCAGAAGCATCCGTAAATTCATTCATGAACTGCCTGCAAAGTCCGCAGGGATAGGCATCTTCGGGAGCATGTCCTTTAGGACCGCCTGCTATCGCAATGGCAGAAAACTCTCTTTCACCCTCACTGACTGCCTTGCAAAATGCCGTGCGTTCAGCGCAGATCCCTACAGGATAGGAAGCATTTTCTATATTGCATCCTGTATAGACCTTACCCTCTTTTGTTAAAAGTGCGGCACCTACGGAATAATTCGAATACGGGCAATATGAATTTTCCCTGGCCTTATCCGCAAGTTTTACAAGTTCTTCCTTATTCATCTGTTTCCTCTTTCAATTTAAAAATTCAGCAACAGCAGCCTTCATATCCTCCATGGCGATAAGCTTATCATGCCTTATCTTTGCTTCCCTTATCTCGCGGATAGCGGAAGGTTCAGGCATCTCGGTAAGCTTTTCAAGCTCATCCACCATCTGAAGGTCATTAAGCTTTCCGAAATCTTCACCGGGTTTAAGAGCTAAAACGATGTTCCTTGCAAATTTATAAGGAGATGCCGTGGATGCCGTAACTAACGGCGCATCGCTTAGCTTTCCCTCCTCCTTAAGCTTAAATGCGACCGCTGATGCCACCGCGGTGTGAGTATCTATAAGGTATCCGGTATCTGAATAAACCCGCTTGATCTCCCCTGCGGTCTCCTCCTCTGAAGCGTATCCTGCGAGGAAATCCGAAAGCCCCTCTCTCATCCTGTCCGTAATCTCATATCTTCCTTCTTCGGAAAGCTTTGACATCATATCTGATGTAACCTTGTCGTCACAGTCTGATATGAAATAAATAAGTCTCTCCAGATTGCTTGATATCAGGATATCCATGGAAGGACTCATTGTGAGATGAAAATCACGCCTTCTGTCATAAACCCCGGTTTCAAAGAAATCCGTAAGGACATTATTCTTATTTGAAGCACAGATAAGCTTATCGATAGGAACACCCATCTTCTTCGCAAGATATGCTGCCAGTATGTTTCCGAAGTTTCCGGTAGGAACACAGATATTTATCTTATCCCCTTCGGATATCTTTTCGTTCCTTAAAAGATTGCAGTAAGCGTAAACGTAGTAAACGATCTGGGGGACAAGTCTCCCTATGTTTATGGAGTTGGCGCTTGAAAAACGGAATCCCTTCGATGTGATCTCCTCCTTAAAGGAGGCATCCTGCAGGATTTTCTTCATCCCGGTCTGACAGTCGTCAAAATTTCCCTTAACGCTTACTACCGATACGTTCTGTCCCTTCTGGGTCACCATCTGCAGTCTTTGCACATCAGACACCCCTCCGTCAGGGAAAAACACCATTATCCTGGTGTTCGGCACATCCGCAAAACCTGCCATTGCAGCCTTCCCTGTATCTCCGGAAGTTGAAGTAAGAATAACGATCTCATCACTTACGCCGTTCTTTTTTGCCGCCGTTGTCAGAAGATGAGGCAGGATCTGCAGCGCCATATCCTTGAAGGCTATGGTAGGACCATGATAAAGCTCAAGATAATACGTCCCATCCGCAAAGCTCATGGGAACAATCTCCTCATCATCGAAGTTATCTCCGTAGGCTCTTTCAATGCATTTTTTCAGCTCCTCTTCCGTAAAGTCATCAAGCAGAAGATGCATGACCTCGAAAGCAAGCTCTTTATAATCAAGCTCCGAAAGCTCTCTCATGCTCTTTTCAAGCTTCGGTATGCTCTCCGGAACAAAAAGTCCTCCGTCATCGGACAGTCCCTTAAGTATGGCTTCCGATGCCGTAAGTCTTATTCCTTTATTCCTTGTGCTGTTATAATTCATATAATCCTCCCATCCTTACAGCTCAGACGTTTTTGCTTATTCTACACTAATATGTTACGTCTGTCACCGTTCAATTTCGTACGTGTTGTACTTCAGCGAAGTCGTGTGTAATAATTGCATCCTACAGTCCTCTGTAGTGTTTTGACAGATAGAGCGACAAGATGAACATTCCTATTGTCTCCGTGAAATGGAATATAACCGAGGTCCAGACTATCCCTATATATTTCCCCGAAAACACTATGGTCTGCATCTGGAAAAAGCTGAAGGCAAGAAGAAAGCATACGGCTATCAGCACTGCCACTGCCTTCAGATATCTGTCGTTTAAGAATATCCCGGTCATTATCACCCCCAGCAGTATTGCCGTAAGGATCTCCAGATACTTGAAGCCGTGGGTCATATTATAGACTGAAACGAAAGATGTGTAGTCCGCTCCTCCCATGGCAAGCAGCATGAGCTCGGAAGTAAACTGTCTGTAGGTTACGGACACCATACAGTAGATGCACTCCGCTCCCACCATTATTACGGCCCAGATCTGTATCAGCTGTCCCACAGCCAGCGCCGAAAGAGATGAAAGATGCTCCCCTAAAAACTCCTCCTGAAGCCTTCCGAGCTCATCCCTGTCCTCCTCATTGATTATACCTTTCAGTTTCTGAAGCTTTCTCCAGGAGAACATGAAAGCAATACTCATAAGGATTATCTGAATAAAGGAGCAGATTATCTGTACCTTCCAGAGCGTCGAATCCATCATGTCCGGAGCTATCGCGATGCTGTTCCTTACAAGCATCCGGACAAAGGATTCCGATACAGCCCCCAAAAGCCGTATCACGGCCGATGCCATTATGGCGTATGATAATAAATGCGTTCTTTTGCTGAAATACATGGGATAAGTCTATCATAGTGAGATAAAAATTAAAACATTTGACCATAATCCGCCTATGCGTTATAATAACGCTTGTATTTCGCTAGTGGAGCGTTTCAATGACTCTTTTAGTTAAAATGCCAGATTGTCGTCAGATGCTAGGCGGAGGAAGGAGTCGTAGCGGGCTACG
>JAFPZU010000136.1 GCA_017417105.1 Lachnospiraceae bacterium | reverse complement strand
TTATCCTTACCTTAGGTTCCGGAGACAGCGCAGATGAGATCGCAAGGAATCTTTTTAAAGTCCTAAGGGAGATGGATGATAACGGAATAGAGGTCATCTACTCCGAGGAATTCAGTATACCGGGGCTTGGAGCGGCGATAATGAACCGCCTCGTAAGAGCCGCCGGCAGGAAGATAATAGACGCAGAACTGTCATCCTGAGCCTTATCCAACATCTTTGATGTTGGATGCCTCCACGGCGAGTGGAAGCGAAGGATCTTTCCCCCGGAGAGAAGATTCTTCAGGCTTACGCCTTCCGAATGACATAATAGTTAGGAGGGAAGATATGAAGATAGCAATAGGTGCCGACCACGGTGGTTTTGACTTGAAGGAATTTCTGATCCCCCACATTAAGGAACTGGGACATGAAGTAAAGGATCTTGGCTGCTATAACAAAGAATCCTGCGATTACCCGGTTTACGGCCACGCAGTAGCAAAAGCAGTAGCGGGACATGAAGCGGATTTTGGCATAGTTATCTGTACCACCGGCATCGGGATATCCATTTCCGCAAACAAGGTGCCGGGAATCAGGGCAGCGCTTTGCACCAATGACCACATGGCAAAGATGACAAGGCAGCATAATGATGCAAATATCCTGGCACTTGGGGCAAATATCACAGGCCCCGGCCTCGCGGTGTCCATAGTAGACACCTTCCTTTCGGAGGAATTCTCCGGAGGAGAGCGCCATGTACGCAGGATAAATGAAATAGAGGATCTTAATATTTGAGCATTGACCGGATTTTCAAGAAAATAACAATCTTTATCCTTTCATTGTCCCTAAGCCTTTCCTTAAGCGGCCCGGGGGCAGTAATGGTGCTGGCAGAAAAAAGCACCTCCGAAAAGCTGGAGGAAGCAAAGAAGACTGAGGAGGATACGGAGGATAAACTGGATGAGACCAGCGACCGTATCTCGGATCTTAAGGATACCCAGGTTGAGCTGAAGAATAACTTAAATGACTTAAATGACAAGCTGGAGGACGTGTCAGATAAGCTTTACGGCATAGAGGAAGATATAAGCCGTAAGGAGCAGGAGATACGTGATACGGAAGACGCCCTTGATGAAGCGGAGCAGAACGCAAAGGACCAGTATAAATACATAAAAGCCAGGATCCGCACCCAGTACGAAAAGGGGACGGAGAGCTACCTGGAACTTTTTATGCAGACAACGAGCTTCAGTGATTTCCTAAACAGGGCGGAGTACATTTCAAGAGTAAACCAGTATGACCAGGAAATGCTGCAGCGCTATCAGGAGAACGTTAAGGATATTAAGAGGAAAAAGGAGATCCTTATAGAAGAAAAGGAAAACCTTGATTCCTTAAAGGAAGATGCCGCAGCAGAGCAGAATAAGGTTAAGGAGCTGGTTGACAATACCAAGAACTCCATTACTGCCTACGCAGGGGAGATCTCCGTTGCGGAAGCAGAGGCTCTGGCCTATGAAGCAAAGCTCATAGCGGCAAGGAATACCGTAAGTGCCTTGAAGGAACAGCTTAAAAAAGAAGAAGAGCTGGCCAGGCGCTCCCAGCAGATGGCCAAGCGCTCCTTAAGTGAGGTTTCCATTGGGGCAGGGGAAGAAGATATGCTGGCAGCCCTTATACAGTGTGAAGCCGGTGGAGAACCCTGGGCCGGAAAAGTGGCGGTAGGTGCGGTAGTCATGAACCGTGTAATGAGCGGAGCTTTCCCCAATACCATAACCGGAGTAATTTACCAGAGCGGACAGTTTGAGCCTGTATCCAGCGGAAGATTTGCCATAGTCCTTTCTCAGGGCGCAAACTCAGAGTGCTATAAAGCTGCAAGGGCAGCTATGTCAGGAGAGAATAACATAGGAGAATGCCTGTTCTTCAGGACCATAGTGCCCGGTATAAAGGGAACCATAATAGGACATCATGTATTCTATCTGTACTGGACCGGCAAGTATTCCGGTTACGGCACCGCCGACGAAACCCTGGAAGACGCCAAACCTCCGAAAGAATCAGATGACGAAGAAGAGCAGATAGAAGAGGAAGAACCGGAAATCATAGAATACGAAGACGAGGAAGACCGCGAGGAAGAAGAGCGCCGCAAGGAAGAAGAGCGCCGCGAGGAAGAAGAGCGTCGCGAGGAAGAAGAACGCCGCGAAGAGGAAGAACGCCGCGAAGAGGAAGAGCGCGGGGAAGAAGATGCGTGATTAAAACTTTTCCCGTAACTCCGGCCGGACAAACCTTTATCATATGAAAACCACCCTGATCAAAGCAGCGATATTCATAACCTCCTTTCTGATATCGCTGTTTATCATAAGTTCATACATGAACCGCGGAACCACGGACATGACGGTAGAAATGGAAGAAGCGACTTTCCCTGTAGTAACAGTCGTAGCAGACGGCCGGGAGATAAACCGGATGTACGGCATGAAGGGAAAGACGGAGCCAAATATGTACCGTGGCACCCTTACGCCCTTAAACGAGGACAGAAGCCTTGATATCCACATAGAAAAATTCGGCAATAAATTCAGGGAGATAGCCTACGAGGTGCGTTCTCTGGACGCCACGAGGCTTATAGAGGACACGGTGATCCTTGATTACCTTGAAAAGGGTGACGAAATAGATGCGACC
>JAFPZU010000135.1 GCA_017417105.1 Lachnospiraceae bacterium | reverse complement strand
TAAGCGAAATAAATAATTTCGCTTACTATAAAGCCTCCGGCGGATGCGCCCGGATTTTGCAAGGAAATATGCCGCTTTCAGCGGCCAAAATCCGGCGCAGTAAACGACAAAACGAAAAGAGTTTTGTCGTTTACTATATAAAACAAGTTATTGACAAGCGGCGGGAATGGGTTTATAGTTAGTCACCGTAAAGAGCAAAGGCGCTTTGGACGAGAGTCCGAGGCGCTTTTTTTATTGCATTTTCTGATGCTGAAGGGATTGAAGACTGAAGGATAGGTAAGGAGGAAAGACATGGAAAAGACGATACCAGAGTTATACGGAAGCCTTGTTTTCGGAGATAAGATCATGAGGGATAAGCTTCCCCACGATATGTATAAGGCACTGAGAAAGACCATCGATAATAACACTCATCTTGAACTTGATGTTGCAAATGCCGTTGCCGTAGCCATGAAGGAGTGGGCGGTTGAAAACGGCGCCACACATTTTACCCACTGGTTCCAGCCCATGACGGGTTATACGGCTGAAAAGCATGACAGCTTTATCTGTCCCGTAGGCGGGGGAGAAGTGATCATGGAGTTTTCCGGTAAGGAGCTTGTAAAGGGTGAGCCTGATGCATCAAGCTTTCCGTCGGGAGGAATAAGGGCAACCTTCGAAGCGAGAGGTTACACAGCCTGGGATCCCACAAGTCCCGCGTTCATAAAAGACAAGACCCTTTATATTCCAACGGCATTCTGTTCGTACAGCGGTGAAGCCTTGGATAAAAAGACCCCGCTCTTAAGATCCATGGATGCCATAAGCAAAGAGGCGGTAAGGATCTTAAGGCTTCTCGGGAATAAGGACGTGACAAACGTTATCACAACCGTAGGACCCGAACAGGAATATTTCCTGATCGATAAAGAGGACTACAAGAAGAGAAAGGATCTTATATTCACCGGCAGGACACTGCTCGGCGCTCCGGCACCAAAGGGACAGGAGATGGATGATCATTACTTCGGGAATTTAAGAACCAGGGTTGCCGAGTTCATGCATGACCTTGATGAGGAGCTTTGGAAACTGGGGATCCCTGCAAAGACGAAGCATAATGAGGTAGCCCCCTGTCAGCATGAGCTTGCGCCGGTATTTGATACCACAAACGTAGCGGTGGATCATAACCAGCTAACAATGGAGGTTATGAAAATGGTGGCCGAAAGGCATGGATACGTATGTCTTCTTCACGAAAAGCCTTTTGCCGGGATCAATGGATCCGGTAAGCATAATAACTGGTCGCTTACAACAAATACCGGGGAAAACCTGCTTAATCCCGGGAAGACGCCGGCTGAGAACACACAGTTTCTTATCTTCCTTTCGGCGGTAATAAAGGCTGTGGATGAATACGCGGATCTTCTGCGCCTTTCAGTTGCAAGCGCGGGAAATGATCACAGACTTGGGGCAAATGAGGCGCCTCCTGCCATCATTTCAATATTCCTGGGAGATGAGCTGACAGGAGTTATAGAAGCGATTGAAAATGACGAGTACTTCGGAAAAGTTGAGAAGGTAAAGGTTGATATAGGAGCAAAAGTCCTTCCTCATTTCATGAAGGATACAACCGACAGAAACCGTACCTCGCCTTTTGCCTTTACGGGGAATAAGTTCGAATTCAGATCTTTAGGCTCCAGCGTTTCAATAGCAGGCCCCAACATAATGCTCAATACTGCAGTTGCGGAAGCTCTCAGTGAGTTTTATGAAAAGCTTAAGGATGTGAGCGAAGCGGATATGGATGAAGCTGTTCACGCTCTTGTGAAAGATACGATAATCAAGCATAAGAGGATAATATTCAATGGTAACGGATATACCGAAGAATGGGTAAAGGAAGCAGAAAAGAGGGGTCTTTATAATCTTAGATCAACCCCCGATGCCATGCCTGCGCTTATTGCGGAAAAGAACGTGAAGATGTTTATAAAGCATGGCATCTATTCCAAGACCGAGCTTGATTCAAGATACGAGATAAGAATAGAAAACTACACAAAGACACTTCATATCGAGGCTCTGACGCTTAGGGACATGATCCTTAAACAGTTTGCCCCGGCGCTTATTTCATATGTTGATGACCTTACGGAATCGGTACTGAAAAGGAAGCAGCTTGGTATAGAAAAAGGATGTGAGAGTCAGACAGAACTGATAGGTAGGCTTTCAGGGTATTATGATGAGGTGATAAAGCTTACGGAAAAGCTTACTGAAGACACTGAGAAAGCTGAGAGTATGGAAGCCGATATCGAACAGGCCAGATTCTATCACGATACGGTTCTTTTAGATATGGATGAGATAAGAAAGACAGCAGATGCAGCAGAGCCGCTTCTGCCGGAGGGCTATCTTCCCTATACTACTTATGAAGAGATGCTGTTTTATGTCTGAGAGGAACACATGTCCGAAAAGATATACGTGAGGAGGGCTTTATGTGCGTCAAATATGTGTTTGTGACCGGAGGCGTGGTCTCGGGACTTGGCAAGGGAATAACGGCTGCATCCCTTGGAAGGCTTATGAAGGCCAGAGGCTATAAGGTTACGATGCAGAAATTCGATCCCTATATAAATATCGATCCGGGGACGATGAATCCCATGCAGCACGGGGAAGTTTTCGTAACGGACGACGGGACGGAGACAGACCTTGACCTTGGGCACTATGAGCGCTTTATAGATGAGAGTCTCAATTTTAATTCAAATGTCACCACGGGCAAGATCTACTGGTCGGTATTAAATAAGGAAAGAAGAGGAGACTACGGTGGGGGAACCGTCCAGGTCATCCCTCATATCACAAACGAGATTAAAAGCAGGTTTTATCGTAATACTACTGATAAGGACATGCATATAGCCATAATAGAGATAGGAGGAACCGTAGGAGACATAGAAAGCCAGCCCTTTCTGGAAGCGATAAGACAGTTTCAGAATGAGGTTGGATCGGAAAACGCGATCCTTATACACGTTACCCTGATACCTTATCTTAAAGCATCTCAGGAAATGAAAACAAAACCTACACAGGCATCCGTAAGGGAGCTCCAGGGTCTGGGGCTCCATGCGGATGTCATAGTATGCCGGTCGGAGTTTGCGCTCGATGATAATACGAAGGATAAGATAGCGCTTTTCTGCAATGTTCCGAAAGAGAGGGTGCTGAACAATCTGGATCAGGAATATCTATATGAGGTGCCGCTTGCGATGGAGGAGGAAAACCTCGCGGGGGTTGTCTGCGATGCGCTTAAGATCGAAAACAGGAAGCCGGAGCTTTATGACTGGAATGAGATGATAGAAAAAATCAAACATCCGACAAAGCACGTAACGATAGCGCTTTGCGGCAAATATACCGCGCTGCATGATGCCTATATCTCCGTGGTTGAGGCATTGAAACACGGCGGTATATATAATCATGCAGTGGTTGACATAAAGTGGATAGATTCTGAAAAGATCACAGACGGGAATGTCGGGACGTACTTACAGGATACTGACGGCCTGCTTGTCCCCGGCGGGTTTGGCGACCGTGGGATAGATGGGATGATCCCGGCCATAAAATATGCAAGGGAAAACAATCTTCCATTTTTGGGTATATGCCTTGGAATGCAGATGGCGATAGTTGAATATGCAAGAAACGTATGCGGTTTAATAAAGGCTGACTCTGTGGAATTTGCACCTGAAACGGAAGACCCTGTGATAGCGCTCATGCCGGATCAGGAGGGGGTTACCGATATAGGGGGCACGCTTCGCCTTGGAGCTTATTCCTGTGTGCTTAAGGAGGATTCAAAGGCATATGAGCTTTATCAGTCTAATATGATATCGGAAAGACACCGTCACAGATATGAAGTTAATAATGATTACAGGGAGATGCTTATGGCAAAGGGAATGAAGCTTTCAGGCACTTCACCCGACGGACATATAGTTGAGATGTTGGAGCTTCCTCTTCATCCTTTCTTCCTTGCAACCCAGGCGCATCCGGAATTCAAGAGCAGGCCTAACAGGCCCCATCCTTTATTTAAAGGACTCATAGAAGCAGCGGTGAAAAGGGGCAATAAATAATGAAAGAAAATAACAGAAAACTGATACTTGAGGACGGGCAGGAGTATTATGGCACGGGGTTTGGCAGCGATGATAACAGGATATGCGAGATCGTTTTTAACACCTCTGTGACAGGCTATCAGGAGATATTGTCGGATCCGTCCTACACGTATCAGGCGATCGTTATGACCTATCCCCTGATAGGAAATTACGGTATGGCAGAGGATGACTATGAATCGGAAAAACCGTCTGCGGGAGCTCTTATTGTCAGGGAATATAATGACGAGCCTTCAAATTTCAGAGGTAAAAGGACACTTGATTCCGTAATGAAGGAATACGGCATACCGGGTATCGCAGGGGTAGATACAAGAAAGCTTACCCGCTCCATAAGGGATCACGGAAGCAGAAAGGTTCTTATTACGGGGGCTGATACAAAAACTGAAGACGGACTGAAGGTATTGAAAGAGCATGGAATACCCCATGATGCCGTATCTCTTGTAAGCCATAAAGAGATTTTTGAGGTGATGCCTGATAAAGTTAAGCATCATGTTGTCGCGATTGACTGCGGAATGAAGCTTAATATAGCAAGATCATTCAAGAAAAGAGGATGTCTTGTAACGGTGGTGCCTTATGATACGAAGGCAGAGGATATAAGGAGGTTACAGCCTGACGGAATATTCATATCGAACGGTCCGGGAGATCCTACGGACGTGCCTTTAACTGCTGCAACGGTAAGAAAGCTTATAGGTGAGTATCCCATTTTTGGCATATGTCTCGGTCATCAGATTTTGGCCTTAGCTTACGGAGCAGATACATACAAACTGAAATTCGGTCACAGAGGCGGTAATCATCCCGTAAGAAACCTTGATACGGGAAAGATAGAGATAACATCACAGAACCATTCCTATGCCGTATCGGATACAGGTATAAAAAATACGCCCCTTGAGATAACCCATATAAATCTTCTGGATAATACGATAGAGGGAATAAGCTGTATGAAAGACGGGGCTTTTTCGGTTCAGTATCACCCGGAAAGCGCACCGGGACCACAGGATTCCGCTTATCTTTTCGATCGTTTTATCGGACTCATGGAGGGAGGAAATGCCTAAAAGAGCGGATATAAAAAAGATAATGGTGATCGGCTCCGGACCGATAGTCATAGGGCAGGCAGCGGAGTTTGATTACGCCGGAACACAGGCCTGCCTTGCCTTAAAAGAAGAAGGGTATGAGGTCGTACTCTGTAATTCCAATCCGGCTACGATAATGACGGATACAAAGGTAGCGGACAAGATTTACATGGAGCCTCTGACGCTTGAATATACAGCAAAGATAATCCGTCATGAAAGACCTGATGCGATACTTCCCGGGATAGGCGGACAGACCGGATTAAACCTTGCCATGCAGCTTGAAAAAAAGGGAATACTTGCCGAATGCCGGGTGGAGCTTCTTGGAACAAAAAGCAATTCCATAGAGAAGGCGGAAGACAGGAAGCTTTTTAAGGAGCTTTGCGAAGAGCTTAATGAGCCGGTACTACCGTCGGCTACCGCATCAAGTGTTGAAGAAGGGCTTCTGATCGCGGAAAAGATAGGGTTTCCTGTTGTGTTAAGACCTGCGTTTACCCTTGGAGGCACGGGGGGAGGCTTTGCCGAAAACCGGGATGAGTTTATTCCACTGATGCAAAACGGGCTGGAGCTCTCCCCGGTAAATGAGGTCCTTATAGAAAAAAGCATAAAAGGATACAAGGAGATCGAGTACGAGGTAATAAGGGATCGTAATGATACGGCAATAACTGTCTGCAACATGGAAAACCTTGATCCTGTTGGCATACACACAGGTGATTCCATCGTGGTATGTCCGTCCCAGACGCTTACGAATAAAGAATATCATATGCTTCGGGACAGCGCGCTGAAGGTGATAAGAGCCCTTGAGATAGAAGGGGGATGCAACGTGCAGTTTGCCCTGGATCCGGGGTCGTTTCAGTATTACCTGATAGAGGTAAACCCCAGGGTTTCAAGATCCTCGGCTCTTGCATCCAAGGCAAGCGGATATCCCATAGCGAGAGTCTCCGCAAAGATCGGAATAGGGATGACTCTGGATGAGATACAGATAGCAAATACCCCTGCAGCCTTTGAGCCGGCGCTTGATTATGTTGTGACCAAGATGCCGCGCTTTCCTTTTGACAAATTTGCGGATGCGGATAATTCACTTTCCACTCAGATGAAGGCAACCGGAGAGGTTATGAGCATCGGACGTACATTTGAAGAGAGTCTCTTAAAATCCGTCCGTTCGCTTGAAACAGGTCATACACATCTTTTTGATGAAAAGTTTTCAGATATGGACGGGGAAGCTCTGCTGTCCTACATTGTTGCCGGGAGGGATGACAGGATATTTGCGATAGCGGAGCTTTTAAGATCAGGAGCCTCCGAGGACGTGATATGTGAAAGAACCGGGATCGATCCTTTTTTTATAAGGAAGATAAGAAATATTACGGATGAGGAAAAGACGGTCCTTAATAACAGGAAAAATTCAGGTACTCTTCTTGAAGCAAAAAGGATGGGCTTTTCCGATAAGTATATAGCAAAGCTTTGGGATATGAGGGAGGAGGAGATTTTTTCCTTAAGGCAGAAGGAGGGAATAAAACCGGTATATAAGATGATAGACACCTGCGCTTCCGAATTTGAAAGCTATGTGCCGTATTTTTATTCAACCTATGAAGAGGAGAATGAGTCCGTAATATCGGACAGAAAAAAGATCGTGGTCTTAGGGGCGGGACCTATACGTATCGGTCAGGGTGTAGAGTTTGATTATTCCACGGTTCATGCGGTTATGACCATAAGGTCTGCGGGGTATGAGGCAATTATCATAAACAACAATCCGGAAACGGTATCCACGGATTATACCTGTTCGGATAAGCTTTATTTCGAGCCCCTGACTGCAGAGGATGTCATGAACGTCATAGAGCTTGAAAAGCCGGAAGGCGTCATTGCAACCCTTGGGGGGCAGACTGCCATAAACCTTGCGGATCCTTTGCGCGAAAGGGGAGTCAGCATAATAGGAACTGACTGTGATGCAATAGACCGGGCAGAGGACAGGAAGCTTTTTGAGAAGCTTCTGGAGGAGCTTGATATCCCACAGCCGAAAGGAGTAGCGGTCACGTCTGTTTCAGAGGGAATAGAGGCAGCGTCCTCCATCGGATATCCGGTTCTGGTACGGCCAAGCTTCGTTCTTGGCGGACGGGCCATGCGCATCGTAGGAAAAGAAGAGGAGCTTTTGGAGTATCTTAAAAATGCCGTGGAGGTTAATTCGGACAAGCCTGTTCTCGTGGACAAATACATACGGGGAAAGGAAGTTGAAGTGGATGCAGTCTGTGACGGAGAAAGAGTCTTTATTCCCGGGATCATGGAGCTTGTGGAAAGAACCGGGGTACATTCCGGTGACTCCATAAGCGTATATCCGCCCTACAGCATTTCAGATACGGTAAAGAAAGTGATAGAGGACTATACGAAAAGACTGGGACTTGGAATAGGGATAAAAGGTCTTTTTAATATTCAGTTCATAGTTGACGAAAATGAACAGGTTTACATAATTGAGGTCAACCCAAGATCCTCAAGAACTGTGCCGTTTCTTTCAAAGGCAACGGGATATTCCCTGGCGGATATAGCAACACTTGTAAGTCTTGGAGTATCTCTGAAAGAGCAGGGTATAACGGAGACGCTTGCTAAGGAGAGGGGAAGATACTATGTAAAGGTTCCCGTTTTCTCATTCTCCAAACTCCATGGAATGGATGCGTATCTGTCTCCTGAGATGAAGTCTACCGGGGAGGCGATAGGGTATGATAAAAAGCTTCACCGCGCGGTATTTAAGGCCATGACGGCATCCGGGATAAAGCTTAAAAACTACGGAACCGTTGTTGTAAGCGTGGCAGATGAAGACAAGACGGAGACTATACCTCTTATAAAGAGATTTTATGATATGGGCTTTAATATTGAAGCTACGACTCTTACGGGAGAATATCTTAAGGCTGCGGGAATACGTACCAGGATAAGACATAAACCGAGTGAGGGGAGCGAGGAGATACTTGATTCCATAAGGGCGGGTTATGTCAGTTATGTAATAAATACAAGGGCGGTCTTATCCGGAGTGCATTACGGAGACGGTGTTGCCATACGGTGCTGTGCCTCGGAGCATAACGTTGCAATGCTTACGAGCCTTGACACGGTACGGATGCTTCTTGATGTACTTGAAGAGATGACATTAGGAGTTTCTACCATAAATGAGACGGTTTGAAAAAAATTCTTGCTTTTTCGCTTACAAGGTATTAGAATCTTCACGTTAGAGCAAAGGCGCTCGGAGAGATCCGGGCGCCTTCTATATTTTTAAAGGAGCAGGACAATGTGTTCAATAATGACTTTAACGGACAAAAGCATTAAAGAAAAAGATTTCAGAGGAAGCTTTGAGGAGACCTTATCCAGAGGACCGGATGACAGCGGGATCGAGGAGACGCCTTCCGGTTTCATGTGCTTTCACAGGCTTGCGATCATGGGACTTACTCCCGAGGGCATGCAGCCTTTTTCACTCGGAAATGACAAAGTCATTTGCAACGGGGAGATATACGGCTTCAGGAAGCTGAAAGATGAGCTTCGTACAAAGGGATACAGCTTTAAGAGCGATTCCGACTGCGAGATACTTCTTCCGATGTACCGTGAATACGGAACAAAAATGTTTCCGATGCTTGGATCTGAGTTTGCGCTTGTAATATATGACGGAGAGCGCGACAGCTATATAGCGGCAAGAGATCCGATAGGCATACGTCCGCTTTATTACGGGTATTTAAGCTCCGGGGCTGTCGCATTTGCTTCGGAGCCGAAAAACCTCATAAAACTCTGTGATAAGGTTATGCCTTTCCCGCCGGGACATTATTATGAAGACGGGAAGTTCGAAAGATTTGAAAATCTGACTGACGTCCGTGACTATATCAGGGATGACATTGACGTTATCTGCAAGGAGATAAGACGCAGGCTTATAGAATCAGTGGAAAAAAGACTGGATGCCGATGCGCCTTTGGGATTTCTTCTTTCCGGAGGCCTTGATTCTTCTTTAGTCTGTGCTATCTCGGGGAAGATCCTTGGAAAGAAGATTGATACCTTCTGTATAGGAATGGACAAGGATCCGATAGATCTGGGCTTTGCAAAAGAGACAGCAGACTATATAGGAGCCAGACATACCGCCTTTCATATGACAAAGGAGGAGATAATAGGGACCCTTCCAAAGCTTATAAAGCTTCTCGGAACCTGGGATATCACAACAATAAGGGCCTCCATGGGAATGTATCTTTGCTGCAAGGCGATTCATGAAAATACGGACGTAAGAGTTCTTCTTACAGGGGAAATATCCGATGAGCTTTTCGGATACAAATATACGGACTATGCGCCCGATGCGGCTTCGTTTCAAGCTGAATCGAAAAAGAGAATAGATGAGATACATATGTATGATGTTTTAAGAGCCGACAGATGCATATCCGTTAATTCCCTGGAAGCCAGGGTTCCCTTCGGAGATACGGATTTCGTAAAGTACGTTATGAGAATAGATCCGGAGCTTAAAATGAATAAATACGGCTGCGGCAAATATCTTTTAAGGCATGCTTTTGAGCATGACGGGATCCTTCCTGATGACATACTGTGGCGGGACAAGGCAGCCTTTTCAGATGCGGTCGGTCATTCTCTTGTGGATGATCTGAAGGAATATGCTGAAAAGAAGTATACCGACAGTGAGCTGAAGGAAGCGGAAAGCAGATATCCGTACTGCACTCCCTTTACAAAAGAAAGCCTTCTTTACAGGGATATATTCGAAGGATATTATCCCGGTAATGCCGGAATGATAAAGGATTTCTGGATGCCGAACAGAGAGTGGGAGGGCTGTAACGTTAACGACCCGTCGGCAAGAGTCTTAAATAACTACGGAAAATCCGGCGAATGCTGCGTTAAAATTCAGCGCACAGACAGCGCGATGAACGGCAACGCGCACGCTGCCATGCAGGAGGCGATATGATGGATTACAAGATTATGGAACATGATGCCTGCGGCATCGGGACAATAGTTAATATAGACGGACACAAAGACGGAAGGGTATTATCGGACGCGCTTTCCATAGTCGAAAAGCTTGAGCATCGTGCCGGAAAGGATGCATCCGGAAAAGTCGGTGACGGAGTAGGAATACTTCTGCAGATCTCCCACCGTTTTTTCAGCAGGGTACTTTCTGAGGAAGGAATTAAGAACCTTAACGAAGGTGAATACGGGATCGGCATGTTTTTCCTTCCGTCGGATGATATGAAGAGAACCTTTGCAAAAAGGATGATGGAGCTTATTGCAAAGAAAGAGGGGCTTAACTTCCTTGGGTGGAGAAAGGTTCCTGCAAACAGTGATATTTTAGGGCAGGCAGCAAAGGATTGTATGCCCTCCATAGAACAGTGCATAATAGGAAAGCCTGAAAATGTTTCAAAGGGCATTGATTTCGACAGGAGACTGTATGTTGTAAGACGTGAATTTGAGCAGTCTTCCGAGGATACCTATATTTGCTCGTTATCTTCAAGAACCATTGTTTATAAGGGAATGTTCCTTGTGGGACAGCTTCGAACCTTCTATGACGATCTTAGGGATCCGGATTATGAAACGGCAATAGCGATAGTACACTCAAGATTTTCAACCAATACGTCTCCATCCTGGAACAGAGCCCACCCATATCGCATGATCGCTCACAACGGAGAGATCAATACCATAAGAGGAAATGCTGACAGGATGCTTGCAAGGGAAGAGACCATGAGGCCAGGCATACTTTCTGACGATATTGACAGGATATACCCGGTCATATCATCTTCAGGCTCTGATTCCGCAATGCTTGATAATACCATAGAATTTCTCTATATGAACGGTATTGAGCTGCCGCTTGCCATGATGATGACTATCCCCGAGCCCTGGAAATATGATGATGACATGGACAGGGACAAACGGGATTTCTATCACTATTACGCAACGATGATGGAACCCTGGGACGGACCGGCGGCGATCATTTTCTCTGACGGAGAGGTGCTTGGCGCGACACTTGACAGAAACGGATTAAGACCCTCGAGATACTACGTGACGGACGATGGAAGGCTTATACTATCTTCAGAAGTCGGAGTGCTTGATATCGCTCCTGAACATATCGTAAAAAAATCCAGGCTTGAACCCGGAAAGATGCTGCTTGTGGATACAAGGCAGAAAAGAGTGATCTCCGATGAGGAGTGTAAGAAAAGGTATGCTTCCATGAGCCCGTACGGCGAATGGATAGACACTAATCTTATGCACCTTGGCACGCTCCCCATACCCAACAAGAAGATTTCAACTCATGATCAGAAGACCAGGGATAAGCTGTACAAGGCGTTCGGTTATACCTATGAGGACGTAATGAAGCAGATACTTCCCATGGCTGAGAATTCAGTGGAGCCTACGGTTTCCATGGGACATGACGTTCCTCTTGCCGTGCTTTCGGATAAGCACCAGCTTTTATTCAACTATTTCAAGCAGCTTTTTGCTCAGGTTACAAATCCTCCCATAGACTCTCTAAGGGAGAGGGTAGTCACGGACACAACTGTATATATCGGCTCGGACGGAGACCTTTTGAATGAAAAAAGCGGGAACTGCGCGGTGCTTGAAGTTGACCATCCCGTCCTTACGGGAGTCGATCTCATAAAGATAAAGGCTCTAAATAAACCCGGGTTAAGGTCAAGGGTTCTGTCCATGCTCTATTATAAAAACACCTCACTTGAGAAGGCATTGGAGCAGCTTAATATTGCGGTTGACAGAGCAGCGGCTGAAGGCTGCAATATAGTGATACTGTCTGACAGGGGAGTTGATGAAAATCATGTGGCGATCCCGTCATTGTTAGCGGTTTCCTCCGTCGAGCAGCATCTTGTGCGTACAAAAAAGCGGACAGCAGTATCGCTTATCCTTGAGAGCGGAGAGCCGAGGGATGTGCATCAGCTGGCAGCTCTTCTTGGATTCGGGGCAAGGGCGGTCAATCCCTATCTTGCGCACGAATGCATTGCGGAGCTCATAGATAAAGGGATACTTGACAAGGATTATCATACTGCGATCGATGATTACAACAAAGCTCTTCTTGGCGGAGTTGTAAAAATTGCCGCCAAGATGGGAATATCCACCATTCAGTCCTATCAGTCAGCCAGGATATTTGAGGCCATAGGTCTCTCGAAAGAGATCATAGACAGATATTTCACAGGAACAGTAAGCCGTGTAGGCGGGATCGGATTAAAGGATATTGAAGAAGAGACTGCAAGAAGACATGATCATGCTTTTGATCCGCTGGGACTTCAGGTGGATACGACTATTGATTCCACCGGTTTTCACAGCTTAAGATCCGGCCCCGATAAGGAGGATCACCTTTATGATCCCGTAACCATCGTCAATCTGCAGCAGGCTGTCAGAAATAATGATTATGAGCAATTTAAGCTGTATACCGGGATGGTTGATGACGAAACAAGACCGCATACCTTAAGAGGACTGCTGGAGTTTATTCCCGCAGGGGAAAGTGTGCCTCTTGATGAAGTCGAGAGTGTGGATGAAATAGTTAAAAGATTTCAGGTGGGAGCCATGTCCTACGGCTCTTTATCAAAAGAGGCTCACGAGGCCATAGCGGTCGCCATGAATACCCTTGGGGGAAAATCAAATACCGGAGAGGGTGGAGAGGATCCTTCACGGTTTGGGACAATAAAGAATTCCGCGGTGAAACAGGTGGCTTCGGGAAGATTCGGAGTTACTTCCGCATATCTTAATTCCGCGAAGGAAATACAGATAAAGATGGCTCAGGGGGCAAAGCCCGGAGAGGGCGGACATCTGCCGGGAAAGAAGGTTTATCCCTGGGTTGCGAAGATAAGGTGCTCCACCCCCGGGGTGGCTTTGATATCACCTCCTCCGCATCATGATATCTATTCGATAGAGGATCTGGCGGAGCTTATATATGATCTGAAAAATGCGAACCGGGGTGCGAGGATATCGGTAAAGCTCGTATCGGAATCGGGAGTCGGGACGATAGCATCGGGAGTTGCGAAGGCAGGAGCCGGACTGATACTGATATCAGGATACGACGGCGGTACCGGGGCTGCCCCGTTTTCTTCGGTTCACGGAGCGGGACTTCCCTGGGAGCTGGGGGTTGCCGAAGCGCACTTAAGTCTTATGGAAAACGGTTTGAGAGACAGGGTAGTGCTTGAAACCGACGGTAAGCTTATGTCCGGCAGGGATGTTGCCGTGGCGGCGCTTTTGGGCGCCGAAGAGTTCGGCTTTGCAACGGCTCCTTTAGTATGTCTTGGATGCATGATGATGAGAGTCTGTTCAAAGGATACCTGTCCTGCGGGAATCGCCACACAGAATGAAGAGCTTAGAAAAAGGTTTACCGGTAAAAGCGAATATATTATAAACTTCATGCGGTTCATAGCAATGCAGCTTCGCGAGATCATGGCATCCTTAGGCTTCAGAAAAGTTGACGACATGGTAGGAAGAACCGACTGCCTTAAGGTCAGGCAAAAACTGTTAAAAGGACATACGAAGGATGTTGACCTTAGCTATTTGTGAAATAAGGTGTGCTCCGGTGAAGAGAAGCGTCATTTTGATCCTTCTTCGCTTTACGATTTTCACCTCGAGCGTACTCTGGACGAAAAGTTTCTTCTTTCCATGCTTGAAAAGCCGGGAAGCAAAACGGCTCTTAAAGTATCCAGTACGGACAGGGCTTTCGGAACCATCTTCGGTTCCGAGGTAACAAAAAGGTACGGACAGGATAAGCTTCCTGATGACAGTTATCTTATAGAAGCAGAAGGCGGCGGTGGTCAGTCCTTTGGCGCATTCTTACCCAAAGGGGTTACGATCCGCCTTAAGGGTGATGCCAACGACGGCTTCGGGAAAGGCCTTTCCGGAGGAAAGCTTGTAGTGATTCCTCCTGAAGAATCAAAGTTTAATGCCTCCGAGAATATAATAATCGGAAATGTGGCGCTTTACGGGGCAACCTCCGGAAAGGCTTATATCTGCGGTGTAGCAGGGGAGAGATTCTGTGTAAGGAACTCCGGTGCCACTGCGGTATGCGAAGGAGTCGGAGACCACGGTCTGGAATATATGACAGGAGGGAGAGCTGTGATCCTGGGGAATACCGGAAAGAATTTTGCAGCCGGTATGAGCGGAGGGATAGCCTATGTTCTTGATAAGGATCACCTCCTGTACAGACGGATCAATAAGGACATGGTAAACATGGAGGAGCTTAAAGATAAGTATGATATCGAGGAACTGAAGAGGATACTTACTGATTACGAAACAGAAACGGGATCGGAGCTTGCAAGGACCATGCTGTCTGATTTTGAATCCTGTATCGGCGATTTCAAGAAGATCATTCCGAGGGACTATCAGGTTATGCTTTCCGCAATAAGCAGATTTGAGGAACAGGGGCTTTCGCGTGAAAACGCTGAGCTTGAAGCTTTCAATACAGTAGTGAGGTGATACGGATATGGGTAAAGTTACAGGATTTCTTGAATATAAAAGAAAAAACAATGGGGATATTCCGGTTTCCGAACGTATTAAGAATTTTGGGGAGTTTCACCTTAAGCTTGATGACAAGGAAAGGATTAAGCAGGCAGCAAGATGCATGGACTGCGGCGTGCCCTTCTGTCAGTCTGCAATGAGACTTAAGGGGATGGTAACCGGCTGTCCTTTGCATAATCTGATCCCTGAATGGAATGACGCCCTGTATCACGGACAGAATGAGTTTGCGCTTTCGAGACTCTTAAAAACAAGCAGTTTTCCTGAATTCACAGCCCGTGTCTGTCCGGCGCTTTGTGAAAAAGCCTGCATAAACGGAGAGCACGGCGATGCGGTCACAGTACATGATAATGAGCTCTATGTCATAGAAAAGGCTTTTGAAAAAGGCTATATAAAGCCCCGGCTGATACAGGTGAAAAGCGAAAAGAAGGTAGCGGTCATAGGATCAGGCCCTGCGGGACTTGCGGCGGCGGACAGGCTGAACTACAGGGGACATTCGGTCACGGTATATGAAAGGGATGACAGGATCGGGGGTCTTCTGATGTATGGCATACCCAATATGAAGCTGGACAAATCCGTCATAGAGCGGAGAAAGAAGCTTATGGAGGCCGAGGGGGTGGTCTTTGTAACGGGCGTGGATGTAGGACGGGATATTTCCGCTAAGGAACTTCAAAGTGAGTTCGATGCAATAATACTTGCCTGCGGGGCGAAACAGCCCAGAGGATTAAACGGGGCTGATACCGAAAAAATAAAAGGGATCCATTATGCAGTTGATTTTCTGAAAAGCACTACAGCGTCGCTTCTTAACAGAGAGGATTCCATCACTGAATGTAATGTGGATGACTTTATGAAAGGCAGGGACTTTATTTCCGCCAAGGATAAAAATGTTGTGATCGTCGGCGGCGGAGATACGGGGAATGACTGCATAGGAACGGTAATACGACATGGCTGTAAAAGCGTTACGGCGCTTGAAATGATGCCGAAGCCTCCGATAGAAAGAAATGCCGGAAATCCTTGGCCCGAATGGCCGAAAGTACTGAAGACGGATTATGGACATCTGGAGGCCATAGAGCTTTTTGGTCATGATCCAAGGCTCTATGAGACTACGGTGAAGGAATACGTGACCGACAAAAAAGGAAACCTTAAAAAGATAGTTATTTCAAAGGTTGCTTTTGAAGGCAGGAATATGAAACTTGTGGAAGGAAGCGAACAGGAGATACCCTGCGATATGCTTCTTATCGCCGCAGGGTTTACGGGGTGTGAGAGCTATACGCCGGAGTCTTTCTCAGTGGATCTCACTGAGAGAAATGTGGTAAAGACTAAAGCAGATGGATATCAGACATCTAAAGAGGGAATATTTGCAGCGGGCGATATGCGAAGAGGTCAGTCACTCGTTGTGTGGGCCATAGCAGAAGGCAGAGCCTGCGCCACAGAGGTTGATAAATATCTAATGGGATATACGAACTGATATAACCATTCACCTTTTTAGAAAATCGGGTATTGTAAAATGTAATGATGTGTAATATAATGTGCAACATAGCAAGGGCGCCCGAGAGTTTCTCAGGCGCCCTTATCATTTCCGGAAATTTAAGGCAAAGGAGCCTCCGGGGTTTTCCCCCGGGCGGCTCCTTTTTCATATCGATGAACGATGCTAACGGCCGACAAAATTTCGTTTAGCGGTATGAAGAAGACTTAGTGGAGTTTTAATGAGGAGGTTATTATGAGTACAGAGATCATGGAATACGTGAGCCAGGAGGTTTATGGTGTCTGGTTCCTTATAGGAGCCGCATTGGTATTTTGGATGCAGGCGGGTTTCGCTATGTGCGAGACAGGTTTTTCCAGGGCAAAAAATGCCGGAAATATTCTTATGAAAAACCTTATGGATTTTTGTATAGGAACCGTGATGTTCATATTTTTAGGCTTTGGTTTGTTTTTGGGAGAGGATGCGCTTGGCGGCTTTCTGGGACTTCCGAACCTTAATATCTTTACGGATTATGCATCCTTTGACTGGTCGAATTTTGTGTTCAATCTGGTGTTCTGCGCTACAACGGCTACCATAGTATCCGGTGCAATGGCCGAAAGGACGAGGTTCATCTCATACTGTGTTTATTCAGCTGTCATATCTGCAGTCATCTATCCCATAGAGGCACATTGGACCTGGGGCGGCGGATGGCTTGCAAGGATGGGATTCCACGACTTCGCGGGATCCAACTGCATCCATATGGTAGGAGGAATCTGCGCCCTCATAGGTGCAGCCATGCTTGGACCCCGTATCGGAAAATATGAAAAAGACGAGAGCGGAAGGATCATAAAGGTAAATGCGTTTCCGGGTCATAATATCCCGATCGCGGCACTTGGAGTTTTTATTCTCTGGCTGGGATGGTACGGATTTAACGGAGCAGCCGCCACAACAATAGGTCAGCTTGGATCGATCTTTGTCACGACAACAATAGCGCCATCTGTAGCCACGGTGGTCTGTATGATCTTTACCTGGGTTAAATACGGAAAACCTGATGTCTCCATGTGCCTTAATGCTTCACTGGCAGGGCTTGTTGCGATCACGGCTCCGTGTGATGTCGTTGATGTTCCGGGAGCTATGATAATAGGCGGAGTATCGGGAGTACTGGTAGTCTTCGGTGTATGGTTTTTTGATTACATATTAAGAGTGGACGATCCTGTAGGAGCATGCGCAGTGCATCTTGTAAACGGAATCTGGGGAACTGTTGCGGTAGGTCTGTTTGCAACGGATACCACACCGACCTATTCACTTGCGGATGCAAACGGAAATAAACTTATAGGAGTTTTTTACGGCGGAGGTTTTAGGCTTCTTGGCATACAGTTAATCGGTATGGGCGCCACTATAGCATGGACTGTCATAACAATAACGATAACCTTTTTGATCATACGGATGACGCTTGGACTCAGAGCTTCAGCCGAAGAAGAGATAGAAGGTCTTGATATCACGGAACACGGACTGCCAAGCGCTTATTCTGGATTTGCGATACAGGACATGACCGGTACCGTAATGGATATAAATGAGAACACAAACCTTGGCGAAAGCTCTTATGACAGCGCGACGGAAGCGCAGAAGAATGCTTCGGTTAAGGTAATAAAGGAAGTGACGATACCGGCAGAAGGCAGCGCTTTTTACGATACCGGCATGCATAAAGTTGCGATCATAGCAAAGCTTGCAAGATTTGATGCCCTGAAGAAAGCCCTGAATGAGCTGGGTGTAACGGGCATGACGGTAACCCAGGTTATGGGCTGCGGCATACAGAAAGGTGCAGGAGAGTATTACAGAGGTGTCGAGCTTGATGCAACGCTGCTGCCAAAGATCAAGGTTGAAGTCATAGTCAGCGGAATCCCTGTTGATGCAGTTATAGAAGCTTCTAAAAAGGCGCTTTACACCGGACATATCGGTGACGGAAAGATCTTTGTCTATAACGTTACAAGAGTTGTGAAGATCAGGACGGGAGAAGAGAATTATGCGGCTCTTCAGGATGTGGAGTAATGAAGGAAAAGTGTGGTGTATTTGGGATAAAGAGCAAAGCGGAAAAGCCTTTGGCACATGCTGTGTATTACGGGCTTTACGCTTTGCAGCACCGCGGTCAGGAGAGCGCGGGGATAGTAGTGAACCATGACAGGGAATTATTCTCCCATAAGGATCTCGGGCTTGTAAGCGAGGTGTTTTCAAAAGAGACCCTTGAGAAACTCCCGAAAGGAAACATAGCGATAGGGCATGTACGCTACGGAACAACCGGAGGGACTTTAAGGATCAACTGCCAGCCCATAGAGGTACACCATCACAAGGGGAACCTTGCCCTCGCTCATAACGGTAACCTCTCCAACGCCGTTAAGCTTCGTAAGGAGCTTGAAGAGTCGGGGGCAATATTCCACACGACCAGTGATACCGAGGTGATAGCTTATCTCATTACAAGGCACAGACTGAAAGAAAAGAGTATAGAAGATGCGGTGTCAAAGGCGATGTATGATATAGAAGGCGCTTATTCCCTTGTCATTACTTCTCCGGCAAAGATGATGGCAGTAAGGGATCCGTACGGGTTCCGCCCCTTATGCTACGGCGTGACTTCTGACGGGGATCATGTGATCGCTTCCGAATCCTGTGCTCTTTATGCAGCAGGCGCAGAGTGGGTGAGGGATCTTGAACCAGGAGAGATCCTGGTATTTGACGAAAAGGGTGTCACATCCAGAAAGGAACATTGCGGTAAAGTATCCAAAAGGATATGTATTTTTGAGTATATCTATTTTGCCCGTCCTGATTCCAGGATAGACGGCATATCGGTTCACGGTTCGCGGCTTAAACTGGGAACACTGCTTGCAAAGTCATCACCTGTTGATGCAGATGTAGTCATAGGTGTGCCGGACAGCGGACTTGATGCAGCTTTGGGGTATTCAAAGGAATCAGGAATACCATACGGGATAGGACTGATAAAGAATAAATACATTGGCCGAACTTTCATATCTCCCGGACAGGAGAACAGACTGGATAAGGTCAGAATAAAGCTGTCTCCGGTCAGAAGTGAGGTGGAAGGAAGAAGAGTTGTGCTGATCGATGATTCGATAGTCCGGGGTACTACGATAGGGCAGATAGTCCGGATGCTTAAAGAAGCGGGGGCAAAGGAAGTTCATGTAAAGAGTTCTGCTCCGCCATTTCTGCATCCGTGTTTCTACGGAACGGATATAGATTCAGAAGAGAATCTCATAGCCTGTCATTATTCAGTAGATGAGATATGCAAAATGATAGGGGCGGACAGCCTTTCATATCTTAGACTTGATGACTTGAAGGAGATTACAGGTGATAATAATTTCTGCGCCGCCTGCTTTGACGGAGTTTACCTGTGAGGGCCGCAGGGATTGAATGTCCTATCAGTCCCCGAGAAGGTCTTTTAAGGTCTTGCTGTAGAAAAAATCATGTACCATCTTATTGTACTCAGTCCACATGGAAAGGGTGTGACACTGGGATTTTCGGGGACATTTGTTTATTCTGCTACTCAGACAGGAAACAGGAGACAGCGAGCCTTCCATGAGCTCCAGCACCTCGCCTACAGGATAGTCTTCAGGTTTTCTGCATAGCTTATAGCCGCCGCCCTTTCCGCTGGCTCCGGTAAGGAGACCGCCGGTTACCATATCTTTTACGATTATTTCCAGATATTTCTTGGAAATATCCTGTCTGGCTGCTATGTCTTTCAGCGGTACGTACCCTTCGCTTCCGTTTTCGGCAAGATCTATCATAAGACGAAGCGCATAACGTCCTCTTGTAGAAATCATCTGTTTGTCCTCCTTTAATAGTCACCTATTATACCTCAGGGTAAATGGGTAAATCAATAGGCTGAAATTAAAGATAATATTCAATCAACCCATTGACAAAGTAGGTAAGTGGCTGTAATATCATGTCTATTATACCCGCGAACAAAATTAACTGTCATTTTGAAAAAATGTTCCGCGGTATGTTCAGTATGTACGATACAGGAGGAGCCCCTGATATGGGATTCAACACAGGTCTGCTTCATGGAAAATCCATATCGAGATACCCCGGAAGAGAGATACTTCCGCCCATCTCCCAGGTCTCTGCTTTCAGATATGAAAGTATGGAGGAGCTTGAGAAGGTCTTTAATCATAAAAGCATGGGATATGCCTACTCCCGTATCGGCAATCCGACGATTACCGCCTTTGAACAGAGGATAAATGAACTTGAGGGCGGTATCGGAGCAATCTGCTGCAGCAGCGGGATGTCGGCAATAACCTCAGCACTGCTTGCCGTATGCGAAAGCGGCGATGAAATAATCGCCGGAACAGGGCTTTACGGAGGAACGATCGATCTGCTCCGTGATCTTGAGAAGCTTAAGATCCATACGGTTTTTGTAAATGAACTTACGGCTGAAAGCATAAGAAAAAATGCGAGTGACAAAACCAGAGTTGTTTTTGGGGAGCTGATATCGAATCCGTCACTGACAGTACTTGATATTCCTGAAGCTTCAAAGGCGGCACATGAGGCAGGCATACCGCTTTTTGTTGATTCGACGACGGCAACTCCCTACATTGCCAAACCTGTTTCGTTGGGAGCGGATGTGGTGATACATTCGACGTCCAAGTATTTAAATGGCGGAGGAAATTCCATCGGTGGAGTTGTCGTGGATGGCGGCAGGTTTTCATGGGATTTTGAAAAGCATACTGCCTTATCCGGATTCAGCAAATATGGAAAAATGGCATTGTCTGTGAGACTAAGAACTGATATATGGGAAAACATCGGCGGCTGCATGGCGCCTGCGAACGCTTTCCTTAACTACATAGGACTTGACACCCTGGGCATAAGGATGGAAAGGATCTGCGATAATGCCGACAGGCTTGCTCATGCGCTTAATGAACTTCCCGAAATTGAGGTCAATTACCTTACACTTGATTCACATCCTTATCACGGATTTGTTGAAAGCGAGCTTGGCGGCAGGGGAGGCGGGATCCTTAATTTCAGGGCAGGATCAAAGACAAGAGCGTTTAATATTATCAACTCGCTGAAATACGCCATGATAGCCAGCAACATCGGAGACTTAAGAACCCTTGTGATCCATCCGGCATCGACACTTTATATCCATTCGGGCAGGGAGGAGATGGAGGCTGCCGGCGTGTATGAGGATACCGTCAGGGTCAGTGTCGGGATCGAGGATGCGGAGGATCTCATAAGGGATTTTACCGAAGCCGTGGAAGGATCGGTGAATGCCTGATGAAGAGGGAGAATATTTCAGTTTCAAATGAGGTATACGAAGAAATGCTGACGACCGCGCACGAAGCTTATCCCTATGAGGTATGCGGGATACTGGCGGGAAGCGGTGACAGGAAAATGATAGATGCTTTGTATCTTGCAAAAAATGCTTATGAAGGTAAAAAAGAATTCTTTTATTCAATAGACCCTGAAGAATTATTCCGTATCGAGAAGAGGATCATGGAGAACGGCCGGGAGGTAATAGGGATTTATCATTCTCATCCCGATCAGCCTGCGGTTATGTCGGACGAAGATGAGAAACGGATGATACCGGCTCTTGTATATATTGTAAGCTCAGTCAGTTCAGACTGCTGCAGCGGAATAAGGGCATATATGAAAGATGATCCGGACGGGGAGATTATTCCAATAACCATAGGATGGGCGGAGGCAGCATGATGAAAGTATATATATCAGCAACACTCAGGAATTATATCGGAAAAAACGCAGTGCTTTCCGCTCCGGCGGAGAACATAAAAGAACTGCTCGGTTTTATAACGGACGAATATCCTGAATCAAAAAACATACTCTTCGATGAAAATGACGAGCTCAGAAGCTTTATACAGATCTATGCGGGAGATGAGAACCGGTCGGAGAGATCCTTCTGGTATCAGGGTATAGAAGACGGTACCGACGTTTACCTTCTTCCTTCCATAGCAGGGGGGAGCCCTTTAAGCGGACTGATCTCAGATGAGCGAAGAAAAGCGGTGGCCTTTGATGATTCGGAGGTAGAGCGGTTCGGCAGACATATGCTGCTGAAGGAGATAGGGGTAAAAGGACAGAAAAAGCTTAAAGCCTCCAGGGTAGTCGTTATAGGAGCAGGAGCCCTGGGATCGCCTGTAATACAATATCTTGCAGCTGCAGGTGTAGGAACCATAAAGGTTGTGGATCATGAGGATGTGTCCCTGGAAGATCTGCAGAGCCAGGTGATGCATTCCCTGAGGGATGTAAAAAGACCAAGGGTTGCGTCGGCAAAGGACACGGTAAGGAATATAAACCGAAGCATCGTATTTGAGGCAGAAAACGCAGTGCCTGATGCAGATAATATCGCGGAGATGATTGACGGCTATGATCTTGTTATCGACTGCAGCGACAATTATAAAACCCGGTATCTGATCGGGGATGCCTCTGCCATACTGGGGATTCCCCTGGTTTACGGAGCGGTATATCAGTATGAAGGACGGGTAAGTGTCTTTAATCTTAACGGAGGACCCTGTTTAAGATGCGCAAACCCGGCTCCTCCTCCGCCGGGACTGGTTCCCACCTGTTCGGAAGGCGGGGTTATAAGTCCGTTGCCTGGGATAATAGGAAGTATTCAGGCTAATGAAGCATTGAAGCTTTTATTAGGCATCGGAGAGCATCTTGACGGAAAGCTTCTGATAATAGACAGTCTGTATCTTCATTCAAGGATATTGAAGGTCGATAAGCGGCATGACTGTCCTTTGTGCGGAGAAGATCCCACTATAACAGAGGTTCAGGATTTTGATTATGAGGAGTTCTGCGGCCTTAAGCCATCCGGGGAAGAAGTGCCGATAGCGGGCTTTGAGCCTGAAGAGCTTGCGAAAAAGATTGAAAATAACGAACCGATCACCATAGTAGATGTGCGTGAGCCGCATGAACGATCCATACTGCGGTTTCCAAACGCAATGGTTATACCGATAGGGCAGCTTGTAAGAAGGCAGAAGGAGCTGGATCCTGAGCATGATACTGTTTTCATATGCAAAGAAGGAAAGAGAAGCATTCTGGCAATAAACACCTTGAGAGAGGCAGGCTATAAAGGACCTTTATATAATCTGAAGGGCGGAATAGATGCGATGAAGGATATCATCTTCTCGCATGAAGGAGCATGGCTCTGAAAACTGAAAAGTGAAGTGAGCTTTAGTGTCAGTACACTAGCGGCTTATGATAAAAACAAAATTAAACGGAGGAAAGAAAAAATGGCAAACGAAGCAACTGAAAACAAAGAAGGGATCAACGCGTTAGGTGCACAGGCGGCCTACAATCTGGCCAATGTGACAAAAACAAAGCCGCAGTACGGTGCGCTCACTCCGAAATGGCTTACAAAGTTCCTGGAGTTCAAGGGGCTTGAAGCAGGCATCTTCAGGGTTAACAAGGTAATAGAGGGTGATACCCCCCTTGATGTGCTTTGCAGTCAGACAAAAAAATCGGACATCATTCCCGAGGGCTACGTGGAGTATGAAACTGAGCCCCGTGAATACAGGCTGAATTCGATCTCTACGATCATCAATGTGAATACTGCGATCGAAGATGTCTACAGTGTTCCTTATGATCAGGTGCAGGAACAGCTTTCTCTTGCAATCGAATCCTTAAGGGAAAGGCAGGAGAGCCAGCTTATTAATAATGATGATTACGGACTGCTCAAGAACATAGCTGACTCCCAGAGAATACAGACAAGGAACGGCGCTCCGACTCCGGATGATATGGATGAGCTTATCACAAAGGTATGGAAGGAGCCGTCATTCTTCCTTGCACATCCCAGAGCTATTGCAGCGTTTGAGAGAGAATGCACGAAAAGAGGAGTTCCCCCTGTAACCGTCTCCCTTGCCGGAGGTACTTTCTTAACCTGGAGGGGAATACCGGTTATTCCTACGGACAAGCTTCTTGTTGACGGACTTAAGAATCCAAAGTCTCAGAGCGGAAAGACCAATATCCTTCTTATCCGTACGGGAGAAGCAAAGCGCGGGGTTATAGGACTGTTCCAGGCGGGACTTAAGAACGAGCATTCAAGAGGATTATCCGTTCGCTTCAGAGGAATAGATGATAAGGGAGTGGCTTCTTATCTGCTGTCCCTGTACTGCTCTGCTGCCATTCTTGCGGATGACGCCATTGCGGTACTGGAAGATGTGGAGGTAGGCGAATACTATGACTACGATTGAGGAAATGAACGGCCTTCCGGGTGCGGGAGAGCTGGAAGCTCTTGCAAATGAGCTGTTCCCTGATCTTGTCAGCGGTGCGGGTGAAAATGTACTGACGGGCGATGTTCCGGATTCATATCCGGATCCCTCCGGTACAGGATCCGCCATGCCTGCCGTTCCTGAACTGAACGCGGATATTCCTTCTGCAGGATACGGAAGCTATCCCCCGGCAGCAGATTTTGAATTCGACTGGGAGCATCCCTTTGGGAATGGGGAAGCTGCTTCGGATCCCGGATATGCGCCGGTTGTTCTGTCTAAGACCGAGGCGGAGGAAGAGGGAAGGAGGATCGATGCGCCCACTTCACTTTACGGAGACTCAGTCAAAGGCGATGAGGTTAAGGACGGATCATATTCTTCAAGGGATGAGTCAATAAGGATAGGTTCAAAAACCCTTGCCGAGATAAGGAGTGATTTCCCGATCCTTGCCGAAAGAATAAACGGGAATCCGCTTGTGTGGCTTGATAACGGAGCAACAACTCAAAGACCCGAAGTCGTTATAAAAAGACTTTCTTATTACTATGAACATGAGAACTCCAACGTTCACAGAGGAGCTCATACCCTGGCCGCAAAGAGTACGGACGCTTACGAGGGAGCCAGAGATACCGTAAGGGACTTTATAGGAGCATCTGCTTCGGAGGAGATCGTTTTTGTAAGGGGAACAACCGAGGGAATAAATCTGGTTGCCAACGCCTATGTGAAGCCTCTGCTGTCTCCGGGTGATGAGATCATAGTGTCCATTCTCGAACACCATGCAAATATCGTACCGTGGCAGCTTGTCGCTCAGGAAACCGGGGCGGTGATAAAAGTGATACCCTGTGACGAGACCGGTCAGCTCATACTGCACGAGTACGAAAAGCTTTTTACAAAGAGGACAAAATTTGTGGCGGTGACCCACGTTTCCAACGTGCTGGGGACAGTTACTCCGGTTGAGGAATTGATTGCGATCGCCCATCGTCACGGTGTAAGGATATTGATCGACGGAGCGCAGTCAGTAGCTCATATACCGGTTAACGTCTCGGCGCTGGATGCGGATTTCTTTGTTTTTTCCGGACATAAGATCTTCGCGCCTACAGGGATAGGAGCCGTATATGGAAAAAAGGAACTGCTTGAAGCTGCAAGGCCTTATCACGGCGGCGGAAACATGATAGCTGATGTGACTTTTGAGCGTACGATCTATAATCCGATACCGAATAAATTTGAAGCCGGTACGGGAAGCATAGCTGATGCAGTAGGTCTCGGAGCTGCGCTTAATTACCTTTCCGAAATAGGCATGCCCTGTGTTTACCGCTGGGAGCATGAGCTTTTGCAGTACGCGCTGAAAGAAATGCAGTCGGTTAAGGGAATACATCTTATAGGTACAGCGCTTAACAAAGCATCGGCTCTTGCTTTCAAGCTTGACGGATATTCGGATGAAGAAGTTGGAAAGAGACTTGACAGTTACGGTATCGCAGTCAGAACCGGGCACCATTGTGCCCAGCCGGTTCTTCGCCGGTTCGGATATGAAAGTGCCGTCAGACCTACCATAGCCTTATACAATTCGCCTGACGATATAGACGCACTTGTAAGGGCATTAAAAACATTTGCATAAAGAATCATAACAGGAGAGAGAAGATGAAGATCGTAGTAGCCGGAGAGCAGAAGGAGGTTAAGGACTCTCTTACAGTTTCGGAGCTTATAGAGCTTGAAAAGGTGGAGACACCGGAATACGTGACAGTTTCTGTAAACGAGGAGTTTATAAACAGCGAAACCTTTGACAGTCACGTTCTGAAAGAGGGGGACGAGGTTGAGTTCCTGTATTTCATGGGAGGTGGAAGGTAGTGGCTTTTACAAATGAGCAGCTGGAGAGATATTCAAGACATATAATCCTTAAGGAGATCGGCGTAAAGGGGCAGAAAAAGCTCATGAACGCAAAGGTTCTTATAATAGGTGCCGGCGGGCTCGGGGCTCCTGCGTCTTTGTATCTTGCGGCTGCAGGTGTTGGAACCATAGGGATTGTCGATGCGGATGTGGTGGATCTTTCCAACCTTCAAAGACAGGTGATACATTCGACAGCTGATATCGGAAAGAAAAAGGTGGAGTCTGCTGCAGAAACCATGCGCGCCATCAATCCGGATGTCACGGTAAATACGTATTATGAGTTTGTAAGCAGCGCTAACATAAGGGAGCTTATCCGTGATTATGATTTTATTCTTGACGGCACGGATAATTTTGCTGCCAAGTTCCTGATAAATGATGCCTGTGTTATGGAAAAGAAACCGCTGTCGCACGCAGGGATCATCAGGTTCAAGGGGCAGCTTACAACCATAATACCGGGAGAAAGCCCATGCTATCGCTGCATATTTAAGGATCCGCCGCCAAAGGACGCGGTTCCTACCTGCAAGCAGGCCGGCGTAATAGGGGCGATGGGCGGCGTGATCGGTTCACTTCAGGCAATGGAAGCTGTTAAATACATTACAGGGGTAGGAGATCTTCTTACGGGCTATCTTTTAACATATGATGCTCTGAAGATGGATTTTCACAAAATAAAGCTTCCGCCAAGAGGAAAGGGCTGTGCGGTATGCTCGGATGATCCTTCGATCACTGAGCTGATTGATTATGAACAGCCTGCCTGTGAACTGAAGCATTAAAACGGAGGATTGGGATGAGGATTACTATTAAGAGGGCGGATTATGAAAGAATGCTTGCTCATGCTCTTGCGGAAAGCCCTGACGAAGCCTGCGGGCTGATAGCAGGAGATGACAGTGAAGACGGTGTAAGAGAGATCAGGAAGGTGTATCTTCTTACCAATGAAGACCATACAAATGAGCATTTTTCCATCAATCCCAGGGAACAGCTTGAAGCCGTAAAGGATATGCGGACGCAGGGGCTTAAGCCGCTTGGAAACTGGCATTCTCATCCCGAATCACCCTCAAGACCGTCTGAGGAAGATATACGACTCGCTAATGACAGTAAAGCGAGTTACCTTATTCTTTCGCTGATGGAAGAGGATAATCCGGTTCTTAATGCCTTTCATATAGAGAATGCCAGTGTAGAGAAAACGATCCGGAAAGAGGAGCTTGTGATAATAGAGGAGGAAGAAAATGGCTGACGTGGAATTTGACGTTGATGATAAAGTTGACATCACGGATGTGAACTGCCCCGTTACCTTTGTAAAGACAAAGGTTGCGCTTGAAGAGCTGGACGAGGGGCAGATACTGCAGGTTCACCTGAACGACGGGGAGCCGGTGCAGAACGTTCCAAGAAGTGTTAAGGAGGAGGGACATGAGGTGCTTAAGCTTCTTGATAACGGCGACGGTACATATGAGTTATTCATAAAAAAGGTCGGAGACTGAATACAAGGCAGGTGCTAAAGATCATGGCTCGCGAGATGGAGAGAAAAATTGAAGAGCTTATCGACCGGTATATAGAGGATTATAACGGCGGAAGGGTTATAGACAAGATCAAGATCTTTGAACACCCCGATCGCCTTAAGGTTATAGATATACTGGAAAAGCTTCAGAAGATAATATATCCAGGATACTACAGAAACAATACCTTCAAGACATATACGGTAAGGAACAGTATATCAATGCTTCTGGAGGATGTGATCTATAATTTAAAAGCGCAGCTTTGCATAGTCCTTAAGTATTCACAGCAGTATGAACACGCGGATTCCGAGACGATAACACTTGCAGCTGACAGCATAACCTTTGATTTTCTGGAAAAGATTCCGATGATCAGGGAGTATATAGAAACTGATGTGCAGGCTGCTTTTGACGGGGATCCTGCGGCTTATAATACCGATGAGATAATATGCTCCTACCCGGGACTTTATGCGACGATGACAAATCGTATCGCGCATGAACTGTATTTACTGGAGGTACCTCTTATACCCCGCATTATGACGGAGCATGCACATAGTATCACGGGAATAGATATCCATCCGGGTACGACCATAGGCAAGTACTTTTTTATAGACCATGGGACCGGGGTAGTTATCGGAGAGACGACCGTGATAGGTAATAACGTTAAGATATATCAGGGCGTAACCCTTGGAGCTCTGTCCACAAGAGGCGGACAGAGTCTGAAAAAAGTAAAACGGCATCCGACTATTTCGGATAATGTTACGATCTATTCAGGCGCCTCAATCCTCGGAGGTGATACAGTGGTCGGAAAGGATGTTGTGGTAGGAGGCAACGCCTTTATTACCTCATCCATACCGGAGGGAGCAAGAGTAAGCGTCAAAAGTCAGGAGCTTACTTTTAACTATGATTCAGGCAATCCGGTTGAGAGGAAAGAGATCGAACAGGATGAATCCTGGTTCTATACGATCTGAATTCCATACACATAATTTTTGATATCGTGATATAATCTATACTCGCGAACGAAATTAACTGCCGTTTTGAAAAACTGTTCCGCGGTATATGCGGTTAACCTAAATTCGTGCCTGCGGCACTCATTAACGTTAACCAGTATAACCCTGTTGTGAATAATCCGGATCAGACAAGGGGGAGATAATGGATAATTTCAGATATTATGCACCGACTGAGGTGATTTTTGGAAAGAACGCTGAAGAGAAGACGGGGGAGACAGCAGCAAAGTACGGGAAAAGGGCGCTCCTTGTATATGGTAAGGGAAGCGTGGTAAAAAGCGGGCTTCTGGATAAAGTAAAGGGATCGCTTAAAGATGCGGGGATAGAATATAAGGACTTTGGCGGAGCCAAGCCCAACCCGACACTCGCCCATGCTGAAGACGGGATAAAAGAAGCACTTGAATTCGGATCAGATCTTATCATAGGAATAGGGGGCGGCAGCGCCATAGATACGGCGAAAGCAATAGCTCACGGAGCAGCAAATCCTGATAAGAACCTCTGGGAAATGTGGACAAGGAAGGTGCCTTTTAAGTCATCCCTCCCGACCGGAGCCGTGCTTACTATCGCCGCTGCAGGAAGCGAGATGAGTGACTCTGCGGTGCTGACAAACGAAGAGATCGGGAAGAAAGCGGGAATAAATACTGATCTGAACAGATGCCGCTTTGCGATAATGGATCCTGAATATGGTTCTACCCTTCCAAAGGAGCAGATAGCCGCAGGGGTTGCGGATATAATGATGCACACCATGGAAAGATATTTCATTCCGGGAGTAAGATGTGATGTTACCGATGAGATCGCTGAGGGGCTGCTTCGGGCGGTTATTAAAAACGGAGCGGCAGCGGTTAAGGATCCGACGGACACAGAGGCCATGAGCGAGATCTTCTGGGCTTCAAGCCTGTCCCATAATAACCTTACGGAATGCGGCAGGGGAAAGGACTTTTCGGTACACAAGTTAGGACATGCCCTTTCCGCAAAATATGACGTAACACACGGAGCTTCGCTTTCCGCGGTATGGGGATCCTGGGCAGGGGCTTTGTACAAAGATGCTCCGGGAAGATTTGAAAGATTTGCTAAAAAAGTGTGGAGTGTTACGGAAGAAGGAGAGGCTGCGGCGCTTTCAGGCATAAATAAGACTGTTGAATTCTTCAGATCCATAGGCATGCCGGTATCCCTTAGCGAGCTCGGGATCAAAGCCTCGGATGAGGATTACAGGGCATTGTCGCTTGATGCCACCATGCAGGATACGGTGAAGCTTTCAAGAATAAGACCGCTTGATGCTAAAGAGGTTGAAAAGATCTACAGGATGGCGGAGTAAACGGCAGTACGCTAACCTCGCCAGGATTTCAAAGTAACACAGACTGAACAGTCCGGAACATATTTAAGCCCGGGGATTTTCAGGATTTACTTCTTCTCATTGTAGGGAACTATCTGGAAAGAACCGGGTTCTTTCATGGCTTCTTTTATCTCAAAGTGCCACCATTCGTTTTCGGCTCCGGTAAAACCGGCATCCTTCATGAAAGCCTGGAGCTTCTCTGCTTCAGAGTTGTTTTCCTTCGAGCAGGAAAGGGGACTAAGCTCATGCATCTCGCTTTGCATCCTCGCATCCTGTCCGTTCCGTATATCCGTGAAAGTAAGATCCAGGGCAGTGCCGTAGTTATGATTTGAAACACTGCTGTCCACAAAATCCGTTAGCTTGTAGCCTTCGTCCGTTATGTAGGAGCCGTATTTTGGATTCTCCTTTATAAAGGCAGAGGTCTTTTCGTAGATATCCTTTGTCACGGAGGATGGCCTGTAGGTATCGTAGATCTTAAGGGTATAGCCTTTCTCAAGCATCCGGTTTTCGGCGGAAAGAAGTTTTTTTGCCACAGGGAACAAAAGGGGGACAATAAAGGTTTCATCCTCCTGCCTTACATCGGGATAGAAAGTCTCACCTGTTACATCCTTTATTCCGGTTCCGTGGATCCTGAAGATGCAGTTATAGGCATTGGTTATATTGTATCCGATCTCATCCGGCATGATCTCAGGGAGGTTGATAAGACAGTCGGATTTTAAGACAGAACCTCTCTTTTTCCCGACCCTTACGTAGAAATAATTTCCGTGTTCGGCAACAATCTTTGCCGGGGTTCCGGCATTTAACGTGCCGTTTGCTTTCACATCAGCGCCTTTGAAAAGAAAGTCCGTCTTTTTAATGGGCCAGACCGTGGCATCAAAGACGTCAAGGGAAAATACATCAGGCTCATCCTGATCTTCATCGTCTTCTGTATCCTTTGCGCTGTTTTTCTTTTTTCCTTTTTTGGTATCGGTTTCTTCGGTATCCTCTGCTTTTGCAAGTACAAGCTTCTCGTCACTTCCGCCATAGCAGGGGACTCCGGGAATATACTCGTCGGAGGATACGGGGCCGTATTTATTCCCCTTCTGATCCTTTCCTGTCTCCCCGAGGGAACCCTTTTCGACATTAAAGTGTACGTTTTTAATATTATCCGCCCGGTATTCCATGTCACCGGTGAAAATGCCGGAATCCAGCGTGCCGTTCATTACAGAGGCGTTATTGAATTCATCTTTTTTATTCCATATAAGAACCCTTCCGTAGCCCTCGGGGACGGCTCCTTCCCATTCTCCCTCATAAACGGAAAAGGTGTTTTTGGAAGAGATGACCCCGGCAGCGGCTCCGTCTTTATTCTCGTCAAAGGTGCCGAAAATGACAACGATGCAGTTCATCCTGTTTGAAACGGTAAGGTACCTTTCGGAGGACAGATCAACCTGGGACAGCTCAGACAGCTTCTCCCTGAGCATATGGCAGTCGGGAGAGTCAAGATAGACCGCAAGACCTGACCAATCGGAGGAAGAACAGTATTTCCTGATATCAAGATAGGAGCGGGCAAGGCTTAACTCCGGATCCATGGGGGATTCCTCCGCTCCGTTTGACAGCGCTTCATCGAATTTTTCCATGGCGTCGTCGTATCTCCCGGAATCAAAAAGCTTTTTTGCCTCTGCTATTGTGGCTTCGTTTTTTGCGGCTCTGTCGAAATCTTCATCAATTGACAGGGCTTTTTGTTTGATGTCAAGAAGTCCGGCATCATCTTCCGGGATAGCACTTAAAACGTCAAGGATTATGGTGCGCTTAAGCTCGGTGTCGGCATTCTCCGCCTCTTCGGCCAGCTGCATCAGCTTGATATGAACAAGCTCCGTGATCTCGGGATCATCCGGGGCAATGCCGTAGGCTTCCGTGTAGTGATCGACAGCGTCACGGTAATCCCTGTTTGTAAAGTATCTGTCACCGCTTTCAATGGTTCTTAAAGCTCTTTCATGAGGAGTATTAAAATAAAAGACTCCGTACCCAAGAGCCAGCATAAAAAAGGCTGCAACAACCACAGTTATTATGTTAGAAATCTTTCTTTCTTTGTCGAATTTGCTTTCTATCTTCACAAAGCCATGATACCATATCAGAGGTAATAACGGAACAACACATGGAGGGATATGTTAATGATTTCATTGAAGAAAGGAATGAATCTCGGGGGATGGATGTCCCAGTGTGACTACAGCGAGGACAGACTGAATAACTTCATCAAAGAGGAGGATGTAAAAAAGATCGCATCCTGGGGTATGGATCACGTAAGACTGCCCATTGATTACAATGTGATCCAAAACGAGGACGGCAGTATAATAAAGGATGGATTTGAACGTATAGACAAGGCGGTCGGATGGGCTGAAAAATACGATCTTTCAATAGTCCTTGATCTTCACAAGACTATGGGGTATTCCTTTGACAAGGGAGAGAATGAGGCAGGATTTTTTGATGATGAGAAGCTGCAGGAGTATTTTTATTTGCTTTGGGAAGAGTTCGCAAAGCGTTACGGAGACAGACCCGATACGATCTGTTTCGAGCTCTTAAACGAGCTGACAGATAAGGATTTCATCGATGAATGGAACAGGATATCCTTAGAATGCATAAAAAGTATCCGGAAATATGCAGCCGATACTTACATACTGGTTGGAAGCTACGAAAACAACGCGGTATTTGCAGTAAAGGATCTTGCGCCTGCAGTGGATAATAGAATCATTTACAACTTCCACTGTTACGAGCCTTTAAGGTTCACCCATCAGGGAGCCTACTGGATAGATGATGAATATCCGACGCTTCGTATCCCCTTTAAGGACAGCGGGGTTACCGAGGAATTCTTCGAAGATATGTTCCGGTCGGCGATAGAAAAAGCCGAAAAAGACGGAGTGGGGCTTTACTGCGGTGAATACGGGGTCATAGATGTGGTAAGCCCTGAGGATACACTTTCCTGGTACAGGGTGATCCATGCGGTGTTTGAGAAATATCAGATAGGGCATGCTGCCTGGAGTTACAAGGAAATGGATTTCGGAATATCCGATGCAAGGCTTGACAGTGTAAGGGATGAACTTCTGACTTATCTCTAAGAAAGGCGATTTAATTATGAAAGAGAACGGAGGCATACCGCCCAAAGCGACTCTTACGATAAGGCTTCTCATAGGCTGTTATCTTCTTTATATTGATTACCAGATCTTCTCCGACGTTATGGCAAGGGATGTGATATCAAAGTATGTGATGCTTGCGATAATGGTTTTCTTTGCCGTAACCGGTATAGTGCTGATAATATTCAGCGCAAAGGCTCTTCTTGGAATTAGGGGAAACGGGACGGAAAGAGGTTACGGAACGAAATCAGAGAGTGATGCTTTTGCGGAGGAAAGCAAAAAATCTTCAGATGCTGAAGAAGAATCTGAATAAAAAACGTAAAAAACCGGCATTAATTGTTTTGTGCAAGTTGAACAAAGAATATTGACATCCTTGTATTTATTGTGTAGTATTATGTAGCCGGTTTTTGACCGGTGTACTACTAAATTATTTTTCATTATGGAGGAAATTTTTATGAAAAAGAAAGTTCTAGGAATGCTGCTCAGTGTGGCAATGGTCGCATCTGTACTTGCAGGCTGCGGCAGCACGGCAGCAGAGGCACCTGCAGCAGAAGCACCCGCAGCAGAGGCAGCAGCAGACACAGCAGCTGAGCCTGCAGCAGATGCAGCAGCAGACACAGCAGCAGCAGACACGGCAGCAGCAGACACGGCAGCAGATGCAGCAGTTGATCAGGCTGCAGCAGCTACGTCAGGCGGAGGAAGGGTTGCAGTTGCAATGCCTACCCAGTCATCAGAGAGATGGATCAACGACGGAGCAAACATGAAGTCACAGCTCGAGGAGCTTGGCTACGAAGTTGACCTTCAGTATGCAGAGGACGATGTCCAGACTCAGGTTTCCCAGATCGAGAACATGATAGCTTCAGGCGCTAACTGCCTTGTTATCGCTGCTATCGACTCAGGCGCTCTTACAAACGTTGAGGAGCAGGCTAAGCAGGCAGGCATCCCCATCATCGCTTATGACCGTCTTCTTATGGACACGGACGCTGTTTCTTATTACGCAACATTCGATAACAAGGGCGTAGGTACCGTTATCGGAACATACATCAAGGATCACGCTACAAAGGACGGCAACGTAGGTCTTGACGCTGTAAAGGCAGCTGGTCTTAAGATGAACATCGAGTTCCTTATGGGTTCACCTGATGATAACAACGCTCTTATGCTTTACAACGGTCTTATGGAAGTTCTTAAGCCTTATCTTGATGACGGCACACTCGTCTGCAAGTCAGGCCGTACTTCATTCGATGACACATGTATCTTAAGATGGTCACAGGAGACCGCTCAGCAGAACATGGAGAACTACCTCACAGGTTTCTATGCTGACGAGAAGATCGACATCGTAGCAAGCGCATTTGACGGTTTCGCATACGGCGCTAAGGCAGCTCTTGAGGGCGCAGGCTACACAGAGAAGGATTGGCCTCTGATCACAGGTCAGGACGCTGAGCTTATGGCTTCCAAGAACATCATCGCAGGATGGCAGACAATGTCTATCTACAAAGACACTC
>JAFPZU010000134.1 GCA_017417105.1 Lachnospiraceae bacterium | reverse complement strand
GCGCAGTTCTTTTTCTCGCCGTGATGCCACTTAGGAAGCGCCACAACCTCAGGGACGCGGGTACATGGATGTACCCGCGAGGCGCTACTGAGCATGGATGCGAATAGCGCCGGTCCCGTCATGCTGCGACAACCTACCGCGCTTTCTTAGTGGCATAGGCGAGAAAAAACAACGCGAGGAAAGTACATACAGTCCTCGCGCGTCCTCGTAGCCACTACCTTATTCCGTATCGGGATCCATGATCTCCGTTATATTACCCGCGAGATCCGCATCAAGTTTACCTATCTCTGCCAATATACTTCCTCTGGCATCCGCATTCATAACCCCGAGGATCTTAGCTGCGAGCTCCAGATCATTCTTAAGCGGTGTACTGTTAAAGATAACCGCCGCATCCTTAGCCTTCATCTGTGAATAGGCCTTCGCGTAATCCTTGATCTCATTGCTGATCTGCTCCTGCTTAACGACCTCTTTGTAAAGTATCTCCGCATTGGTAGGATCTATCTCTTCGTAATACTTCCGGTATTCAGATATATCCGGAGCCTTGCTGTTAAAGACTACCTCATTGTCAAACTCATCCTTTATCTTCTCAAACTCGACCTGATTATCCTCATAAGTCTTAAGACGCGCAATCTCCTGGGTGAGCTGGTCAATGGTCTCATCGGCATCCACCGACTCCTGCTTGGCCTGGGCAAGCTCGGTCTCAAGCATCTTTATACGGCTGATGGCATCCTCCAGATTGTCATACCCGCCATCGATTATATTATCCCCGGAAACGGTATGAGTTACGGCTGACCCCTCCGGCAGGATCTTATTAAGACCCGGGACATTCCCTATAACGGGAGCCAGTACGTTTGATCCGAAGCCTCCGACATCAAGCTTAACAAGAAGCGCCAGAATCGCAAGCCAGATAAGCACTATCACTATGGTTACGAGAACAACGGAAAAAGCGCCGCCCTCCTCATCGATGTCGGCCTCTTCCGCTTCCAGAGCCTTCCTCTGTTTCTTAAGCTCCTTAGCCTGTTCCTTAAGCTGTTTCTTCTCCTCCTTGATCCGGGCTATCTCAGCCTGGGGATCATCCGGATTTCCGCCTGTTTTTGCTACTTCATTCTTTGCCATCTGTCTTCTTTATCCCGTAAGTGTAACTCGTAAGCTGATCTATCTCCTTGCTCTCCTCCATGAGAAGTTCCGCCTTGAATTCCTCAAAAGCCTTCTCCTTAAGCTTCTCCTGAGTCTTTCTGTCCTTCATGGCCTCCTGCAGAGCAGCGCGTTTAACTTCAAGCTTTTTCTCCTCCTGCAGCACAACCTCATGCTGGGCGGTAATAAGATCACCCATTACCTCAACTGCCCTGTTGTTTGCGACTATATCCCTTACGCTTAAGGTCTCTTCGCGAAGCCGCCTTGCCTCAGCCTCGTAGGATGCACGCCTGTCCTTAAGGCTCTGCTCCATCTCAGAGGCTTCGTTCACCGCAAGCTGCTGGGAAGCATACTCCATCTTAGCCTGCTCCTCAAGCTTTTCATCAAGAGATAAAATATTCTGCATCCTGTAGATGAACTTCGCCATTTAATCTCCTTAGTGGGTATAAATAAAGCCCTACGTGCATCTACGCTACGCTAAGCTTTATCCGCAAACATGTCTTCCAACATTTTTACTTCATCCGGAAAATCGAACTTGGAATCGGTTGTCTGCATAAGATAGTCATTCACTGCGTCGATCTTCGATATCGCAAAGTCGATCTTCGGATTTGACCCCGGCTTGTAGGCTCCTATGTTTATAAGATCCTCCGCCTCATTGTAGGTTGCCATGACATTCTTAAGCTTACCGGCAACCGCCTTGTGCTCCTTTGTCGCTATCTGGCTCATGCATCTTGAGATGCTCATAAGTACGTCAATGGCCGGATAATGATTCTGCTGTGCGATCTTACGGTTCAACACTATATGCCCGTCAAGGATGGATCTTGCGGTATCCGTTATGGGTTCGTTGAAATCATCACCGTCAACCAGGACTGTATAAAGTCCTGTAATTGATCCTACAGCTCCGTTCCCGGCTCTTTCAAGAAGCTTCGGCATCTCAGAGTAAACAGAGGGCGGATAGCCCCTCGTAACGGGAGGCTCCCCGGAAGCAAGTCCGATTTCCCGCTGTGCCATTGAAAAACGGGTAAGGGAGTCCATCATAAGAAGCACATCCTTCCCCTGATCCCTGAAATATTCGGCAATGGCGGTAGCAGTCTTTGCGGCCTTATTCCTTTCAAGGGCGGGCTTGTCGGAGGTTGCAACCACAACGACGGAGCGCGCCATACCTTCGGGACCCAAGTCCCTTTCCACGAATTCCCTGACCTCTCTGCCACGTTCTCCTATAAGGGCGATAACATTGACTTCAGCCTTTGTATTCCTTGCAAACATGCCCATAAGGGTGGATTTTCCGACTCCCGAGCCTGCAAATATACCTATTCTCTGTCCCTTTCCTACGGTAAGGAGACCATCAACCGCCTTCACCCCAAGGGGCAGAACCTCACTTATTATGACCCTGTCCATGGGATCAGGCGGAGGAGATTCCACGGGATACTCCTCTCCAATTATCTCAGAGCCGTCAGCAGGATGTCCCATACCGTCAAGAGTCTTGCCTAAAAGCTCATCCGATACCGTAACTGTCAGAGGATGCTCCAGGTTTTCAACTATGGAGCCCGACCCTATGCCGTCCGTTGATTCATAAGGCATAAGAAGCGTCATCCTGTCCTTGAAGCCTACGACCTCTGCAAGTATGGGCTTCATGTTCTTATCCGCAGGCTGGATCATGCACATATCCGCAAGACGGGCATCGGGTCCCTCGGACTCTATTGTAAGTCCGACAACGTTGACGACCTTTCCAAGTTTCTTGAAATAAGTGCCGTTCTTTAATACCTGGTATTTTGAAAGATCAATGGCAAGATCCATGGCTACTGCGCTTCCCTCTTGTATGAAAGGATCTGTATCTGCTTTCTTAAGCCCTCAAGCTCCACGCCTACGGAGCAGTCAAATATCCCGGAACCCGTATCTATCATCGCCTGGCCTTTGGACAGGGTAACATCCGGCACTATATCCGTATTATCCTCTCCCGGTATTCCCTCGAAAAGCTCGGATTTATGGGAAGAGATATATTCGTAATCATCCTTTGAAACATGGATCATGAGATTGGCCGTGGTATCCGCGTTCTGGAGAGCATTCTGAAGAAGATAGAAAATGACCTCCTTTTTGTCGGCAAGATCAATTCCGAAAACGTGTCCGTAGATATCGGACAGCATGTCTATCATGGCAGGCTCGATCTCTGAAACCATCTGCTCATACTCAGCCATCATGGCCTGCTCCTGCTCGGCAAGCTGAGCCTTCATCCCGTCGGTTTCAGCCATGCCCTGGTTATAGCCCTCATTGTAACCCTGCTGCCTGGCTTCCTCGTAAATCTGCGCCCTGCCGGCCTCCGCCTGATCCATGGCCTCCTGTATGATCTGATCCGCCTGGGCTCTTGCATCTTCAAGGATCTGCTCTGCTTCGGCATTTACCGCGGCAAGATCAACCTGAGGCTCCGGAGCCTCGGCCTTTATTACATTTCCCTCTCCCGGTTCACCGTCAGGATCGAATAAGATCCCGTCTATGGCCTCCGCATTAAGTCCTGCGGAAAAACCGTCGGTGGAGAAATCCTCGGAAGCCTCCTCCTGACCCAAAACCTTACGAAGGAGCTTAAGTCTCTCCGCCACCATTGCGTTGGAGTTTATTACATGCTTCTCCTCGCCGTCAACAGCTGCATTGAGGGCTTTGACCACATTAGACAATGATCTCGTCTCCTCCGCCTCTGGAAATAACGATCTCTGCAGAATCCTCCAGCTTTCTGATTATATTGACTATCTTCTGCTGCGCCTCTTCCACGTCCTTCATACGTACAGGCCCCATGAACTCCATATCCTCTTTTATCATGGCTGAAAGCCTTGAGGACATGTTCTTGAAGATGGCTGCCTGCACCTGTTCGTTGGCACCCTTTAAGGCCATTGAAAGATCGGAGTTGTCCACGTCTCTTAACACCCTCTGTATAGCCCTGTCGTCCAAAAGGAGGATATCCTCGAAGACGAACATCTTCTTCCTGATCTCGTCGGCAAGCTCCGGCTCGTCCACTTCCAGGGTTTCCATGATGTGCTTTTCCGTACCGCGGTCTACCGTATTCAGGATCTCTACTACGGAGTCCACACCGCCGATTATGGTGTAATCCTGATTTACAAGGGATGAGATCTTTGATTCCAGCACTCTTTCCACCTCTTTTATCACATCGGGGCTTGTCCTGTCCATCATCGCTATCCTCTTTGCGACATCCGCCTGTCTGTCAGGCGGCAGCGCGCCTATTATCTGGGCGGCCTGGGCAGGATTCAGGTATGAAAGGATCAACGCTATTGTCTGCGGATGCTCGTCCTGTATGAAGTTTAAAAGCTGTGATGCATCCGTCTTTCTTACAAACTCGAAAGGCTTGACCTGAAGCGAAGCGGTAAGCCTTGATATGACATCCGAGGCCTTCTCTTCTCCGAAGGACTGTTCCAGAAGCTCCTTGGCGTAGCCGATACCGCCCTCTGCGATATACTGCTGAGCAAGACATATCTGGTAGAACTCGGTTATAACCTCTTCCTTTATCTGGGGAGTTATCGATCTTGTGTTTGCTATCTCAAGGGTGAGCTCCTCGATCTCCTCATCCTTTAAGTGCTTGAAGATCTTTGACGACTTTTCCGGTCCTAACGCTATGAGCAGGATGGCTGCTTTTTGTATGCCGGACATTTCATTTTCGGCAGGTGCGGCTGGTACCGGCAAATCTTACCCCCAATCCTCTGTCAGCCAGTTACGTAAAAGTACCGCAACGGCCTCCGGATTATCATCCACAAATTTTTCTATTAAGAGCCTGGTCTCGGACTTGCTCTCGGAATCGATCTCCTCAAGCTCAGCCTCCTGCGTACTCTGCAGCAGGCTGTCCAGAGCCAGCTCCTCCGTATCCTCTTCCTCGGCCTTCCTCTCCGCTCTCATGGACCTTATCACAACGAAAGCCAGAAGTCCCAGTATCAGGATAATAAGAACTATGATGAAGATATTCGTAGGCGATACGAGTCCGCCTGCTGTAGGCACGAAGACAGGCTCATCATAGGCTACTATCTGTATATTGGTACGGGGTATTCCCGTAGCAGCGGCTACGACTGAATACACATCCTCGTCAACCTCGGTCTTTGTCCTCTCGGAATTTGCAATACGGAACTCATCAAAGGTGGTGCCGTCAAGTGCTCCCGAAGCCTTCATGTCGTCTTCATTATACACCACATAATGAATAGCTGTGATACCTATGGAGGAGGTTGTATAGTTGATGGCGCCTCCCGCTTTTTCCGTATCCGTGATCTTCTCATTGGGGAGATAGCTTCTGCTGGTCTCATCAGTCTGGGATGAAGAATAGGCGGAATCCTGGAATTCATAGGTGATCTCGGCGTTTGTATCCGTTCCCGGGATGTCTCCGTTTGTATTCTCAGTAGTCTGGGAATAAGTGTCCTCCTTGGAGAGTACGCCCTGATCCTGTCCCTCAGCCGGCGTGTAGGTATGCTCCGTGGACTTTATTATATCCCAGTTCAAGTCAAGATTCGGAACGACCTGCACATTGTCGTAGATCTTGGCTCCCACAAGGGCATCGTTTATCTCACTTCTCACTATGTTGTCATACTGGGTCTTATAGGAAAGACGGCTTGAAGCGCTTCCCGCAAGAGAGGATTCATCCTGTCCGGAATAAAGCATATTTCCCGTGGTGTCCATAATGACAACGTTTGAAGTTGTATCATTTCCAAGCTCGGTAGCCACGAAACGGGCGATATCCGCCGCCTGCTCCTGAGTCATGTCCTCGGGATTTTCAAGCTCCAGCATGACGGAGGCATAGCTTTCCTTTTCCTTGGAGAGCAGGGTTCCGTCGTTTTCCGGGATCTTTATCGTAACTATGGCGCGTTTTACGTTGTCCATATTGCCAAGAGCCGACTGGAACTTCTTCTCCATGAACTCCTGGTACTTCTTGGTCTTGTCAGCCTCTGTGGAGGAGAAGCCTCCCTCAAAGACGCTGTCTATGGAATACTCGGCTGCGGGATAGTTATTGGCACCCAAAAGGATCACCGCATCGGTATACTGCTCCTCAAGAACAGAAATAGTAAGCCCGTCCTGGCTCGTCTGATAGGTTATGCTGTTTTCCTCAAGGACGGCGGTTACTTCGCTGGTCTCCTTTGTGGTATCGCTCACATAGAGGGTCTTGTAATGAGGCTGGGTGATTATTGCCACCACAACGGCAACAAGGACAAGTACACCGACTAACGCTGATATTATCAGCGTTTTCTGTCTTGCCGTAAATTTGTTCCACCATTCAAGGAACCTTTGCAGCAGCGCTCTTAATCTTTCCTGAAGATTTGCCACTTATCTTACCCCTTTTATTATTATCAGATCTGCATCTGCATTATCTCTCTGTAGGATTCCAGAAATCTGTCACGTAAAGCCACGGTATACTGCAGGGCGGTCGATGCCTTTGACTGGGCTACCGCAAGATCGTGGGTATTTTCCGTAAGTCCCAAAGCCCACTTGATCTCCTCTTCTTCTTCCTGCTTTAAGTAGGTATTGGTCTCATTCACCTGATTTACCGCGGCATCAAGGAAAGTCCCGAAGCTTTTGTCATCGGGAAACTTGACGGTGGACGCGTGTACCGCAGCGCCCTCAACCGCAGGTGATGAAATATTATAAAACGAGCTTATGTTTGTAACATCCATAACTGGTTATCCTCCGGATATGTTATACTCGCGAACGAATTAAATTGCCGGTTTGAAAATCTGTTCCGCGGTATATGCGGTTAACCTAAATTCGTGCCTTCGGCACTCATTAACGTTAACCAGTATATCAGCCTGCTCCCTGTCCTACGTTAAGTCCTGTCGTAGCCATCTGCTTTGATGCAGAGAACGCCGTGGAGTTTGCCTCATAGGCACGGCTTGCATCTATCATGTTCGTCATCTCAGTAACGATATTGACATTAGGATAGGTGACATAGCCGTTCTCATCAGCGTCCGGGTGTGACGGATCGTAAACCATGTTCATCTGGGTCACATTATCCGTATAGAGACCGCCGACCTTCACGCCGCTTCCCACAAATCTGTTGTATTTGCTCTGAGTGTTCATAAGCACCGAGTTAAAGGAAGCCACAGGATTTGATTTTTCCTGGAAGGTAACCACCTTTCTCTTGTAAGGAGTTCCGTCCTTTGTCCTTGTGGTATTGGCATTCGCCACGTTCTCGGCGATGACATCCATCCTGTATCTCTCCGCGGTAAGTCCCGAAGAATTTATGCTGAAGCTGTCAAATACTCCCATGATCCTGCTCCTTTCCTCTTAAAATCCCATTTATTTGCTGACTGTCTGGAAATGCTGGAACTCGGAGGATAAGGACTTTGTCAGTCCCTGATACATAAGCTGGTTCTCAGCCATGTACACGTTCTCCGTATCCACATCCACGTTATTGCCGTCAAGCCTGTATGAAAAAGCGTCATTATCGGTGAAGACCACTCCCCTCAGCCTGTTGGTATTAAGTGAGGCAACCTTCTGGTCAAGCTTTTCAAACCTTGAATTCTTCAAAGCCTGCTGGAGGTTTGCCGCGAAGGATACATCCTGTCTCTTGTAGTGGGGAGTATCGATATTGGCTATATTGTTAGCGATGGTCTTATTCCTTAAAGCCGAGGCATCCGCAGCCTTGGTTATGACATCGATATAGTTAAATACATCGGTATTGATCATAGCTTCCCTCCGTTAAAACATATAGGTTAATATTATATAATCCGAGCCGGAAAAGTCAACATATAGAACTTTCCGACTTATGTAGACACCATATCTTGTGCCCCGGTCTTTCCCCTACCCAAATGCTTGTAAGCTTCTAAGATAGACAAAAAGGATCTATGTCGCCACAAATCCTTTTAATACCTGTACAAAATCCGTTTTGCCGTCTGATTCAGTTTGCTTTTTCAAGTCTTTCAAAGATCTCGGGATTTTCCACTTTTATGTAAGTCCCTTTCACTCCCTGTGACCTGATATCTATTATACCAGCACCCTCAAGTTTTTTTAAAGCATTAACTATGACTGATCTCGTGATGCCGGTTTCCTTAGAGAGTCTGGAGGCCACTATAAGCCCTCCGTCCGCGTCAAGCCCGGAAAACACGCTCTTTACCGCATTATATTCCGTGGGCGACAATGCTTCCAAGGCATCATTTAAGTCCTCTTCCATATTCCTTTCGGAAGCTTCCTCAAGGGATAAGGATCTCATAAGCTCAAGGCTTATAACCGTTGAGGCGTACTCGCAGAGGATTATGTCCTCCACTGAAAACGTCCTGTTCCTCCTGAAGAATAAAAGCGTTCCCGATCTCATCCCGCCCATCTCAACCGGGGCTATTAAGATCTCCGTCTCCTGCACGCTCTTATCATCCATTCCCAGGGCATCTGCCCTTACATTCTCTTTGGTTGAGAGAACCGAAAGGAGCCTGTCATTTATTGTATCGTCAATAAAACCGCCCTTTGCCGCAGAGAATGCCGCGGGATACCTGGCTCCCGCATCCCTCCCAAGGATCTTTCCCCGGGCGCTTATCAGTATCACCGAGGAAAACACTATCTTTCCCATCAGGACACAGATATCGTCAAAGGATACTCTTTTATTCTCGGTTTCCCTGAGGACTGCCCTGATCTTACGGGTTCTGTCCAAAAGCTCGATACTGCTCAAAATCAACTCCTGTCGCGGATTGTATTAATTATAATACAATTTTATTCTCAAAGCAAGACAAATTGTATGGATTTTAATACAATTTATGTGATCAATCATAGAACCGTCTCCTGATTGACCTTACTCTTCCCCCGTCTCAGGCTTTGCCATTATATGCTTGCATTTATCCTCTGTGCAGACAAGGTTCTGTCCCTTCTCTACCATGAGACCGCCGCACTTCGGACATTTAACCTTCGAGGGTCTGGACCAGCTCATGAAATCACATTCAGGGAACCCGAGGCAGCCGTAATATCTCCTGCCCTTCTTCGACATACGCATTACAATGTCCTTACCGCACTTTGGACAGGATACTCCTATGGTCTCATAGTAGGGCTTTGTATTCCTGCAGTCCGGGAAACCGGGACAGGCAAGGAATTTTCCGTGAGGCCCGTATTTAATGACCATCTTCCTGCCGCACTCCTCGCAGACTACATCCGTCTCCTCATCGGCTATATCAACCTTCTCGATCTCCGCCTCGGCTTTTTTAACTGCCTCGTGAAGATCCGGATAGAAGTTTTCGATAACGGTCTTCCATTTAACGTTTCCGGCTTCAACACCGTCAAGCAGGGACTCAAGATTTGCAGTAAACTTATCATCAACTATGGTAGGGAAAGCATCGGTCATTATTTTATTCACCGCATTTCCCATCTCGGTAACAAAAAGATTCCTGCCCTCCTTTGTGATATACCGTCTGCCAAGCAGGGTCGTTATCGTAGGCGCATAGGTGGAAGGCCTGCCTATACCAAGCTCCTCCAGCGTCCGTACAAGAGCAGCCTCTGTAAAATGTGCCGGCGGCTGGGTGAAATGCTGCTTATCTTCAAGGCTTTCGGGCTTTAATACGCTCTTCTCGGAAAGCGAGGACGAGATAACGTTCTTATCCTCCTTGTCATCCTCGCCGTCGTTATATACGCTCATGAACCCCTGGAATCTAATCTTTGAGGCGCTCGCCGTGAATACATACTTATCAGATGCCGATATCCTGACATTCTCCGTGTCGTAGACCGCATTTGCCATACAGGATGCCACAAACCTCTTCCAGATAAGCTGATAAAGCCTTAACTGATCCCTTCCCAGTGAATCCTTCATTTCGGAGGGGGTACGATTTACATCGGTAGGCCTTATTGCCTCATGGGCATCCTGAACGTTCGGACCTTCCTTTGCTTTGCCGGTATCCATTCCCTGATACTGCTTCCCGTAGTTTTCCTCGATAAAGGATGCCGCCATAGCCTTGGCTTCCTCGGATATCCTGGTGGAATCAGTACGAAGATAGGATATGATACCATCCTCATAGAGGCTCTGTGCTATCCTCATGGTCTTTGAGGTGGAATAATTAAGGATCTTGCTGGCTTCCTGCTGCATCGTGCTTGTAGTAAAAGGAAGCGGCGCTTTCTTCACCCTCTCTCCTCTCTTCACCTCAGTTATTTTATATTCCGCCTTATCACAGAAGGCCTTGATCTCCTCTGCCTCCTTACCGGTTCTTATCTCGATCTTCCCGTTTAAGTCTCCGTAGAAATGGGAGATCAGAGGCTTTTTCTCACCCTTTACATCAAAGACGGCATCTATCGTCCAGTATTCCTCGGGAATAAAAGCGTCTATCTCATCCTCCCTGTCGCAGATAAGTCTTAAAGCGACCGACTGCACACGCCCTGCCGACAGCCCTCTCTTTACCTTTGCCCATAAAAGCGGTGAGATCCCGTATCCCACAAGCCTGTCAAGAACCCTTCTTGCCTGCTGGGCATCAACCCTGTCCATATCTATGTCTCTGGGCTCCGCCAAAGATTTCTTTACCGCGTTCTTCGTTATCTCGTTAAAGGTTATGCGGTAGACCTTCTTATCGGTCTCCCCCGGATTCAGCTTCAAGGCGTTTTCAAGATGCCAGGAGATTGCCTCCCCCTCTCTATCCGGGTCGGTTGCAAGAAATATCTTATCGGCCTTTTTAACCTCTTTCCTTAAAGAAGCCAGAAGCTCTCCTTTTCCCCTTATCGTTATATACCTGGGTTCAAAATCGTTTTCAACGTCTATTCCCATCTGGCTTTTCGGCAGATCCCTTACATGACCCATCGATGCCACCACCTGATAGTTGCTCCCCAGAAATTTCTTGATGGTCTTGACCTTTGCAGGCGACTCGACCACCACCAGATTCTTTGCCATACTTAACCTCCGCCGGAAAGAATTACATCCTTTCCGGTAAAACCGTTTTCAGTCACACCGAAAATGGAATATATAACAAAATGAAATTTTTATCAAGATTTTTTTCTTATGACGGTTTTCTTTCATTATTAAATGCAGCAGATCCCGACCCCATTTTTTTAATATCCCCCTGCGTATATATCATCAACAAAGCCCGAACAGGTTCATCTTTTGTGATGGACAACGGGGTTTCGCCGCAACACCCGGGATCTTACGGCGAAGAATAAAAAAAACAGGCAACAAACAACTGACAGAAAAATGTTCATACAAGGAGGTAAACGAACAATGACTAACAAAAGGTACAGCGCAAAACGCTGGTTCACAGGAATCTTAGCTACGGCATTAGTAGCCACATCAATCCCCACCGCGGCTTTCGCAAGCGAGATCGAGACCGCCGTTTCTGACGAGGATGTGATAACTCAGGATGCACTTAACGCAGTAGAGCACACGCTCTCATTTGATTACATACCGGAGACGGTCAGTGTATCTACGAGTGAGAATATGGCAATCAGTCCCCGCCAGGAGATTTCCGTTTCTGAAGGCAATATCTTCCAGTTTAAGGCAGAGCCTGAACCCGCATATGAGCTTAACTACGTAAGGATAGGCGACACTGATCTTACAAAGGAAGAAGGTCTTTACTCAACAGGCGAAATCAGAGGAGAAACCCTCGTTACAGTATCAGCCAATAAAAAGCCGGTTGTAAAATTCCGCACAGAAGGTGTCAGTGATGTTACATATTCATTAAGCGAAAACGGCGCTCAGCCATCAATCTCCGTTTGGTCATCCGGTGATATAACAGCAAAATCCGGAACTGAATTTGAGATCAAAGAGGTTACCCCTGCACAAGGCTATGTAAGAGCAGATGCAACTGTAAAGCTTGGGGAGTCTGACTTTGGCTTCAATACTCCGATGACCTTAAATGCGAATACGGAAACCACATTTGATATAGCCTGCCGCAAAGCAAAGGTTACGGTTTCCGTTGACAATATTCCGGACACTTATGAAAATGCAAGAGTTGAGTTAGGTGGAGTCGGTGATGGAGATTCGCTTGGTTCAGAAAGTATCTCCGCCTATATAACACCTGCAACCGGCAGATCGATAGGCTCCGTACAGTACAGGATCGGAAGCGGGAATCCCGTAGAGATTACTTCATCCGGCTCAATGTATCAGATTCCCATTACCGCTGTAAACAGCGCAAAGGAAGGCTGCTGCGACATAACCCTTCTCGTTTCCACCTATGAAACGACTAACGGGATAACTATCGAGGGCTTTGATGAGAATAAGACCGCACAGCAGGATGCCGGTACCTCAAAGTCCTATGCAGTGACACTTAACGGCGGAGTATTTGATACCGTGGATATCGAGACCATATCAGGAAACAACTGCTCCGTAACCCTTGACAAGACTTCCGGAACCCTTAACGTTGATACCATAAAGGACGGAAAGCTTACATCTGAGGATATAGTGGTAAGGTTCAAACAGCAGGGCAAGGAGCTTGGAGACTATACAATAAAGCCCATAGCTCCTACGCTTGCAGCTCCTTCCATGACCCTTAAGAGGGCAACTGATGTTTTCTTCGAATTCGATACAACTGTACCTGAAGCTGAAAAGAACATCGGCAACCTTTACTACGAGATCACTGCAACTGCAGCGGATCCTTCAAACATCAACAAAGTGATGAAAAAGGAAGCGACCGTATACGCTCCCGTATCTGAAAGCAGTGCTATACTCTACGTTTCAGATGCCGGCGAAGGAAACGGCGTTCAGACAACCTATAACGTTACTGCAAGGCTTGTGCAGATAAAGGATGATAGTGTCAGCTTTGAGGAAACAAATCTCAATACTAAAGGCGCAGCTTTAAGGACGCAGTCCTTTACGACAAAGAGACCCGCTTTTGAGTCAAACCTCAAGCTTACAAAGAAGAAGACTACCTTTATATCCGGCGAAAAGAATATAGAACTTGCTACCGCGGTATTTTCAAGCGATATAACCTACGACTACCTGGTGGATGCGGTTCTTAGCGTAACCAATAAATACGGCTACACAGAGAATTACCACCTTGTAACAGGAGATCCCGATGATGTTGAAAACGGAAATATTCTCAAGATCTCCGAGGATGGAAAAACCGTTCTGGCTACAGACACTTCCAGTGTTTATGTAGGAAAAGGAACCCTTACCGTGACAGCCAAAGGCTCTTCAGATTTCCCGGCAGTAAAGGCATCGGTACCTGTTACCGTAAATGCAAGGCTTTATGACATCTCTATCGACAGGAAGGCCGCTTCAAGCCTTTATAAAGCAGATAACAAGACGGCATCCATGACCTTCAAGGCTACCGGCTGGAAGAATGACGACAGCAAAATGAAGATTTCTTCCCCGAAGGTTAAATGGCTGATCCTTGACAAGGATGGCACAGAGATAAATGACAACTCAGGTCATTATCTTTCAAAAGCCATAAGCATTAAGAACGGCAAGGTTACGGTTGCAAAGACCTGGTCTCCTTCTTCTAACGAGATTGACAACCAGTTTAAGGTAAAGGCCGTTGCTGATGACTATGAAGGAGCAACATTAAGCGATGAATCCGGTCTTGTGACCATCACCTCCGGAGTAACTAAGGCTGACAGTATCGTAATAGCAGGCGATCCCGCTGATACCGCAAAAACCAATGTACCGGTATCTGACAAGGTAAGCTCAAAGGATGTTGAAGGAAAGTATATCGTAGCTGTCGATAACGAGAAGAAGACCATCGCGACCAAGGATCTCATACTGACCTATCCTGCAGCAAGCATAAGCGTTGAAACCGCAGAAAAGGGCTGGAAAATTACTGAGATAAAGAAAGCCGGCAATATAAACCTTACCGTAAAATCAGCCGACGGAAAGAACGCGAAGAAGCTGACCCTTAAGATAAAGCAGGGAGAAGTGACTGGCTATAATCTCTTCATTAACGAGGAAAAAGCTTCCGGAACTTATGAAAACATTTATAACGCTATACGGGCCAGCACCTCAGCTGTAGCTGACAGCATCTGCGCAAATAAGTCAACCATAAAGATTTTAAGCGGTGGACGGATCGTGGAAAAATTTTCAAATCATGAGCTATTTATCCTTCCCACCGCAGAGAACACCGTGCTGCAGATGTCCTGGAGCGGACATGAACCTCAGATCTATACGGTACATAACTCTATATACGTGGGCACCGGAAGCTATACCGTAACTGCCGCTGACCCTGTTATATACACCGGAGTTGACGCTGACATCAACCTTACATTTACAGGCGAGTTTGATAGCACAAAGGAATATATGATCGGACTGCTTCCGGATACGGAGGTCAATAACTGGAACAGCTATGAAAAGTTTATGTATTCTCTCCACATCAATGAACGTTCCAGCATGATTGATGGTACAACCCTTAACGGTATCCTCAGCAGTGACGGCAATTCCAACAAAAAGGCGAAACCGGGAGATTATAAAGTTAAGGTAGTCATTGCCTCCGGGTCACTGGAAACCGGAACAATCTCCTGGGTAAGCAAGCCGATGGACGTAACTATCACAGTAAAGAAGGCTCCCGCAAAGCCGAAGGTAAGCCTCAAGACAGGCTATACCATGCTTATAAACCAGGAGCAGGTTGAGCTCACCGCAAATACTACCCCGAAGGAGGTAACCCCGGACTTCACGGCACTCTACAACAATAACAACAAGGGTACCATCAATGCCTTCACCTCATACTTCACGCTTGTGAAAGATGGCGGCAAGTATTACATAAGGCTTCGCGATGACCTTAATGAATCGCAGAAGAAGATGTTCAGGGAAGGAACGATACCAAAGAGCGACCTTATCGGCTGGGTAAGCTACACCGCTACAAACGAAGCAGGTGTCACCACCGAGGGAACAGTAAAGATAACCCTGACGCTCAAGAAGTAAATCACCAGATGTCCGGAGGATATTGCATCCCGGGCAATAATCCGAAAGAGGCTGCGGCGATCATATCGCCGCAGCCTTTAGATTTATCCGCACTGATATTCATTTGTATAGTAAACGACAAAACTCTTTTCGTTTTGTCGTTTACTGCGCCGGATTTTGGCCGCTGAAAGCGGCATATTTCCTTGCAAAATCCGGGCGCATCCGCCGGAGGCTTTATAGTAAGCGAAATTATTTATTTCGCTT
>JAFPZU010000133.1 GCA_017417105.1 Lachnospiraceae bacterium | reverse complement strand
TAAGCGAAATAAATAATTTCGCTTACTATAAAGCCTCCGGCGGATGCGCCCGGATTTTGCAAGGAAATATGCCGCTTTCAGCGGCCAAAATCCGGCGCAGTAAACGACAAAACGAAAAGAGTTTTGTCGTTTACTATATAACTACGGCGAGGCTTTCTGATGAAGCAGATGAGCGCCTGAACAAGTCAAATTTGAAGATTTATTTATGAACAGATCCTAAGTACTTTTTCAGAGCATCAACCTTATCAAGCTTCTCCCAGGGGAGATCAAGATCGTTGCGGCCGAAGTGACCGTAAGCTGAGGTCTGTTTGTAGATAGGGCGGCGAAGATCGAGCATCTTTATTATGCCTGCGGGTCTTAAGTCAAAATTCTCCCTTATTATCTCCACAAGCTTTTCGTCGGAAACCTTGCCGGTGCCGAAGGTGTCCACCATAACCGAAGTGGGCTGGGCAACACCGATCGCGTAGGAAAGCTGGATCTCACACTTGTCAGCAAGCTGTGCAGCCACTATGTTCTTGGCAACATACCTTGCAGCGTAAGCTGCGGAACGGTCAACCTTGGTGCAGTCCTTTCCGGAGAAAGCGCCGCCGCCGTGACGGGCATATCCGCCGTAGGTGTCAACTATGATCTTTCTTCCCGTAAGACCGGCGTCACCGTGAGGGCCGCCTATAACGAAACGACCGGTGGGGTTGATGAAATATTTGGTGTTGTCATCGACAAGTTCTTTCGGAAGAACGGGCTCGAAAACGAACTTTTTGATATCCCTGTGTATCTGCTCCTGTGTGACATCATCATCATGCTGGGTGGAGAGTACCACTGCTTCAAGGCGGAGGGGCTTGCCGTTTTCATCGTACTCGACAGATACCTGTGATTTTCCGTCGGGACGGAGATACTTCAGGGTGCCGTCCTTTCTAACCTTTGTAAGCTGCAGCGCAAGCTTGTGGGCTAAGGATATGGGATAGGGCATATATTCTTCCGTCTCGTTCGTAGCGTAGCCAAACATCATGCCCTGGTCTCCGGCTCCCGTGTCAAGGTCATCCATGAGGCTTCCGCTCTTTGCTTCAAGCGCCTTGTCAACGCCCATGGCTATATCCGAGGACTGCTCGTCGATAGCGACCAGTACGGCGCAGGTATTTCCGTCAAAGCCGTATTCTGATTTTGTGTAACCTATCTCCTTGATGGTGTCCCGGGCGATCTTCTGCATGTCGACAAATGCATTGGTCGTGATCTCGCCGGTGATAAGCACGAAGCCGGTGCAGCAGGCTGTCTCACAGGCCACGCGGCTCATAGGGTCTTCCTGCATGCAGGCATCCAGTATTGCGTCAGATATTGCATCGCAGACTTTGTCGGGATGGCCTTCAGTGACTGATTCCGATGTAAAGAGTCTTTTTTCCATTTTTTCGATTCCTTTCTTTTTGTAATAAAAAAGCCCGCCTGAGGCGGACCCGATCATTATAATCAAATCCTCTCATTGTTCGATCGCTCGCTCAAGGTTGGCACCTTCCAGCCGGTATATGTCACCCGGTGTCAGGGGTTGCCGTGGCTTCACAGATCCTTTGCATCTCCACCACTCTGAATAAGAAGAACGTGTCTGTATGGAGTTTTGATTATCAGTAACAAAGAAAGCATATACTAAAATTAAAGGTAATGCAATAGTGTATACAATTGTTTTTTTAAATAGACATTTCCCGGCGGGATCATTATAATTTCTTGGTATGATCATATCGTAATCAAAAGAGAGGAGTCTGGCATGTATATAAAGACGGAAAACACAATACGGGTTGGTATGACGGATAGCGGAGAGCATATTAATATCAATCCTTCAATGGCCTGCAGGCACGGGATGATAGCCGGAGCTACGGGAACGGGAAAGACCATAACGCTTAAGGTTTTAGCGGAATCATTTTCGGAGATGGGGGTGCCGGTTTTTCTTGCCGATGTCAAAGGAGATCTTGCCGGCATGTGTATGCCGGGAGCGGATACAGAAGACATGAAAAAGCGCATTGAAAAGTTTTCCCTTGCGGATGCAGGCTTTGAGTATCACGGTTTTCCAACGGTCTTCTGGGATCTTTACGGGAAGAAGGGAATTCCGCTCAGAACCACCATATCGGAGATGGGGCCGGATCTTCTTGCAACGGTTCTTGGACTGAACGACCTTCAGACCGGGGTAATGTCGATAATTTTCAAGATCGCGGACGACAGGGAGCTGCTTCTTATAGATACCAAGGATCTGAAGGCGATAATAAACTATATCTCGGAAAATCATAAGGAATTTGAGGCGGACTACGGGAAGATCGCTCCTGTCACGCTGTCAGCCATAATGAGGCAGGTGGTGGCGCTTGAGATGAAGGGAGCTGAGCAGTTTTTCAGCGAGCCTGCCATAAACATAAGAGACTTTTTTGCAACAGGTCCTGAGGGCAGGGGAGTGATAAATATCCTTGATTCCTCGGCGCTGATCAATGATCCTACGTTGTACTCGATGTTCATGCTCTATCTCCTGTCGGAGCTTTTTGAGACTCTGCCGGAAGTCGGAGACAGGGCAAAACCGGGACTTGTTTTCTTTTTTGATGAGGCGCATCTGCTTTTTAACGGGGCGTCAAAGGAGCTTATTTCAAAGATAGAGCAGGTAGTGAAGCTTATAAGATCCAAGGGCGTCGGCGTTTATTTTGTAACCCAGAATCCCTCCGATATACCGGACGGCGTCATGAACCAGCTGGGGAATAAGATCGAACACGCGCTCCATGCCTATACTCCTGCGGAGCAGAAGAAGGTGAAAGCGGCAGCGGAGGGACTCAGGGAGAATCCTGAATTCAATACCTATGAGACGCTTATGGCTCTCGGAACCGGAGAGGCTGTTGTATCCTTCCTGGGAGAGGACGGTGTCCCGGGTATTGCAAAGAAGATATCGGTGCTTCCTCCGGAAAGCCAGATGGGAGAAATAAGCGATGGGACAAGAGAGTCCGAGATAAAGGGCTCCATGCTTTATTCCAAATACTATGAAGCCTATGATCCGGAGTCTGCCTATGAATTCCTAAAGAGAAAAGGAATAGAGGACGAGGAAGCAAAGGCGGCGGCTCTTAAAGCTGCCGAAGAGGAAAAGGCAGCCCTTAAGGCAAAGCAGGCAGAAGAAAAGGAAGCCTTAAAAGCCGCAGAGAAGGCAAGGCGGGAGGAAGAGAGGGCAAAGGAGAATGAGCAGAAGGCTGTTAAGAGAGCTGCCAAATCTGTAGGAAGCTCCGTTGCCGGAACAGTCGGACGTGAAGTAGGAAAGTCCATGGGGTCATCCTTCGGAAAATTCGGAAAGACTCTGGGGGGGAATCTTGGAGCAAGCTTAGGACGGGGGCTTCTCAGCACGCTTTTTAAGAGCTGATGAGAAAAAAGGGAATATTTAATATCACAGCCCTTCTTTTATGCGCGATGATCTGGGGCTTTGCTTTTTCAGCGCAGTCTGTGGGGGCGGAATACATAGGTCCCTGGAGCTTTCTCGCTGCAAGAGCCTGGATCGGAGTAATAACCCTGATCGTATTCATACTGATAAGAAGGGCCGTTGTTAAACATACGGAAGACGGCAGATGGGCGGCGGAAGATGCCGGCATGAGGTATGGTGACGGAAAGTCGGGAAAGGGGACAGGGCTTTTAGTGATCGCCGGTGCCTCTACAGGAGTGCTCCTGTGCCTGGCTTCCGTGCTGCAGCAGGCGGGCATAGCCTATACATCCGTTGCAAAGTCAGGCTTTATTACCGCAATGTATGTTGTGATAGTTCCGATACTTTCTTTGCTGCTCGGTAAGAAATCGGGTTTGAAGATATGGATTGCGGTTCTTTTAAGTCTTATGGGATTATACCTTTTAAGCTTCTCCGGTGGGATAGAAGGGATAAACCGGGGAGACCTCATGACCTTAGGCTGTGCTTTTCTTTTTGCCTGCCAGATCATATGCATAAATCATTTTGCACCCAGGCTTGACGGCCTGCTTCTTTCTTTCAGCGAGTTTTTCTTTGAAGCGTTGGTTGCGACAGCGGGAATGCTTATCTTTGAAGAACCGGATCTGAAAGCTTTTATTCCCGCGCTGGGAGCGATCCTCTATGCGGGTATCATGAGCAACGGGGTAGCCTATACACTGCAGGTCATAGGACAGAGGGATTTTGATCCCGCCATAGCGAGTCTTTGCATGTGCATGGAGAGTGTTTTCAGCGCGCTCGGAGGTTTTCTCATATTGGGACAGACCATGACCTTAAGGGAGCTTATCGGGTGCCTCCTTATGTTCATTGCCATCCTTACCGCAGAGCTTGCTCCTGATGCGGTTTTGCCTGAAAAAGAAGCAGGCTGATCACCATACGGCAACCCTTTGCGGCGGAGCAAGATACATAGTGTCTCCGGGCTTTACATCGTAGGTTTCGTAGAATTCGTCAAACTGCTGGACTGCGACGTTGGTCCGAAGATAATTTAAGGGATGGGGGTCATATAAAAGAAGCGACAGCTCCTGACTGTAAAAAATAATGGAAACGTTAAGCTTCGCATAACACCTGAAGAAACTGTCATAGTCGAAATCAGGAACCTTTCCCGCCATCTTAAGGGCGCACTGAAGCCCCGTAATATCCGCCAGCATCTCGGTGTCCACGCTCTTTCCCGTCACATGATAGTCTCCAAATGGGACTATGGTATCAAGATAAGCGTCAAGCTTTTCTATCCGGCTTTCGAAGGCGTCCCTGTCCTCTTTTGTCCACCAGTTCCTTAAGTTTCCTTCAGCATCATATCTTGCTCCGTTAGAATCAAAGGAATGGGAGATTTCATGACCTATCCAGAAGCCTGCAACTGAAGCGTAGAGCTCTTCTATGGGCATATCCGGATAATAAAAGGGCTTTTCCATCATCCCCATGCAGATATAGACCGTGTTTTCCGCAGGATCATAAAACGCGTTACATTCAAGGGTATTCACTTCCCGGGCCCAACAGCTTTTATCCACGGGCTTTCCTATGCTTTCATCCTCAAGCGCATCATAGAAGGCCACTGTGTCGCGAAGGGCAGTGTACAGAGTGCAGCCGTCAAAGGAAAGCTTAGAATAGTCGGTCCAGTGATCCGGATAGGCTACACAGATATCAATGGCATTAAGCTTCTTTATCGCCTGCTCTTTGGTCTTCCCGGAGGTCCAGGGGTTATCCGAAAGCATTTCCCTGTAGTTTTCTATTACCTCTTCACATACGTTTTCCAGTTTTTTCCGGTCTTCGGCCGAACCATAGGCATCCACGTAGATCTTTCCCAGAGGCTCGGGAAGTATGTTCTGAAGCTTATCATAAGCGACTTCCTCATCGGTGTACCAGTAGGAGGTACCGTAGCATTCGTTTTCGGTATCAAGTTCATAATCCCTTGCAGCCTTGTCGGTATATTCTCCCAGATCCAGCAGGGCGTTGATGTAGACTATGCTGCGTATGGCTTCGAGATTTTCTTCGGTATAGATCTCATTAAGATATTTAAGATACTCAGGTTCCGTTACCACATAGACTCCGTCATAAACGTTGTCAGAGGCTTTAAGTATATCGGTAAGAGGGAAATTTCCGGAGAGCTCCTCAAGTTCCTCATAAGTCATCTCATTATTTGCCCTTTCGACATAATCGTCTCTTAGCGTTTCTTCGGCGGTAAACATTTTACGGGACAGCTTATTTTCAAGTTCCCGTGCGCTTTCAAACATCTTCTTTGCGGTGCCTTCATCCATCCCCGCCCTTCCCGAGTAATAAAGGAACATCTTTTTATTGTAGGAGTCCGTCATCTCACCATATTCCGTAAGGGTTTCGTATTCGGCCGGATCATCGAGAAGCAGGCTTTCCGGGGATATGAACACCGCATTATGTCCCGAATCGTTATAGGAAGGATGTATTCCGATACTTACGAAGTTAACGAGAAAGATCAGGCCGTCTGTTGTCAAAAGGTATTCTGTAAGCTCCTCAAGGGAATCAGCCTCAAGTACGGGATCGGTAAGCTTTTTTATTTCGTTAAAGCCGGTCTTATCCCGTGCGTCCCAGTCAAGGAGAAGATCGTACATATCCTGCACAAGAGCGGCGTCATGACCTTCTAAGTCATCCTGTTCCAAAAGCTCCATGGCTCTGCTGTCAACCAGCGTTGCGGCCTCGGAGTAATTATTCCAGGCTGAATAGCCGTCAATATATTTTTTTTCTATAAGGAGATCCTTACAGGCATAGAGGTGGAAGTCCTCTTTCGGATCGCTTATGGAGTAGGCGTTTATATTCTCCGAAAGGTCGCTGTCTGCCCAGGGATAGCCGTTTGTGATCTCCTGGTCCTCATCGGAGATGAGTCCCTCGGTTGCAAGGGAGCGAAGGGCAACTGGATAATCAAATATAAGACAGAATACCAGGGCAAATATCAAAAGATAGCGGTAGAATACGGGTATCAGCATTTGACAATGTCTCCTCCATAAAACAATATCAGTTTGACGGTAGTATACATCCTAAAATATGGCGGGGCAAACGGGGAATTTTTTTTACTTGACAAAGTTATTAAAGCCTTGTAATATAGGGAAAGTTTCGTGCAGGTGTAGTTCAATGGTAGAACACCAGCCTTCCAAGCTGGATACGTGGGTTCGATTCCCATCACCTGCTGTTTGTGTTTGTAGCTCAGCTGGATAGAGCATCGGCCTTCTAAGCCGAGGGTCCAGGGTTCGAATCCCTGCAAGCACAGGGGCGGACGGTCTATATATGGTGGATATAGCGTAGTTGGTTAACGCGCCAGATTGTGGTTCTGGAGACCGAGGGTTCGAGTCCCTCTATCCACCCGGTTTTTATTGGGTGGCTTGATGTAGGGCTATAGCCAAGCGGTAAGGCACAGCACTTTGACTGCTGCATTCGCTGGTCCGAATCCAGCTAGCCCTGTAGGTTTTGAAACAGATCTTAGGCTGTAAAACCGAATCAGATTCTGTGACACTAGCTCAGTCGGTAGAGCACCTGACTTTTAATCAGGTTGTCGGGGGTTCGATTCCCCCGTGTCACACTAATTAATGAAGCAGGGTCGGGGCTATCCCCGGCTTTTTATATATCTTTTCCACTGATTAAGGAAGGTTTCTTATGAAGATCACTTTTGTCGGAGCTGCACATGAAGTAACGGGAAGCTGCCACTATCTTGAAGCCTGCGGGCGTCATATCCTTGTGGACTGCGGTATGGAGCAGGGAAAGGACATCTTTGAGAATGTCGATATCCCCGTGGAAGCATCCATGATAGATTATGTATTTCTTACTCACGCCCATATCGATCACTCGGGAATGATTCCGAAGCTTACAAAGAACGGATTTGACGGGAAGATATTTGCCACCGAGGCGACCACGGATCTTGCAGGGATAATGTTAAGGGATTCCGCGCACATCCAGATGTTTGAGGCAGAGTGGAGAAACCGGAAGGCAAGAAGGAGCAAGGATATTCCCCTGTATACTCCCGAATACGAGATGATAGACGCGATGAAGGCCATAAGCTGTTTTGAGCCGGTGCCTTACGGAAAGAAGACCACAGTAGATGACGGTATAGAGGTCAGGTTCACCGATGTCGGACATCTTTTGGGCTCTTCTGCCGTCGAGCTCTGGCTTACCGAGGACGGAGTTACAAAGAAGATAGTCTTTTCCGGGGATCTGGGGAACAAGGATCAGCCGCTCTTAAAGGATCCGCAGTGCGTAAAAGACGCTGACTATGTGCTGGTGGAATCCACCTATGGAGACAGGCTTCATTCCACGGAAAAGATCGATTATATAAACGAGCTGAAGGGGATATTGGAAAATACCTTCAGCAGAGGCGGAAACGTTGTTATTCCCTCCTTTGCGGTAGGGCGTACCCAGGAGATCCTGTATTTTATAAGGGAGATCAAAGCGCAGGGGCTTGTAAAGAGCCTGCCGGATTTCAAGGTGTTTGTTGACTCCCCGCTGGCGGTGGATGCGACAGAGGTCTTTCACAAAAACGGCAGGGAGTGCTTTGACGTAGAGGCAATGAAGTTTATCGATAAGGGAATAAACCCCCTTGATTTTCCCGGCTTAAGCCTTGCCATCACAACGGATGAATCCCGGGAGATAAACGATATCGACGAACCGAAGGTCATAATCTCCGCCTCAGGCATGTGCGATGCCGGACGTATAAGGCATCACCTGAAGCATAATCTCTGGAGGAGCGAATCCACCATCCTTTTTGTAGGATATCAGTCGGTTGGAACGCTTGGAAGGGCGTTGGTTGACGGCGCGGAAAAGGTGAAGCTTTTTGGCGAAGAGATAGATGTCAAGGCCGAGATAACAAAGATCATAGGTCTTTCCGGACATGCTGACAGGGACGGACTCTTAAACTGGATGAAGGGCTTTGAGAATAAACCCGCAAAGGTCTTTGTCGTACATGGTGAGGATTCCGTGACCGAAGTTTTCGCAAAAACCTTACAGGATGAGCTGGGGCTTGATGCGTATGCTCCTTATTCGGGCACGGTGTATGACCTTATCCAGGGAACGTTTGTCAAAGAGACTAAGGGCATCAGGATCGTCAAAGCAGAGAAGCATGCCGGCAATCCTGTCTTTGAAAGACTTCTTGCCGCCGGAGCAAGGCTTATGTCCATCATACGTAAAAATGAGCATATGGCGAATAAGGATCTTGCGAAATTTGCGGATCAGATCGATGCGTTAAGCGATAAGTGGGGTTAAAGATGAAAGCAATAGTAGCTGCCGATAAGAACTGGGGCATAGGACTTAAGGGAAAGCTTTTAGTGCAGATACCGGCTGACCAGAAATTCTTCCGGGAGACGACGACCGGGAATGTAGTGGTGATGGGACGTAAGACTTTGGAGAGCCTGCCCCACGGAGCACCCCTTAAGGACAGGGTAAACATAATCTTAACTCACGGGAATACGGTAATGCCCGAAGGGACGGAGACAGCCGGGAGCCTTGAGGAGCTTTCTGAAATCCTTAAAAGATATGAAGGCAGGGAGATCTACTGCATCGGAGGAGCGAAGGTCTATGAGGAGCTTCTGCCCATGTGTGATGAATGCCTTGTTACAAAGATAGATGAAAGCTATGAGGCGGATGCGTTCTTCCCTGATCTTGATAAGGATCCCGATTGGGAGCTTGTCCGTGACGGATCCGAGCAGGAGGAGAGAACGTATTTTGATGTGGTCTATCATTTTCTCAAATACCGGAGAAGAGAGCAGTAATTTTGCAAGGAATATGAGGCTGTGATAATATAGGGCGGCGTTTTGTAAAGACGGGCATTTTAATAAAGGAGTGAAAAGCAATGGGTATATATGAAGAACTTCAGGAGAGAGGGCTTATAGCCCAGGTCACCGATGAGAAGGAAATCAGGGATCTTATAAACGGCGGAGGAGCAAGATTTTATATAGGCTTTGATCCGACGGCGGATTCGCTGCACGTAGGACATTTCATGGCACTCTGCCTGATGAAGAGACTTCAGCTTGCGGGGAATAAGCCCGTTGTTCTTATAGGCGGAGGCACAGGCTATATCGGGGATCCTTCGGGAAGGACGGATATGAGATCCATGATGACTCCCGAGACGATCCAGCATAACTGCGACTGCTTCAAAAAGCAGATGGAGCGCTTCATAGAGTTTGGCGAGGACAAGGCAGTAATGGTTAATAACGCCGACTGGCTCTTAAAGCTTAACTACATAGATCTCTTAAGAGAGGTTGGCGCGCACTTTTCAGTGAATAATATGTTAAGGGCCGAATGCTACAAGCAGAGAATGGAAAAGGGACTTTCATTCCTGGAGTTCAACTATATGATAATGCAGGCATATGACTTCTGGCATCTTCATGAGCACTACGGGGTCAACATGCAGTTTGGCGGCGATGACCAGTGGAGCAATATGCTGGCGGGAACAGAGCTCATAAGACGCAAGAGCGGAGATGATGCTTATGCCATGACCCAGACCCTGCTCATGAACAATGAGGGAAAGAAGATGGGTAAGACTGCAAAGGGGGCGGTATGGCTCGATCCCGAAAAGACAACCCCTTACGAGTTCTATCAGTACTGGCGTAATGTGGATGATGCTGATGTAATGATGTGCTTCAGGCTGCTTACTTTCTTAAGCCTTGATGAGATCAAGGAGATCTCGGAGTGGGATGAGAGCAGGATAAACGAGAAGAAGGAGCTTTTGGCTCATGAGCTGACGGAGCTCGTTCACGGCAAAGAAGAGGCTGATAAGGCACAGGAGACTGCAAGGCAGATTTTCTCCGGTAATCTTGATGCAAAGAACATGCCGGAGGCAAAGCTTTCGGATGGTGACTTTAAGGATGGCGTTGCCGATATCCTGCAGCTTTTAGTGGCTTCGGGACTTTCTGCCACAAGATCCGATGCCAGAAGACTTGTACAGCAGGGAGGAGTTACCGTTAATGATGAGAAAGTAACGGACTTCAAGACTTCCTACACGAAAGAGGACCTTAAGGACGGGGTCGTGGTCAAGAAGGGGAAGAAGGCTTTCCGCAGGGTTACCGTCTGAATTGCTGGTTTTTGTGCTGGCAGTTTTATATTTACATTGACACACAACTATGGTAATGTGTTCTTTTGTTTGGAAAAAGGTCGGGTTTATTGAATAAGGAGATTTCATAATGAAGAAAAAAATACTGTCCATTATACTTGCCGCGTGCATGATTGCAGGAGTACTGACAGGATGCGGCGCATCAGGCGGTTCGTCAAAGAGTGATCTGAATTATATTAAAGAAAAGGGAACCCTTATTGTTGGGATAACGGACTTTGCGCCCATGGATTATCAGGAAAATCCCGATGAATGGATCGGATTTGATGCAGACCTTGCAAGAAAGGTAGCGGATGATCTTGGCGTAGGAGTGCAATTCGTTGAGATTGACTGGGACAATAAGATCCTGGAACTGGATAATAAAAGCATAGATGTGGTCTGGAACGGAATGACTCTGACCGATGAGGTCGCTTCCGCCATGGCCTGCACAAAGCCTTATCTTATTAATTCCCAGACCGTTGTCGTTAAAGCGGATCAGGCAGCGCAGTACGGAACCGAAGATGAGATAAAGGGACTTAGATTTGCGGTGGAGGCCGGCTCTGCCGGAGAGGCTGCTGCCAAGGAAAAAGGGTTTGAGTTCACATCCGTTACCTCACAGGCTGACACGCTCATGGAGGTTCAGGCCGGTACATCGGATGCGGCCATCATTGATTCCCTCATGGCAGGTGCCATGGTCGGCGAGGGTACAAGCTACAGTGATCTGACTCACACAGTGGATCTTACGAGTGAGGAGTATGTTGTAGGATGCAGAAAGGGTTCTGATCTTGCAGCTTACATAGATGACGAGATCAAGAAATTCACCGACGACGGGACGATAAAGACGATAGCCGAGCAGTACGGGGTGCAGGACGCGCTGGTAAAATAAGCATATGTTTGCTACCGTCACCCTGACTCTTTTTGGGGGATTCCTCCAGACCATAAAGCTTTTTTTGCTGACACTGCTTTTTTCACTGCCTCTTGGACTTTTAATCTGTTTCGGATCAATGTCTAATGTAAGGATGATAAAGGTGCCGGTGAGATTTGTCATATGGGTGATAAGAGGGACACCGCTGATGCTTCAGCTTCTGGTCATGTATTACGGACCGGGGATCATACTTGGAGTTAATATATGGGGGTCGGGTGATACAGGCAGATTTGTGGCAGCGCTGGTAGCCTTTGTCATAAACTATTCCTGTTATTTCTCTGAAATATACAGAGGCGGCATACAGTCGATACCGGTGGGGCAGTATGAGGCCGGAGAGGTGCTTGGAATGACCAGAAGCCAGATATTTTTCAAGATCGTCCTGCTGCAGGTGATAAAGAGGATAGTGCCTCCCGTTTCAAATGAGATCATAACACTGGTAAAGGACACCTCCCTTGCGAGGGTCATAGCGGTGTATGAGATAATCTGGGAAGGGCAGTCGTTTATCAAGAGCGCCGGCATCATATGGCCGCTCTTCTATACCGGAGTCTTCTATCTCTTATTCTCCGGACTTCTGACTCTGCTCTTTGGCAGGATAGAAAAAAGACTTTCATACTTCAGGTGAATGATATGCCGATACTTGAGGTTAAAAATCTTAAAAAAAGCTTTGATAATACCGGGGTGCTGGATGATATAAGCTTCTCCATGGAAGAGGGGCAGGTGGTAACGATCATCGGATCTTCAGGATCGGGGAAGACCACGCTTTTAAGATGCCTGAACTTTCTTGAAACTCCGGATGAAGGGATCATAAAAGTAAGGGATGATGTGCTGTTTGACAGCAGAGATCCCGGGACGTGCTCCGAGGCTGAAAGAAGAAGGAAGAGGCTGCATTTCGGACTTGTGTTCCAGTCTTTCAATCTCTTTCCGCAGTATACCGCTCTGGAAAATATAACCCTTGCGCCGTCGCTTCTTGCAAAAGAGGACGGGAGCATCGATGCTTCGGGAATACGGAACAGGGCAGTCAGGCTTCTTGAACAGATGGGACTTTCCGACAGGATGGGAAACTATCCTCATGAGCTCTCGGGCGGACAGCAGCAGAGGGTGGCTATAGCAAGAGCTTTGGCTCTTGATCCCGACATACTCTGCTTTGACGAACCTACATCGGCTCTTGATCCCGAGCTTACGGGAGAAGTACTGAAGGTGATACTTTCTCTTGCGGAAAAGAATACGACCATGATCATAGTGACCCATGAGATGTCGTTTGCCCATGATGTGTCAGACGAGATCATATTCATGGATAAGGGGATCATAGCGGAGCAGGGAACGCCGGAGGAAGTTATAGATAATCCGAAAAATGAGAGAACGATACAGTTTCTTTCAAACTATAATAAAGGCAATGCATGAAAGGATGATGAAGATGAAAAGAAGGGTTGTGTTAATTCTGACATTGACGATCGGAGTGCTGGCTCTGTCCACGGGATGCGGAGATAAGGAAAGCAAGGCTGAAGAGGCAACGGAGGCTACGGAGGAAGCAAGTGTAGTAGAGATAACCACAGATGACGTTGCAGCCGAAGCAACAGAAGCTGCGACAGAAGAGTATGACTTCAGCGTTGAGGAGGAACAGCCTACGGAGGTTCCTACAGAGGAAGCACCGCCTGAGCCGGAAACCGATGAGTTTGGTATAGCGGCAATAGATGAGATCAAGCTTTATGCTACCGAGGGGGTACGTATCAGGAAGGAGCCGAACACAGACTCGGAAGTTGCCGGGAACTTAAAAGCAGGCGAAGAGGTGACTGCAAACGGAAAATCCGATGAGTGGCATCGGATAGTCAGAAACGGAGATACGCTGTATGTAAAGTCCGAGTATCTTACAGAGACAAAACCTGAGAAGAAGGAAGAGAATAATGATAGTAACGCCACTGATAATCAGGCGGCAGCTACAGATAACAGCGCGGCAGCAGCAAATACCGCGGCAACGGATAATTCGGCGGCAACGGCGGCAGCAGCTGCTGCGGCAGAGGCAGCATCTCAGGAAGCGGCGTCGCAGGCGGCGGCTGCGGCAGCAGCTCAGGCGGCAGCAGCAGCTCAGGCAGCAACCGCGGTTACTGCAGGAACTACAATAAACTGTACCGACGGCGCTCTGGTTGTGAATTCCAGGCAGATGGATGTAATAAACAAGTACTGGAGTTACACTGGTGATGCAGTTGAATTTGCAGGACATCATTCCAAGGGACAGCTTCAGGAGCTCTTTGCGGCAGAAGGCGTGAACTGAGAAACAGGATCTGCTGCAGTCTATGAAGAGAGCAGTCTGCATATCGTATATCATAATACAGCTTATAACAGTCTCCCTGCTGCTTTTTGCGGCGGGGAGTACTGATTATTACATAAAACGGGATCAGTTATATTCAAACCTTGTTTATCTGGGGGCGGGACTTATAGCATCGATCCTTTTTCTGCTCCTTGTTAAAGTTTTCAGGAACCGGATAAGTGTGTTTCTTTCACGATATGAAAGGATCGCTGTGCCGCTTGTTATCGGCGCATTTTTCTTTCTGTCGTCGGTGCTTTGCATCTCGGGATTCTTTTATTCCGACTGGGATCCTGCGGCGATCCTTGGAGCGGTGTACGATCTTTTGAAAGGGCGAAGCGAAGAGGTCGCAGTAACGTATTTTTCAAATCATCCGAACAATCTTCTCCTTGTATGGGTATATTTATCCGTAATGAAGTTAAACGGCATATTCGGGGCGGATTCGGTTCTGTGTCTTGTAGTCTTTCAGTGCTTTCTTACTGCCCTGTCGGCATTTTTGTTTTACGGGATAATAAAGGAGTTATCCGGAGGGAATTACGTGGTGTCTTTCACGGGACTTATCCTTTTTGAACTGTGGACAGGTCTTTCCCCCTGGTTCATCATAACTTATTCCGATGAGGTGGGGATGATCTTTCCGCTGCTGATCCTAAGGTGTTTTATGGAAGCGGAAAAAGCAGGGTCAGGAAAGGGAGCAGAAATTCTTTTCAGCGTACTCATGGGGGCTTTGGCAGCTTTCGGATATTATATCAAGCCGCAGATTGTCATTGCTTTTGCAGCAGCGCTTATGGTTTTATTTACATCAGACCGGGGAGGGTCATACAGGAAGAAAGGGGTCGCTCTTATTGCCGCCCTTCTTGCTGCGATGATATGCACCGCCGGCATAAGGCTTGCTATCATTCCCTCCCTTGGGATAGATACGGACAGTGACAGATCATTCGGCATGACCCATTACCTTATGATGGGGCTCAATCCTGAAACCGACGGGGTTTATTCCGATGAGGATACGGAGTATACCGATTCTTTTGAAACTCCTGAGGAAAAGCAGCAGGCGGATATAAGGATCGCTAAAGAGAGGATTGCGGGATACGGTTTTTGGGGGCTTTTGGAGCATATTAAGAAGAAGATACTGGTAAATTATAACGACGGCCTTTTTGCCTGGGGAGTGGACGGCCATTTTTTTGCAGGCAGGGAAGCTGAAGATATCGGGAATGTTCCCTCAAATTTTCTTACGATTCCTGTCTGGAGCTTTATCATGCCCGACGGCTCAAACCACGGTAAGTATTCTGCCGCGGCGCAGATTAGCTGGCTTACAGTACTCTTTATGGGACTGCTTTGCGGGATAATCGTGCTGGAGGGGACTTTCAGGAAAAGCGGAGGGGCTTTTCAAAGCGGGGCTTTGTATGTTCTGATGCTGTCACTTACAGGGCTTTTTATCTTTGAGCTTCTGTTTGAAGCAAAGGCCAGGTATCTTTTTTCCTATACGCCCTATTATCTTATGGCGGCGTTGGTGCCTGCCGGGGCTTTTCTGTCGAAAGGTAAGTGATCTATGGGATTTATTAAGGATTTTTTTAACCCGAAGAAAAAAATAGAGATACGGGGGATGGCGGATAATTTCTATGCCACGGAAGAATGTGACGGCTGCGGAGAGTGCTTCAGAAAGTGTCCTACGGGTCATATTAAGATGATCGACGGGAAACCTGACTGGGGGAAGCCCTGCCTTATGTGCGCGGGGTGCGCGGCGGTCTGCCCAAAGGGAGCGATAAAGTTCGGGAAGAAGGGTAACTGAAATGGTATCAGGACTCAGCGGCCGCGTAGGTCAGGGATCCTTTTTCGATCCTGACGGAAGAGTTTGTAAGATCCGTAAGCTCAGGACAGACCTTATCGAAAAGATCTTCGGTGCAGGCAAGCTTATATTCCACTTTTTCGGTGTAGAGCTTATCCAGTATGGTTATAGCGTTTGACTTTATATAATGGTCTATGATCCCTGTGTGGGTATAATCAAAGAACAGGGAAAATTCCTGCATGAGCTTCATTTCGGATATAACGGCAGCTTCAAGAGCCCCTTTTGCAGCGTCGGTATAAGCTCTTACAAGCCCGCCGGTACCAAGGAGAGTGCCCCCGAAGTATCTGGTGACGACAAGCACCACATCCTTTAAGTCAGCGCCTTTTATTACCTCAAGGATCGGGGCTCCGGCCGTTCCCGAGGGTTCCCCGTCATCCGAGGAATGGACTATGTCGGGAAGACCGTCCGTGTTTCTTATAATGTAGGCGCTGCAATGATGCCTGGCATCGTGATACTTCTTTTTTTCGGCTTTTATTACAGCCAGGGCATCCTCCTCGGAGGAAACGGGCCGTATGATGCCTATGAATTTGGAGCGTTTGGCCTCAACCAGAGAGTCACCGCCTGAAGTTATCGTTTTGTAATTCATAGTCTGATTATAGAGAAAATTATGAATGTTTTTTATTCTTGTTTTTTATACTGCGGTGTGGTAATATATACGTCGCTCGTTGTTTGAAACGGGCTGTACATGTAATGCAAAGCGAGGCCGCTGGTCGGAAACCAGCAGCTCACGGAAAGGAAACAGGTTTAAGAAAATGAAAGCAGATCTTCATCCTGAATATCATCAGGCAACAGTTACCTGCCATTGCGGCAACACTTTCACGGTAGGATCCACCATACCCGAGATCCGCGTGGAAATCTGCTCAAAATGCCATCCCTTCTATACGGGACAGCAGAAGGCAGCCCGTGCTGACGGACGTATCGAGAAGTTCAACAAGAAGTACGCAGCAAAGAGCGCAGCCAAGAGCGAGAAGAACTAGCAGTTATACAGGCACCGTTATTTTTCGTGGGAAAAATGACGGTGTCTTTTTATGTTTAAATCTGAGAGGGAAGAAATGAAAGATAAGTCCTGCCCCATATCAGGCACGGCCTTTTCCGGGATAGGCGGACAGGCTGTCATGGAAGGCGTCATGATGCGTAATAAAAAGGATTACGCAGTGGCAGTCCGCCGCGCTGACGGTGAGCTTGTTGTAAAAAAAGATGTATACAGCGGGATAATAAAGAACGAGAAAGTGTACAAGATCCCGGTTTTAAGGGGAATTCTCTCGTTTATTGATTCCATGGTACTGGGCTTTTCAACCCTTAACTTTTCTTCGGACATATACATACAGAGCGCGGAAGAGGAGCCAGATACCGTTAGCGACCGTTCTTCGGTCGGTTACGGGATCGGCATCCGGACTAAGTCAGATATTGAAAAACAGCATTCAATAGAGGAGGAAAAAGCTTCGTCAGGCTCTGAGCCGGGAGCTCTCCGTGAGCCTGATCATAACGGGGAGAATGCCGGAAAAGATAAGAAGGAAGCTGAGGGAGGAGTAAAGGATGGCATCCTCACCGCAGTAATAACCGTATTTGCCGTAATCCTTGCCATGGGACTTTTTATGGTCCTTCCCTACTTTGCAAGTCTTCTATTTAAACCACTGGTGGGAGAAGGGATAGTCCTGTCGCTTATAGAGGGAGTCATAAGGCTTCTTATCTTCATCGGCTACATTAAACTTATCAGCATGATGGAGGATATCAGGCGCGTTTTCATGTATCACGGGGCCGAGCACAAGTGCATAAACTGTATAGAGGCCGGCATGCCGCTGACCCTTGAGAATGTGCGGAACGCAAGCCGTGAGCACAGGCGCTGCGGTACCAGCTTTCTGCTCTATGTGATGGTGATATCCATAGTTTTCTTTGCTTTTATAGAGACGGATGTGAGATGGCTTAAGATCCTTATGAGAATAGTGCTGATCCCTGTGATCGCCGGGGTTTCCTATGAGTTTATAAGGCTTGCGGGGAAATCCGAAAATCCTTTGGTGAAGGCATTCAGTACCCCGGGGCTCTGGCTTCAGCGTCTTACGACGAGGGAGCCCGACGATGACATGATAAAGACCGGAATGCGCTCGGTTGAGGAGGTCTTTGACTGGAGAGCGTTTCTTAAGGAAAACTTCGGGGCTGATACCGCAGAGGGTGACGTTAAGGAAGATGACGCTTAGTGAGCTTTTATCATACGGACAGAGGAGGCTTTCTGAAGCGGGCATAGAAGATCACAAGACGGATGCCTCCATTCTTTTGGAGTATATGACAGGTCTTGACCGCAGCGGTCTGATGCTTGGCCGGGATAAGGAGATATCTCCTGAAGAAAAGGAAAACTTTGATGTCCTTCTTCAAAGGAGACTTAGCCGCGAACCCGTGCAGTATATAACCGGGGAAGCGGATTTTATGGGGCTTAAATTCAAAGTGAGCCCTGATGTCCTCATACCAAGGTTTGATACGGAGTTCCTTACGGAGGAGCTGATGCGGGAGGTTTCAGACGGATCCGCCGTGCTTGACATGTGTACCGGAAGCGGATGCATCCTGCTGTCCCTTATGAGATATAAGAACGGGATTTTGGGCACGGGAGCGGATATATCTAAGGAGGCCCTTAAGGTCGCAAAGGAGAATGAAAGCGTTCTGGAGGGTAAAACGGGAGGTCATATCCCGGTTTCCTGGATACGGTCTGATATGTTTCAAAGCATTACCGGAGAGTTTGATTATATTGTCTCCAATCCGCCTTATATCAGGACGGAGGTAATAAAGACACTGATGCCTGAAGTCAGGGATCATGAACCGTATAAGGCACTTGACGGCGATAAAGACGGCCTTAAATTTTACCGGGTGATCGCAAAAGATGCCGGGAAATTCCTTAAAAAACACGGGAGGCTTTTTCTTGAGATCGGATATGACGAGGCAGAGGAGGTTATAAGGCTTCTCCTTGAAAATTCTTTTACTGATACAGAGGTACTTAAGGACTACTCCGGGAATGACAGGGTGGTTAAGGCGACAGTGAAAAAAGAGCAGTAAATCTACGCTACAGAGGATCATAATATGTTTGAGAATGTGGAGAACATAGTACTTAAATACGATGAGATCACGCGGAGGATCTCGGAACCGGGGGCTGCGGCCGACAGCGGAGCTTATATGGCTTTGATGAAAGAACAGGCAGGACTTGCTCCGGTGGTTGAAGCTTATAAGGCCTACAGGGATAACGAGACGGCCATAGCCGAGTCCTTGCAGCTTATCGATGAGGAATCGGATCCTGACATGAAGGAGCTTGCAAGGGAGGAACTGTCCTCTGCCAAGGTCAGGCAGCCGGAGCTTATACAGAATCTGCGGCTTCTGCTGCTTCCAAAGGATGCAAACGATGACAGAAATGTCATCATGGAGATAAGGGCGGGAGCAGGCGGTGACGAAGCTGCGCTTTTTTCCTATGACCTCTACCGCATGTACACCCACTATATCGAGGCAAGGGGCTGGAAGACGGAGCTTATGGAGTGCGAGGAGACCGGGATCGGCGGAATGAAAAACATCTCCTTCATGGTGAAGGGAACAGGGGTTTATTCCGTGCTGAAATATGAGTCGGGAGTACACAGGGTGCAGCGGGTGCCGGAAACCGAATCCGGCGGTCGTATCCATACTTCCACCGCTACCGTTGCGGTGATGCCGGAGGCGGAAGAGGTGGATGTTGCAATAGATGAAAAAGACATCCGAATCGATGTCATGCGGGCTTCCGGAAACGGAGGCCAGTGCGTAAACACCACGGACTCCGCGGTAAGGCTTACCCACTATCCTACCGGGATAGTGATCTACTCGCAGACGGAAAAGTCACAGCTTCAGAATAAGAACAAGGCCTTTGCCCTCTTAAGGTCAAAGCTGTATGACCTTGAACTTCAGAAAAAGCAGGAGGCGGAGTCGGCGGAGCGCAGAAGCCAGATCGGTACGGGGGACAGATCCGAGAAGATAAGAACCTACAACTTCCCCCAGGGGAGGGTTACGGATCACAGGATCCATCTGACGCTTTACAGGATAGATGATATCATGAACGGCGATCTTAAGGAGATCATAGATTCACTGACAGAGGCCGACAGAGCGGAGAAATTGGCATCGCAGTCGCAATAATGGTATACTGAAGAGTACGCTGCGCGCTGTAATCGCAGAGAAAAAAAGAAGGCGGACTGAATTTCTTATGGCGGAAAATGAGGTTGAGGAATTAAAACGAAAGCTTAAGCACACCAGGGAAGAACTGGATATTCTGCTTGTGAACATGCCCGGAGGCGTTATGACCTATGACGCGGATACGGGAAGGATACTGTTTGTGAACGAAGGACTTTTAAGCATCTTCGGCTGTGGGGAGGAAGAGCTTCGGGAACATTTCATGGACAGCTTTAATCTGTTCGTGATGAAGGAAGACCGCCGCAGGATAAAAGATCTCATAGAGACGCAGATACAGTTTTTCGATCACGTGGAGCTTAATTACAGATCACTGGGGCTTGCGGACGATGTCATATGGATAAGCCACAAGGCGACGCTTCGGACGGATGAGGAAGGCAGAAGAGTGTTTTTCTGCGTGCTGAGTGACATCACGGAGCAGAAGGCTGTACAGGATCAGCTGCAGGCAACGAACGAGCAGCTCTACATTGAAACAGAGCGGTTCAAGCTCATTGAAGAGGCAATAGATAATATAGAATACGACTATGATGTGGACAGGGACAATCTTTCGGTATCGAGAAAAGATGACGAGGGAGTCAGGCACTGGAAGAATATAGACGGGGCCTTCAGAGGAGGCAGGGTTTTCGGAGCCATACATGAAGAAGACCTTGACGTTGTCAGATCAGTCTACTTAAGCGCTCTTAAAAACCCCGGCAAGGGGGTTGTGGAATACAGAATGTCCTATGAAGGGGATGCCTATCTCTGGTACAGGCTTAACTATGCCTCCTTTGAAGGAAAGAACGACCGCATCATAAGAATGGTCGGCTCCGCAAAGGATATCACCGATGAAAAGCTGGAGCAGGAGAGGCTTCGGACGGAAGCCGAGCGGGACGGCATGACAAGTCTTCTCAATAAGACCGCAATGCAGTTATACTGCGCAGCTCATCTTGCAAAGAGTGACTATAATGACTGTCATGCTCTTTTCATGATAGATACGGATAATTTCAAATCCGTTAACGATACACTGGGACACGGCACAGGAGATGACACCATAAAGTTTGTGGCCGAAAACATCCGCAACGTGTTCAGGGATACGGATCTTGTCGGAAGGATGGGCGGAGACGAGTTCATGGTGCTCATGAGTCATACTACGCTTGAAATTGCAAAGGACAGGGCAAGGAGGCTTAACGACAGGATAAGGTCGGTGGTTAAAGGCGACGGGGAGAGCGTTCCCATAAGCTGCTCCATCGGGATAGCTTTCTTTGCAAAGGACGGAGAAGATTACGACAGCCTTTTCAGGGCGGCAGACAGCGCATTATATGAAGCTAAGGAATCAGGAAAGGACTGCTACAGGATATATGGGGAAAGTGTCGGATAAACTTTCGGCCTGTATGTTTGTACTGCTGCTGTCAGCTTTTGCATTAACGGGCTGCGGCGCAGGGGTCGACCATATAAAAGAGGCCGATGCCCTCATTGAAAACGGGAATTATGCGGATGCCCTTGAGAGCTTAAAGGCTGCGGAGGACTCCGGTGAGAATATAAGGCTTATCCACAGATCCCGGGGAATAGCAGATATGGGACTTTCGGATTACGGATCTGCCATAGACGAGCTCACGGAGGCTCTCTCCCTAAATCCCGGATATGTGCGGGATATGGATATAGACATTTCTTATTACCTGGCTGTGTCCCAGTACAGGATGGGGGATGCGAAGGGGGCGAACGAGACCTACTCGTCCATAATTTCTCTCGATCCGAAACAGAAGGATGCCTACTTCATGAGGGGACGCACCTGGCTGGCTCTTGATGATACCGACAACGCAAGATCGGATTTTGATAAGGCAATAAGGCTTGCTCCCGATGATCCGGATCTTTATGTGCAGGTATATGAAGCACTGGCGGATGCAGGACTTTCCGATGACGGACAGAAATACTTAAAAAGCGCCATGGAGCTTAATACAAAGCTCTCCTCCTTTCAGAAGGGACGGCTTTATTACTGCATGGGCGACTATGAAAGGGCAAAGGAAAACCTTGAGAGTGCAGTAGGTAATGAAAAGGATCCCCAGGCAACACTGTATCTTGGAAGAACCTATGAGGAGCTTGGCGACAAGAACTATGCGGCATCCCTGTACAGGACGTATCTTGAGAGCGATCCCGGCAATGCCCAGGTCTTAAACCAGCTGGGACTCTGTCTTATGGATCTTTCGGATTACAGCGGGGCTTTGGATGCTTTCAGTAAGGGCATAGATATAGGGGATCCGGGTATGGATCAGTCGCTTCGTTTCAACCAGATAACAGCCTATGAATATCTGGGTGATTTCGGAAGGGCGAAGACAATGATGCAGGATTATCTTGAGGCATATCCTGCGGATGAGGAAGCAATAAGGGAAAACCAGTTTCTGGCTACAAGATGATAAGGGGTAAAAGATGTTTTATGTATTAAAACGTGACGGACAGAAGGCGGATTTTGATATAACAAAGATCAATGATGCCATAGTAAAGGCTTTTGTTGCCTGCGAGAAGCAGTATAACAGCGATATCATAGAGCTTCTGGCTCTTAGGGTCACGGCGGACTTTGAAGAGAAGATCGTAAATGACGCGATAGGAGTGGAGGATATCCAGGATTCCGTAGAGAAAGTCTTAAACCAGGCAGGCTTTACCGAGATAGCAAAGGCTTACATCCTCTACCGCAAGCAGCGGGAGAACGTCAGGAATATGAATTCGGCCATCCTTAACTACAGGGATGTGGTCAATTCCTACGTGCATAATGAAGACTGGAGGGTCAAGGAAAACTCCACCATTACCTACAGCGTGGGCGGACTTATTCTTTCAAACTCCGGGGCGGTGACTGCAAATTACTGGCTGTCCGAGATCTATGATCAGGAGATCGCGGATGCCCACAGGGACTGCGACATGCACATCCATGATCTTTCCATGCTGACAGGATACTGCGCGGGATGGTCTTTGATGCAGCTGCTTCTGGAAGGCCTTGGAGGAATAAAGGGCAAGATCTCTTCTTCACCTGCAAAGCATCTTTCGGTGCTCTGCAACCAGATGGTAAACTTCCTTGGCATCATGCAGAATGAATGGGCCGGAGCCCAGGCATTCTCTTCCTTTGATACCTATCTTGCACCTTTCATAAGGGCGGAGAACCTTAACTACAGGGAGGTTAAGCAGTGCATAGAATCCTTTATCTTCGGTGTGAACACCCCGTCGAGATGGGGAACCCAGGCGCCCTTCACGAATATAACCCTCGACTGGACCGTGCCTGAGGATCTTGCGGATATGCCGGCGATAGTAGGCGGAAAGCCGCAGGATTACTGTTATAAAGACTGTAAGAAAGAGATGGATATGATAAACCGCGCTTTCATCGAAACGATGATAGAAGGCGATGCCAACGGCAGAGGTTTCCAGTATCCCATACCCACCTACTCCATAACGAAGGATTTTGACTGGTCGGAAACGGAGAATAACAGACTTCTCTTTGAGATGACCAGCAAATACGGGACACCTTATTTTTCAAACTATGTTAATTCAGACATGAAGCCTTCGGATATACGTTCCATGTGCTGCAGATTAAGGCTGGATCTCAGGGAGCTTCGGAAAAAGAGCGGAGGTTTCTTTGGCTCCGGAGAGTCCACAGGCTCCATCGGAGTCGTTACTCTTAACATGCCGCGTCTTGCCTATCTTTCCATAAACGAGGATGACTTCTTTGTAAGACTTACAAGGCTTATGGATATAGCGGCAAGATCACTGAAGATAAAGAGGGATCTCGTATCCAGGCTTCTGGATGAAGGGCTCTATCCTTATACCAAAAGATATCTGGGGTCTTTTAAGAATCACTTCTCCACTATCGGACTTGTGGGAATGAACGAAGCCTGCCTTAATGCCAACTGGCTTGGGGTGGATCTTACCCATGCCGAATCCCTGGCTTTCACAAAGAAGGTGCTTAACTTCATGAGGGAAAGGCTGGTATCCTATCAGGAGCAGTACGGGGATCTGTACAACCTTGAAGCTACTCCCGCCGAGAGCACGGCATATCGACTTGCAAAGCATGACAGGATCAAATACCCGAATATAATAACCGCGGGAGAGCCGGGAGAGGTTCCGTATTATACAAACTCCTCACATATGCCGGTGGGCTATACGGAAGATATCTTCGAGGCGCTGGACAAGGAGGATCCGCTTCAGGTGCTTTATACTTCAGGAACCGTGTTCCATGCGTTTCTGGGAGAGAAGCTTCCCGACTGGAGAGCTTCGGCGGAGCTTGTAAAAAAGATATCCGACAATTACAAGCTTCCCTACTACACCATAACTCCTACCTATTCCGTCTGCGCCGAGCACGGATATCTGGCGGGAGAGCAGAAGAGATGTCCTATCTGCGGCAAGGCCACGGAGGTATATTCCAGGATAACCGGCTACTACAGACCGGTGCAGAACTGGAACGACGGAAAGATACAGGAGTTCGCTGACAGGAAGACCTACAGAGTTGCCGGAGGTGATGTGGTATGATATCAAAGCTTATCGATGCGATCGTAAACAAGAAGGCTCCCGTTGTGGCAGGCCTTGATCCGAATCTTAAATTCATACCGGAGCATATCCTTAAGGAGGCTTACGGTGAAAGGGGGGAGACGCTTGAAGGTGCAGCGGATGCGATCCTTAAGTTCAATAAGGGAATAATAGATGCTACATGCGACCTTATTCCCGCTGTGAAACCCCAGATAGCAATGTATGAGCAGTTTGGGATCCCGGGACTTATGGCCTACAAGGATACGGTGGACTACTGTCATGAAAAAGGACTTATCGTCATAGCAGACGTAAAAAGGGGAGATATAGGTTCAACCTCTGAGTCCTACGCTCTTGCGCATCTTGGGAAGGTAAAGATCGGAAACAGTAAAGTCTCGCCGTTTGATGCGGATTTTGCAACCGTCAATCCGTATCTTGGGACAGACGGGGTGAAGTCCTTTATCGATGTGTGCAATGAAAACGACAGAGGAATATTCGTGCTGGTAAAGACATCGAATCCTTCAAGCGGGGAGTTTCAGGACAGGATGGTATACGAGGGAGAGGGCTCAGAGGATACCGGGGAGCTTGATAAGCTTGAGGGCGCGGAAGAGACTGCCCAAAGTCCCCTCTTTGAAGTTGTTGCAAAGAAGGTAAGAGAGTGGGGAGAGACCTCCATGGACGGTACCTACAGTAATGTCGGAGCAGTGGTAGGTGCCACTTATCCTTCCCAGGGAGAGGCTGCAAGAAAGCTAATGCCGAACACATACATCCTTGTGCCGGGCTACGGCGCGCAGGGAGGTAAGGCTTCAGACCTTAAGGTCTTCTTTAATAAGGACGGGCTTGGAGCCATAGTAAATTCAAGCAGAGGGATAATTGCAGCCTATACGAAGGAGCCTTACAGTGAGAGGTTTAAGCCAGAGGATTTTGCCGAAGCTTCCAGGGAAGCGGTAAAGGATATGATAAAAGATATCAATGAGAACGCGTTTTGATGTTTGATCATATGAGCGGGGTGACGTATGGAAAGATATAAGGAAGAATTCATAGAGTTCATGCTTGAGTGCAAAGTTTTGAAGTTCGGAGACTTCACTACAAAGAGCGGGAGAAAGACGCCGTTTTTTGTTAATACCGGATTCTACAGAACAGGGGGACAGCTAAGGCAGCTTGGGAAATACTACGCAAGAGCCATAGCCGAAGCTTTTGGAACGGATTTTGATGTGCTCTTCGGCCCCGCCTACAAGGGGATCCCTCTGTCGGTGGCAACAGCCATGGCGCTTTCCGAAGATCACGGAGCGGAGATCAGATACTGCAGCAACAGAAAGGAAGTAAAGGATCACGGAGATAAGGGCATCCTTCTCGGGGGTCCCATAGAAGACGGGGACAGGGTAGTCATCATCGAGGATGTGACGACGGCAGGAACCTCCATAAAGGAGACGCTTCCCATACTGAAAGCCCAGGGAGACGTGACTGTTGCGGGTATGTGCGTTTCCGTTGACAGACAGGAGAGAGGTGAGAGTGAGAAATCAGCCCTTAAGGATATCTCCGATACCTATGGCTTTAAGACCCATGCGATAGTTACGATGCAGGAGGTTATCGAATACCTTACGTCACATGAAGTCGGCGGGACTTATGTGATCGATGATAAGATAAAGGCCGCCATAGATGCGTACTATCAGCAGTATGGGGCTAAGGACTAAATGGCGATATTCGAAAAAAGATACGTATTTACAAGCAACAGACATTCAAAGAAAGGAATGATGGCATTTGTTTTCGGCATGATATCCCTCATTTCTTTCTTTTTGGCTGCGGGGATCTCCATAGCGGAGGAGGCTAAAACCGCCAGAATGGGCGGAGCCGGGTTCTTTGCAGCAATCTTTGCCTTCGTGGGAGTCATCCTGGGGCTTATGGCGCTACAGGAGAGTGATGTGTTTCCTTTACTTCCAAGGCTCGGGTTTGCGGTATCCGTTATCGCTTTCCTGCTTTGGGCAGGAGTAGTCTATGTCGGAATACTATGGCTATGATAATGATAATCTGAAGGAAAGATATGAGCTTACGGGAGAGAGGCTCATATCTCTTAAGGAAGAGAGGATCCTTAAGGAGCCTTACGGCGAATATTTCAGGAAGATGTCGGGATTTATCCTTGAGGGAACCTATAGGGATCTGCTTCCTGAGAAATATGATGACTCCTATATGAATCCCGTTTATTCAACTGCTCTTTTCGGAAAGGAAATGGGGCAGCTTCTTTCTTTTCTTGCCTATGAGCTGACGTCCCTTATACCCTTTGCATCGGAGGGGGATTTTCGGCTTGAGGATATAACCATACTCAGAGAGGTTTTTCTTGAAATATATACGGCTTTTCTTGCCGAGGCGGAAGAGCCTTCCATGCTTTCTTCGGATATTCGCACGATACTTACCGGCTTTATAATTGATTATACCGACGTGACCGTGGCAGACAGGATAAGAGATGTGGTGGATCCTTCAAGGGATTTTGCAAAGAGGATCATCATGGAGGAGGATCTTTTAGATCTTACCTATCTCGAGCTTTTCGGAGAATATATAACGGATGACACAAGACGTCTTGCGGAATACATCGGCACACTGCCTGAAAGTGATATAGAGGCGATGGCTTCAACCTTCACAGGGGGCTTCATAAAGGGTTTTGCCGCAACCGGCAAGGATATATCAAAAAAGAAAACAGTAAATATAAGGTATCCCCTGGGGTTTGAAAGGATCGTTAAGGCTTCAGTAAAAAGCTTTGAAAGAGCAGGACTTGACGTTACGATATACAGAAGAGGCCTTCATGCTGCCGTAAGGGGAGGCCTTTCCAGGACAGGCTTTTGCGGTGAGCTCGTAAATGAACAGATGGATTATGATCACAGGGAAGATGTGGCTTTATTCCTTGACAGAGCCTACATCGAAAGAAGACTTGAGGTTGTGGAAAACACCTATGAAGAGGTAAGGGAGCTGGCATCAGTCTTTGCGGGACCTGCAGTGATGGAGAGGTTCGGGATGAAGGAGTTTGTTCCTGTAAATCATGAAGAGAGTCTGAGACTTTCGGATAAACAGTCAAAGCTTAAGACCGAACTTGCTTCAAGGGAGAGCGAGATACAGAACCGGTTCATCCCCTTAAACGAGAGATCCTTTACGATAATTGCTTACCCGGTGCCGGAGATAGGGCAGAAATTTCCGGAGATCTTTAAGGAAACGGTTAACATAAACACGCTTCCCTGTCAGAAATACCAGGATATGCAGCAGTGCATCATCGAACAGCTTGAAAAGGGGCAGATTATTGAGATAAAGGGCAGGGAAGGGAATGAGACCGATGTCAGGATAAGGCTCATGCCTGGGGTTGACATAAAAGAAGAAAGCCTTTTTGAAAACTGTGTTGCGGATGTAAATATCCCCGTGGGGGAAGTCTTTACTACGCCCCATCTTGAAGGAACCGGGGGAGTGCTTCATGTTTCGCAGGTTTATATAAACGGGCTTGTGTTCAAAGAGCTTAAATTCAGGTTTGAGAACGGTTTTGTCACTGATTACTCCTGCGCGAATTTTGAAAGCGGGGAAGAAAACCGAAGATACATAGAGGAGAATATCCTGCATCATCATGAAACCCTGCCTATGGGAGAGTTTGCCATCGGAACGAATACCACGGCCTATGTCATGGCAAAGGAGTACGGGATATCGGATAAGCTTCCGATCCTCATAGCCGAGAAGACCGGACCTCATTTCGCGCTGGGAGATACCTGCTATCACGGGGAGGAAGAGCTTGTTACATATAACCCCGACGGCAGAAAGATAGTTGCAAGAGATAACGAACATACGTCAAAGTACAGGAAGAGCGAACCTGCGACGGCATATTTTTACTGCCACACCGATATAACCCTTCCCTATGAAGAGCTTTCGGAGATTGCGGCCATAGATGAGGAGGGGAACAGATATCCTGTCATAAAGGACGGGAGATTTGTGGTAAAAGGCGCTGAAGACCTCAATGTTCCTCTTGAACGATATGAAACGCAATAGTATAATATATAGTCTTTTATTTTAGTTTTTGTTGTGGTTTTACGGAGGAGATATGGCTAAGGTCGGGATCGTAATGGGATCTGATTCTGACATCGAGGTGATGTCGAAGGCAGCGGAGATACTTGACGGGTTTGATATAGAGTATGATATGCAGATTATATCCGCCCACAGGGAGCCGGATGAACTCATGGAATGGTGCCGGAGCGCAGGAGATTCGGGCATACGGGTTATGATAGCGGGGGCAGGCATGGCAGCGGCCCTTCCCGGAATGTGCGCGGCGCTTTTTGAAGGACCGGTGATAGGGGTGCCGCTTAGCAGTAAGGTTCTTGACGGTAAAGATGCCCTGTATTCGATACTGCAGATGCCTCCGGGAGTTCCGGTGGCAACTGTAGCCATAAACGGAGCAAAAAATGCGGGGCTGCTTGCGGCGCAGATCTTAGCTGCTTCCGATGACGGGGAGGGCTTAAGGATAAGAGAAAAGCTTGCTTCATATAAAGCTGAAATGAAAGAGGGCGTTAAGAAAAAGAACGAACGTCTTCAGGAAAAGGGATACAGGGATTATTTGGAGGATAGGAAGTAATGGATTATAAATCTGCAGGTGTGGACATAGAGGCCGGCTACAGATCAGTAGAGCTTATGAAGAAGTTCGTGAAGAAGACGTCACGTCCCGAGGTTATAGGAGGACTTGGCGGATTTTCGGGAGCCTTCAGCCTTAAGGGTATAAAGGACATGGAGGATCCGGTGCTGCTTTCCGGAACCGACGGGGTTGGCACCAAGATAAAGCTGGCCTTCATACTTGATAAGCACGACACGATAGGAATAGACTGCGTTGCCATGTGTGTAAACGACGTGGCCTGCGCAGGGGGAGAGCCTTTATTCTTCCTTGATTACATTGCCTGCGGGAAAAACTATCCCGAGAAGATCGCGATGATCGTAAAGGGCGTGGCGGAAGGCTGCAGCTTAGCAGGTGCAGCGCTCATAGGAGGCGAGACAGCTGAGCATCCCGGACTCATGCCGGAGGAGGAATATGACCTCGCAGGCTTCTGCGTGGGAGTGGCAGACAGAAAGGATATAATCGACGGCAGTACGATAAAAGCCGGAGATGTGCTGGTGGGGATCGCTTCTTCAGGAGTTCATTCAAACGGCTTCTCCCTTGTAAGAAAGATCTTTCAGATGAATGAGAAATCCCTTTCAAGATACTATACGGAGCTTGGATGTTCACTGGGGGAGGCGCTTTTAACTCCCACAAAGATATATGTAAAGGCTCTTTCGGAAGTGAAAAAAGCAGGGATAAGGATAAAGGGATGCTCGCACATAACGGGCGGCGGATTCTATGAAAATATCCCGAGAATGCTGCCGGAGGGCATGTCGGCGAAGATAAAGAAGGATTCATATCCCGTGCTGCCCATATTCTCTTTGATGCAAAGTGAGGGCAGGATAGAAGAGCAGATGATGTATAACACCTACAATATGGGACTTGGCATGGTGCTTGCAGTATCGCCTGAGGATGCGGACGGTGTGATAAATGCAGTTAAAAAGGCCGGAGAGGAAGCCTGTGCCATAGGAGAAGTGATCTCAGGAAATACGGGGGTAGAGTTTTGTTAAGAGTAGCGGTTATGGTATCCGGAGGCGGTACGAACCTCCAGGCTATAATAGATGCCATAGCTGACGGACGGATAAAGGGTGCTAAGATCGTCCGGGTAATAAGCAATAAAAGCGATGCCTATGCCTTAAAGCGGGCGGAAAGCGCAGGGATAGAGGGGGTTGTGGTAAGCCGTAAGGATCATCCCGATGCGTCCCATTTTAACAAGGCTTTGCTTGAAGCCCTTGACGGATGTAAGCCGGATCTTGTTGTGCTTGCAGGTTTTCTAGTGGTGCTGTCCCGGGATATAATCGAAAGATACAGAGGCAGGATAATAAATATCCATCCGTCTCTTATCCCATCCTTTTGCGGAGAGGGATTTTACGGCCTTAAGGTACACGAGGAGGCTTTGAAGAGAGGCGTAAAGGTGACCGGGGCTACCGTGCATTTTGTTGATGAGGGATGCGATACGGGCCCCATCATACTGCAGAAGGCCGTCCCGGTAGAAGAAGGTGATACGCCTGAAATACTGCAAAGAAGGGTAATGGAACAGGCTGAATGGAAGATACTTCCTGAGGCCATAGATATGATAGCAAACAGTAAGGAGCTGTTCAGAAATTAATTCTGTAACAGATCCCAAGGATCTGTTAATAAATAATCTTTGAATTTGGCTCGTCTGACTTGCTGTATGCTGCGTTGTCGTCGGTCGTCGTAGCCCACTACGACTCCTTCCTCCGCCTTGCATACAACAAGCCATACTTCGCCAATTGCAAAGTTATTTATTAACAACTCCTAAGTCATGAAAGGGTATGGTGTGTGATGAAGGTTCTTATTGTAGGAGGCGGCGGCAGAGAGCATGCCATAGCGTATGCGGTTTCAAAGAGTCCCAAGGTTGATAAGATCTACTGCGCCCCGGGTAATGCCGGAATAGCTGAGATCGCCGAATGTGTCGACATACAGGTCATGGATTTCGACGAGATAGGGAAGTTTGCCAAAAAGATAAAGGCCG
>JAFPZU010000132.1 GCA_017417105.1 Lachnospiraceae bacterium | reverse complement strand
TCCAGTTCCAGCCCTATGGCATCCAGCATCTCCCGCTGTTCGTCCGATATCTTTGACAGCAGCTTCTTTTTCCCGATCGTGACAAGATATACCGTGGAAAGTATCCGTATGTCCTTGAGCTCGACACCGTATTCCTGCTTCATGCGCCTTAACAGGGATGCCTTCTGCGCGCCGAGCTGGATGTGGGGATCAAGCTCATCAACAACCGTCCTCGACCCGGGGATATATGACTCAGGGGACTCCCTGACGATTATATAGTCCAGCACCTCCTGCCACTTTCCTCCAAGAGGCTCCTTCCATCCTGTGGGGCACAGATGCTGCAGGGCGGCAGAGAAGCCGTACTCTTTCACTACGATTTCCGACCCATTGGCATCCACCTTCTTTTTGCCCGATTTGATGATCCCCTCCGGAGTTATCCTTCCGATATAAGTGTCTGACGGCACCGGGTTTTTCTTCCCGGAAACCCGTTTCGAAGAATGCTTGTAAAGATAGTAATTGTTCCCGACCCTCCTGACCGATGTTCCTCTCGTCTTATGCTTCTGAACCCATTCTGGATAAACCTTTTCTGCCATAGCGGCCTCCTTTCTAGAGTATGATTATATTATACTCCTACGTATAAGTATAATATACCACATAAGCAAGAAAAAAGCCAGCTTTTTAGGGATATATGAGTATAAATCCCAAAGCCAGCTTTTAAAAGGCAACTATTAAGTTTTATGCTATGGATTATGAAACAGCCCTACCTGTATAATAGGGCTGTTTCATAATGCTTTTTTTGACTGATGCCCCTCTATTTCCTTGTCCAAGCATATTATAATGTTGGTCTTCCCACAAAAAAAAGGCGCAAAACCCCCTTGAAATATTATTTGAATTTTTTCAATTTTCAATGTACACTCTGTTTAGTATAGTGATGGTATGGGTTCAAATACCATCCTTGCCCCTATGTCGAAGTCATCGCTTATGTCATCAATTATGTCAGGGACATAGGGGCTTTTATCTGGATCCAAAAGTTGTATCAGCCTTATCAGGTTGTATGTGATTTTCCTCAACGCTGAAGCAGAGCTTTTCCCTTTTTTTATCGTGCTTTTATCTTCCCCGAATATCTCATCCAGAACATAATGCAAGCTATTCTCAACGGCCCAATGGCTGCGCTTGTAATTCATCATTTCCTTTGCATTCATCGTCCTGCTTGCTATCAGACCGGCTTTCTGCACATCATCTCCCAGTTTGTCGCCCGCGACTGGTTTCGGCTGTTTGCGGCTTCCGTCCCGCAGGAAATCCTCTGCATTTGGCGTGATATCATTCCCGTCTTTATCCTTGACTATCAGTATGCGGATCTGTTCGGACAAGCCGACGCTTTTTATGTGGGGACGCACCTCCGATATCCCCCCGAGTCCTTCCGGATCATTAAATGCCTGATACCTCCTGTGCTCATATCTTTCCCGGTTTCTTTCGCTGCTTTTCTCCTCGCTGTATTTCTCCCCATACGTATTTTCGAATGCCTCCCTGTCTGTTTCCGAGTCTTTGGAAAGCCCGTCGAAAAGTCTGGCTATCTCGCCATACAGTTCGGGGCAGTTGCCTTTTACCTGCAGCAGAAAGTCTGCGCCGTTTTCATGGATGGCGTCCATTATCCTCTCGGTTGCCCCGATGGCATCTGTTGTTATAAGGCTCCCTTCCGTCTCAAGCATTGATACAAGTTCAGGGATCGCCGTCATCTCATTCGTCTTCTCCGAAATGGCAAGCTGCCCCACCACCAGTTTCGTCGCCACGTCAAGGGCGTTCAGGATATACGGCGTCCTCTGGTCTTCAATCTTTTTGCCGCGGCCCGGAGCCCTTTCCCGTCAATGGCAAGATGCCTCCCCCTTATGTCCACTATCTCTCCGATCCAGCTGGCGATAGTTATCGAAAGAAGCTCCTCGTCAACCGCCGCCAGAACTCTGGAGAAAGTGGACAGTGACGGGATCCCGTTCTTGAAGGGCCTGTAGCGCCTCAGGTCATCAAGATGCTTCCTGCACCACCTCCGTATGCGCCGCAGTTTTGTCTTCCCGTTCAGAAACCCCATCACTATGCATGCCATGATTTCAGGAAGCGCGTGCTTCTGGTTTTTCTTATTTCTGGGATCAGGAATGTCTCCGAGCCAGTCTATAAGCGCCCTGGTGCGGTAAGCATTCTTAGCGCACCTCCAGTTCCAGCCCTATGGCATCCAGCATCTCCCGCTGTTCGTCCGATATCTTTGACAGCAGCTTCTTTTTCCCGATCGTGACAAGATATACCGTGGAAAGTATCCGTATGTCCTTGAGCTCGACACCGTATTCCTGCTTC
>JAFPZU010000131.1 GCA_017417105.1 Lachnospiraceae bacterium | reverse complement strand
CAAAGATCGCAGTAAAGGAGTATTATCCCATGGGTGTTGCCATAAGAAACCCGGGGAGCATGAAGGTTTCCGTATCAAACAAAGATTCTGAAGTATCTTTTAAGAGCGGCGCTGAAAAATTCTACAACGAAGCGAAGGTTGCCTGGTGGAACAACGGTCATGTGGAGGGCTGGGTAATAGCTTCACAGATAAAATAGATTCTCTTTGACCTGCCCTGTGTATTGGGATAAACTGATATGGGCGATAATTATGGACGAAAGGGGCATATATGTCACTTAAGGAGATGTGCAAGGTCCTGCATTTTGGGGATCTGGGAGATGAAAGAGGCAAGCTTGTCGTCATAGAGGGCGGACAGGCCATACCGTTTGATATCCAGAGAGTTTTTTATATATATGAATCTGATGCTACCGTCGTAAGAGGACAGCATGCAAACCGGGAATCGGAGTTTGTCCTTATAAACGTGGCCGGAAAGAGCAAGGTCAGGATAACTGACGGCAGGGAAGAGATAATAGTAGAGCTTGACCGGCCGATGATGGGAGTTTATATTCCGAAGATGATCTGGAAGGATATGTATGATTTTTCTTCGGATTCCGTGCTTTTGGTTCTTGCAAGTACCCACTACGACGGAAGTGAATATATCAGGGATTATGATGAATATCTTAAGGAGATAGGAGTTAAATGAGCAGGATAAAGGTAAACAGACTGGATCTTTGTTACAACAGATACCGCGGGGAATTTGAAGAAAAGGCACTTCAGGTGCTCCGCTCCGGTTGGTATGTATTAGGGCCGGAAGTGGAGAACTTCGAAAAGGAATGGGCTTCCTACATCGGGACAAAGTACTGCGTGGGACTTGCTTCCGGACTTGATGCGCTGTGGATCGCATTCAGGGCGCTGGGGATAGGAGCGGGAGACGAAGTCATGGTCTGCGGCAACGCCTATATTGCCTGTGTCATGGGAATCACGATGAACGGGGCAACTCCGGTATTTGTGGAGCCTGATGAATATGACAACATTGATGCCGAAAAGATAGAGGAGAAGATAACCGATAAGACCAAAGCGATACTTGCAGTTCATCTTTACGGGCAGTGCTGTGATATGGGAAGGATAACGGAGATCTCAAAAAAGCACGGATTAAAGCTTGTTGAGGACTGCGCCCAGAGCCACGGAAACCACTGGGGCGGCGCAAAGGCCGGAAGCTTTGGGGATATCGGCTGCTTCAGTTATTATCCCAGCAAGGGCTGCGGCGCATACGGAGACGGCGGCTCCATAGTAACGAACGATGAGGAGATTGCAAAAAAGATCCGGATAATAAGAAACTACGGCAGCGAAAAAAGATACTACAACGTGACTGTCGGAACAAACAGCAGGCTCGATGAGCTTCAGGCAGGGCTTCTCAGGGTCAAGCTTAAACATCTTGATGAGCTGAACGCGGAAAGAGTGCGTATTGCCCAAAGATATACAAAGGGAAAAGAAAATCCCGAAGTGAAGCTTCCGAAGGTAAGACCGAATGCGGATTCTTCCTGGCATCAGTATGTGATCCACTGCGAAAGAAGAGACGAGCTTTTAAGCTATCTTGCGGAAAATGAGATAGACACTCTGATCCATTACCCGGTTCCGCCCCACCTTCAGGAGGCATACAAATACCTGGGACATAAGAGGGGGGATTTCCCCATTGCGGAGAAATACGCCGATGAGGTCTTAAGTCTTCCCATGTACAACGGACTCACTGAGGCTGATCAGGACAGAGTCATAGAGATCATAAACCGTTTCTGATAAGATGTTGCGTAATGGCCGGCCGTAAGAAGTATTTCGTCTATATTCTCGAGTGCTCCGACGGCACCTTATATACCGGATACACGACTGATCTTCATAGCCGCCTTGAAGCGCACAACAGCGGGAAAGGCGCGAAATATACCAGGGGAAGGCTTCCCGTAATTCTAAGGTACAGCGAGACTTTTTCCGACAAAAACGAAGCCTTAAGCCGTGAGTGGCATATCAAACATGACATGACCCGGGAAGAGAAGCTCAGCCTTATTCTTAGACAATAGGTTAGCGCAGAGCAGTAGCCAAGACAGTAGATTAAGAAAACGTTCCACTGTTACATGATTGCGCACAGGGTGTAGTGGTGGTATACTACATCTTGTGTTTTTTATTGCGCATAATCACAATAGCAGGGTGGAAAATTGGAAAAGATAGTAGTCACTGGCTGTAACGGACAGCTTGGAAGAGCGATAAACCGGGAGTTTGCATCGGACGACAGGTATGAACTCATAAATACCGATGTAACGGCGGACATAAAGCTTGACATCACTGATGTTCGGCAGGTTCTCTCCTTTGTGAGGGAGAATAAACCGGCTGCCATCATAAACTGTGCGGCATATACCGCGGTTGACAAACAGGAGAAGGATGCAGACCTTTCAATGAAGATAAACGCCATAGGTCCCAGAAATCTGGCTATTGCGGCATCGGATATTAAGGCAAAGCTCATCCATGTTTCTACCGACTACGTATTCCCCGGGATTTCGGATCATCCGCTTACGGAGTTCGATCCCGTAGGCCCTGTATCTGTTTACGGAAAGACAAAGCTTGCGGGAGAAGAATTTGTTAAGCAGTTTTCAAGCAGGTTTCAGATAATAAGGACGGCCTGGCTGTACGGTGACGGTCATAACTTTGCAAAGACCATGCTTAAGCTCTCCGAAACCCACGACGAGCTTACGGTGGTGTCGGATCAGCGGGGGACGCCTACGAGCGCAAAGGAGCTGGCGCGTTGTATCCATGCGCTTCTTCCGACGGATAACTACGGACTTTTTCACGGTACCTGCGAGGGTGATACCAACTGGGCTGCTTTTGCTGAGGAGATCTTTACACTTGCAAAAAAGGATACTGTCGTAAAGCATGTGACAACAGAGGAATACGCCGCGGCAAATCCGCAGAGCGCAAAAAGACCCGGGTATTCAATCCTTGATAATTATATGCTCCGGCTTACGGATTCCTACAGGTTTGCCGATTGGCATGATGCCATAGCGGAATATTTCAGGGATGGTCTTAAATGAGCAAGCTGTCGATAATAATCCCGGTTTATTATAACGAAGAGAATCTTGAGGATCTTTACGCTGATATCAGCAAAAAAGCGATCCCATTCATATCAGACTATGAGATAGTCATGGTTGATGACGGCTCAGGAGATGATTCCTGGAGGATCATGAATGAGATACGCATGAAGGATCCGGATCATGTGAAGTGCATAAAGCTTTCAAGGAATTTCGGCGAGCATGCGGCTTTACTGGCAGGCTTTTCCGTGTGCACCGGAGACTGCGCGGTGACTAAACAGGCGGATCTTCAGGAGGATTCGGCGCTTATTCCCGAAATGTATGAAAGCTGGAAAAAGGGAAATGATGTAGTGCTTGCTGTAAGAAAGAGCCGGGTCGATTCCGCAGGGGAGAAGGCTGCTGCAGGAGCTTATTACAAGATAATAAACAAGCTTGTGACAAAGAATATGCCGGAAGAAGGAACGGACTGCTATCTTCTGGACCGCAAGGTCATTGAGGTGATAAAGAAGTTTGACGAGAAGAATTCCTCCCTTACCCTGCAGGTTCTCTGGGCAGGCTTTAAGACTGACATGGTGTATTTTGACAGGCAGGGAAGAGAGAAGGGCAAGGGCAGATGGACGCTTGCAAAGAAATTCAAGCTGGCTGCGGATTCGGTCTTAAGCTTTTCATATCTTCCGATACGAATCATGACCTGGCTTGGGGTGATATTTGATATTCTGGCACTTTTGCTTATCATAGATGTTCTGGTGGAGTATTTCACGGTAGGAGTGCCGGTAAGAGGCTGGTCGGCTCTGACCTGTATAGTCCTTTTTACAGCCGGAGTCATCATGTTCATGCTGGGGATCATAGGAGAGTATGTATGGCGGACCCTTGACGCTTCAAGGAACCGTCCGCCCTTTATAATAGATGAGATAAAGACCGGAACCTCCGGAATGGACAGGACTCTGGGGAGAGATTAGTACCGTATGTATTATATAGATATGCTGCTTGGAAATAAGCTCTTTATGGCAGCGGTCATAGGCTGGGGCGCAGCCCAGATAATAAAGACGATAATAAACTGTGTGATAACGAAATCCTTCAATCCCGAAAGGCTTGTGGGCTCCGGCGGAATGCCAAGCTCTCATTCGGCCTTTGTCACGGGACTGACGGTTTCCGCCTTTATAAACGAGGGACCCGATTCCCCGATCTTTGCGGCATGCTTTGTGCTTGCTTTTGTGGTGATGTACGATGCCATGGGAGTAAGGCGTGAAACGGGTAAACAGGCGGAGCTTTTGAATCAGATAACGGAGATATTCAGCGCAAACTATGATGAGTTTGACACGCCTGAAGAGACGCTTAAGGTGCTTGTGGGACATACGCCGCTGCAGGTGCTTTTCGGCTGTCTTCTGGGAGCTGTGATCGGAATCATCGTATAATAACAGGAGCAATTATATGATAGAAAAGAATGCGAAGATCTATGTGGCAGGACACAGAGGACTTGTAGGGAGCGCCATAGTACGCGCCCTTTTAAGGGATGGATATACCAATATCCTGAAAAGGACTCACGGGGAGCTTGACCTTACGGATCAGAAGGCTGTATTTGATTTTTTTGAGAAAGAAAGACCCGAATACGTGGTTCTTGCCGCCGCCCATGTGGGAGGAATAAACGCAAATCAGACGGCTCCTGCGGACTTTATCTATATCAATTCCGCTATACAGTGCAATGTCATCGGGGCAGCCCATGAATATAAGGTGAAAAAGCTCTTATTCCTCGGAAGTTCCTGCATATATCCAAGGATGGCGCATCAGCCCATATCCGAGAGCGAGCTTTTGACGGGACCTTTGGAGAAGACGAACGAAGGCTATGCCATAGCCAAGATCTCGGGTCTTATGATGTGCAGGTTTTTCAAGCAGCAGTACGGGGATGATTTCATTTCCTGCATGCCCACGAATCTGTACGGACCGGAGGATAATTTCAACCTGGAGCATTCACATGTGCTTCCGGCTCTTATAAGAAAATTTGATGACGCAAAGGAGAGCGGAGCGAAAACGGTCACCCTTTGGGGCACGGGATCTCCTTTGAGGGAGTTCCTGTACGTTGATGACATGGCGGATGCCTGTGTCTATCTGCTTCAGAACTACAGCGGCGAGGAGCATGTCAATATCGGAACGGGCAAGGAGATAACCATTAAGGCGCTGGCTCAGATGGTAAGGGAAATAGTGGGCTTTGAGGGCGAGATAGTCTGGGATGAGAGCATGCCGGACGGGACGCCCAGGAAGCTTCTTGATGTTTCAAAGCTGCATGATATAGGCTGGAAAGAGAAAGTATCCTTAAGAGACGGGATACGCCTTGAGTATGAGTGGTACAAGAGCCAGGATAAAGAGGCACTGAAGCTTTGACGGCATTATTGCTGACAGGAGGGCTTGCCCTTTTTATCATTGATAAAAAATGGTCAAGGGCGGCTCTTTTCGTACTTGTACCTTTAAGCGGCGCTCTGGCGTATATTTTGACAAAAGATGCGCTGACGATAGCTGCGGCGCTTACGGGAGCCGCGACGGCAGCCCTTGCGCCGTTTATCGTGACAGCGCTTGGAAAGACAGGAGCCGCAGATACTGTGGCGGAGGAAGAGGATATCTTGGATAATAAAGTAAAATGGAGACTTATAATAGCGGGCTACGTGATATTTATTCTCTTTGCCGTGTTTTCCGTTATCTCCATCATAAGGCTCAACGCCAAGATAAATACCCTCTATGGCTTTACCCAGGATCTTGAAAAAAGGATAGAGGAGACGGATACCGGGAAGAAATGACAGAAGCGTCGGGTGCGGTTTTGCTTACGGCACTTAATTTCATACTGTACTTTCTTTTTGGGGCGGCTCTTACAGCCTCGAAGAAGAGAAATATGAGCCTGACAGGGACTGTGTTTGCAGGCTTATTTTTTTATTATCTGATGTTTACCCTCTGCTGTATGCCCGTCATGTTCCGCTGGCGGCCTTTGCACGTGCTGACCTGTATCTGGGGAGCAGTTGCAGGGATTATCTGCCTGATAGGTATCCTGCGCGGGTATAAAGCCATGGGTAAGTGCTTTCTGAATGCTTTTTCACACTTTCGGAAGAATGTATCCGCTTTTATTTTTATTGCTATAATAACCGCTGTTTTTATAGGTGTTGTTGTATACAGCTATCAGTTTACCCTTGATGCTTCCTACTATGTGGGCAGTGTCACTACGGCGCTTCAGACCGATACCATAAATATGTATGATCCATTCACCGGTGACTGGCTTGATCATTATGAGATGAGGTATTTCTTTTCCACTTTCACGATGAATGATGCGGTGCTATGCAGCCTGCTTCATATACATCCTCTTCTCTGGTGCAAGATCACCATATCCTGCACTGCCATGATCCTTACTGTCATGGTGCTTTATATGACAGGGAATAAGATCTTTTCGGGAGATATGAAGAAAATCTCCGTCTTTATCCTTTTTGCGGTCATTGCTGACTTCTTCATGATAACGATATATACGACGTCAGCCTTTCTTATGACAAGAAACTATGAGGGGAAGTGTCTTTTGGGAAATGTGGTCCTTCCCGGGATCTTCTATATCTATATCTGCCTTTTGGAGAACGTGAAGGATTTAAGACTCTGGAGGCTTTTATTCCTTGTGGCGCTGGGGGCGCCGGTGCTTTCAAGCTCAGCCAATATGCTGATCCCTGCCATGATAGGGGTAACCATAGTTCCGCTTTTCATACTCCGCCGGGATCTTTCGGTGATACCGAAGTCCCTTGTATGCATGCTGCCGGGACTTATACTGACGGCGGTCTATATCGCATATGTCAAAAACATAATAGTTTTCTATACGTATCCGAGGTAGCCATGCAGAGCCTTAATATTGCCGATGCCGGGTTTGGCTATATAATAAAATGCATAGGGCTCTACTATGAGGGGAATGTCTATTTCATTCTTTATCTGATATCCATCGCTTTCTTAAGTGTTTTTGGAGAATCGGGAATAAAAGGAAAGCCTCTTCCAGCCGCAATGAAGGAGCCCTCCGCCGTAAGGCTTCGGGAGATCTTTCTTCCGCAGTTTGTCTTCATGGCGCTGACGGTCTATAATCCCTTATTTCCTGTTGCGCTGAACACATTTTTTGACGTGAATAAGGAATATTACAGATTTTTATGGATGGCGCCCATAATAATCTGCATTGCTGCAGCAGGGAGCATTATTGTCTTTGAGTATGCCGGTTCGTCCCGGATAAGAAGGGCGGCATCGGCTTTGCTTATCATCTGCATCCTTGTTTCCGGAGGAACCTTTCTATATAAGGACGGTTATATTCCGTCACCGACCATATATCATATGCCTACCGAGATCCCGGAGGTATCAAGGCTTATCCATGAAGATGCCGATGAGGAATATCCCCGGGCGATGTTTGAGTATGACTACAATATGATGATAAGGCAGTATGATGCCTCCATACTTCTGGCCTGCGACAGGGAGGCTTATATGGAGGCTATGGGGGGAGGAGTGACCTACGAGAGTGCCATGGAGGAGGGAAACTATATCCACAGGCTTCTTGCCGTTGTGGGGCTTGGGATAAGGATTCCCGGGGATTATTTAAGAAGCGCTCTTGAAAATACCCATACAGAGTATGTTGTAGTGACTACCGCTTCGGGAAACGTGGATTACTTAAAAGGAGCGGGGCTTACTGTTGTCGGCGAGACCGCAAATCATACGATACTGCATTATGAACCGAAGGAAAGGGAGGATTTTGAACTTCCCGATTACTCCGAGGTCTGGCGCCTTACACCTCAGGTTTACGACTTTCTGCTATGAAAAAGCTTACCGTATTCACACCGGCCTATAACCGGGAGGAAGAACTGAAAAGAGCTTACGAAAGCCTTAAAAGGCAGACTGATAAGGATTTTGTCTGGCTTATCGTTGATGACGGCTCAACGGACGGGACAGGAGAAACGGTCAAAAGGTTTATATCGGAAGGTATGGTTGACATAAAATACATTCTGCAGGCGAACGGCGGCAAAATGCGGGCTCATAACAGAGGCGTAAAGGAGTGCGATACCGAGATTTTTATCTGTCTTGATTCCGACGATCATTTGTCAGATACTGCCGTGAATGATATATTGGAGGCATGGGCTTATGTGTCGGGTGATCCGGTATATGCCGGGATCATAGCCTATAAGGGAGAAGAGGAAGCAGAAGGCGTAAGGCCGATCTTTGGAAATACCTTTCCGGATACCTCTGACTGCTCTTTCAGGGAGCTTTACAGGAAGGGGTTTCAGGGAGAGACTACCCTGGTCTTTCGGACTAAGCTTTTGCAGGAGAACTTATTCCCTGAAATAGAGGGGGAAAAATATGTGCCCGAGGATGTTGTCTACGACAGGATAGACGAGGGGCATATCTTTAAGATCCTGCCGAAGATACTTACGATCTGCGAGTTAAAGCCCATGGGGCTTACCGACAGGGTGGAGGAGCTTAGGGAAAGAGCGCCTACGGGCTGGTTCATCTATTATTATCAAAGAGCCATGTCCTGGCCTTTATCAAAGCTGAAGCTTAAGTTTGCGGCCCATTATTTAAGGTTCAGGAAAGTTGTGAGTGATAAATACAGGAGCGAATACAGGCTTCCCCTGTATCTTTGCCTTATGGGGTATCCCGGGTATATCGCTCTTACGATAAAAGGAAAGCTGTGACAGGATGAGAAATTCAGACGCCCTGCGGCGGCTCTTTATGCTGGTAACGGCTGCTGTGATGTGTGCCTTTGAGACGGCAGTCGTGATCTATATAATGAACCGGTATTATAATACCGGGTTTCGTACCATGCTGTATTTAAGAGGCCATATCCTTATGGCTCTTATCTATGTGGTCATGCTGGTCTTTTTGGGGCGGGTCTTCGGCGGGCTCTTAGTGGGAGTCCGTAAAAACGGAGAAGTTCTTTTTTCTCATTTTTTCACTACCGTATTTGCTGATTTTGCGTTTTATGTGCTGCTGGTGCTGCTGTCTTTGATGTTTCCGGATCCAAAAGCCCTGCTTTTGGGGTTTGTTATACAGACAGCGGCAGCCTTTTTGCTCATAACGGTCACGGGAAACTGGTACAGACAGGCTTTCAGACCCTTTGACGTTCTTATGGTCTACGGAAGCGAGGCCGTTATGGATCTTGCAAAGAAGCTTAAGACCAGGAAGGATCAGTTCAATATAGTCGATATGGTAAGCGCCTCGGATGAAGCGGAGGCGATAAAGGCTGCGATCGACAGGAATTCCACTGTAATGCTGGTGGATATCTCAGCGGAGCTTAGGAATAAGATCTTTAAATACTGCTACGAAAACAGCAAACGGATCTATGTGACACCCAAAATATCGGATATCATATTGAACGGATCATCCCCCGTGCATCTTTTTGACACACCGCTCCTTCTTACGGAGGGCAATCCCTTAGAGTACGAGGAGAGGGTGATAAAAAGAGCCTGGGACATCCTTTTTTCCCTGTTTCTTATGATAGTGCTGTCGCCTGTAATGCTTATTACAGCGCTTATAATAAAGATATCTGACGGAGGCCCCGTTTTTTACAGGCAGATAAGATGCACAAAAAACGGAAGGGAATTCGGGATACTGAAATTCAGATCTATGGTGGTGGATGCGGAGAAGACAGGAAAGGCAGTGCTTGCAACCGAGAACGATCCCAGGATCACCCCCGTAGGCCGGGTAATAAGAAAGTGCAGGATTGACGAGCTGCCCCAGCTTATAAACGTTCTTAAAGGAGATATGTCCTTTGTGGGACCAAGGCCCGAGCGACCTGAATTCATTCAAAAATACATGGAGGAGATGCCGGAATTTTCCTACAGGATGAAGGTCAGAGCCGGGATAACGGGCTACGCTCAGCTTTACGGAAAATACAATACGACACCCTATGACAAGCTGAAACTTGATCTTTATTACATCGAGCAGTTTTCCCTGGGACTTGATATCAAGCTTATGATCCTTACCATAAAGATACTCTTCACAAAGGAGAGCACGGAGGGAACAAAGGAGAGGATAGAGGCGTGAAGAACAGGGTATCGGTCATAATACCGGCGTATAACTGCGCTGATTATATCGAAGAAACCCTGGACTCCGTCATAGCCCAGAGAGAGTCTGATGCGGGAAAACTTTCCCTTTCGGACAGGGAATCTGATATCGAGATCATAGTGGTAGATGACGGATCAGCAGACGGGACACCGGATATTATCGGATGTTATGTTAACCGAAGAAATGAGAAAGTCAGGGAAGAGTTTGCCTCCGACAAAAACGTGTCCAAGCTGACGGGTTATGTCAACCGAACTCCCGTCAGGATCATACTGTTAAACAATACTGAAGTAAAGGGAGCTGCGGGAGCAAGAAATACCGGGATAAAGGCTGCAACGGGAAGATATATCGCATTCCTTGATTCCGATGACAGATGGCGCCCCGGCAAGCTTCAAAAGCAGCTTTGCTTTATGGATGAAAGGAAAGCCGCGTTTTCATTTACGGGATATGAGTTTGCGGATGCCCTGTGCAGGGGAACGGGAAATATCGTGAGAGTTCCGGAGACGATCTCTTACAAAGAGGCGCTTAAGAATACCACCATTTTTACAAGCACCGTGATGTTTGATATGGAAAAGCTTAAAAAGGAGGATATCCTTTTCCCGGCAGTTGAGTCGGAGGATACGGCGAACTGGTGGAAGATATTAAGGAGTAAGATATCTTACGCATACGGACTGGATGAAGCGCTGACCCTCTATCGAAGAGGCGGCGGGACGCTTTCATCAAACAAGGCGAGGGCTGTAAAGAGGGTATGGAATCTGTACCGCAGGGTTGAAAAGCTCTCCCTGCCTTACAGCCTGTACTGCTTTATGTTCTATGCCGTAAGGGCAGTTAAAAGGCGGGTTTAAGAATGCAGACACTTCTTTCTGTAATGGAGCAGAAGGATCCGCTCCTTTATATAGAAAAGCTGAATATAAGAACCGATGCCGTGATAGTCAATCAGTGCGGCAGGAACAATGAAAGATCCGAATCTTTAGACGGCAGAAGGATACGCATAATCGAGCGGGATGAAAAGGGACTTTCAAGATCAAGGAATCTTGCCTTGGATGCCGCAGTCGATGACATATGTATTTTCTGCGATAATGACATAAGGTATGTAAACGATGCAAAAGACATCATAGAGCAGGCCTTCGGAGTCTATCCTGATGCGGGGATCATCTGCTTTTTCATAGAAAGGCCTGAAAGACATGAGCCTGTAAGGCTTAAAGAAGGGGATATGACAAAGACCGATATGATGAGGATCTTCTCGCCGGAGATAGCTGTCAGGAGATCTCATCTTAAGGATTTAAGGTTTGACGAGGATTTCGGAGCCGGTGCGAAATACGGCATGGGAGAGGAGAATATATTCCTCTTTGAGGCAAAAAGACGCAGGATCAGAAGAGTTTATATTCCTGAGAAGATAGCAGTGACGCTTCCTAATGAGTCAAGCTGGTTTAAGGGTTATGACAGGAAATTCTTTTTTGACAGGGGAGCGGGGTATGAGGCAATGGATGCGCCTTTATGGCATCCTCTTAGTCTGCAGTTTTTATTACGAAAAAAAGGACTTTATAAGGATACGATATCTTCATCGGAGGCCTACAGGGCTATGAAGGATGGAAGACGGGAGTACATCTCATACAGGGGGAAGAAATAACCTTGATACTTGTCATCGGTGACTATTACAGCGGGACGGGTCCTGCCATAGTCACAAAGCATTATATAAAGGAGCTTCGGGAGGGAACCGATTATATTAAGTCCAAAAACAAGGCCGCCCGGTTTTTTGAGATGCTGTTTAAGATACCGCGCTCTTCGGTCTTATTCCTTTCGGGGCATTCAAGGCAGAATATCTGGGCCATGAAGATCGGAAAGATTTTTGGGAAGAAAGCTGCCTACCTGATGCACGGGGCGGTTGAGTATGAAAATGACATAAACAAGGTGCCGGATCAGAGAATGGCTCTTGATGAAAGAGATATGATGAAGCGGGCTGATCTTATCCTTGCGGTATCGAGACAGTTCGAAGAGTGGCTGAAAAAACACTATCCGCAGTATGAAGGGAAGATATCCCATGTTACAAACGGGATAGACTGGAATATGCTGAGGGAAAACGCCACGGAGGATGAAAGAGCGCCGGAGGGAGTCATATCCGTCGGCGGTGGGATGCCCAGAAAATGCATCATAAATATCTGCAAGGCAGTGGAGATCTTAAATAAAAGGGGACATGACATAACCCTTACTGTCGCAGGCGATAAGGGAGCTGACAGTGAAGCCATAGCCTCTTACCCTTTTGTTAAGGATCTGGGGCTTATCTCCCACGAAGAGCTTATGAGGGAATATCACAAAAACAGGGTGTTTGTGCAAAACTCCGTATTTGAAACCTTCGGGCTTGCTCCCATAGAGGCGCTGCTTTCCTATGCGGAGGTGCTTATCTCCAAAGAATGCGGAGCCTTAAGCGTTATTAAAAAGACCGAAGATACGGATGTAATAAATGATCCGCAGGATATTGAAGAGATTGCGGGAAAGCTTGAAAACCTGCTTGAAAATGAGAACCACACAAGACTTCTGGTGGAGCTTGATAAGGAAAATACCTCGTGGAAGAAGCGGGCAGAGGAGCTTTCACGTAAGCTGGAGGAGCTTAAGGGATGAATGAGGCTGGAATAAGAGAAAAGCTTAACTGGATACCGCTTTTTATAATGATGGTCTTTTTTGGAGGAACCTGGATCTTTCCCATGTTCTATCATGTAACGGAAAGATATAATTCCCTTATCATCTTCGTGTGTCTTGCGCTCCTCTTCTTCGTTAATGTTGATCTGATCGGAAGACTTAAGGAAAAGGATACGGCTCTCATAGCGACCGTTGCGGCGCTTGTAATAGCTTCCTTGAACCTTTTCATAATCGGGTCAAATAAGGGCTGTATACTGATAATCGCGGACTTTCTCCTGCTTTTATACATGACGCCTTTTATAAAGCTTTCTGCCTTGCAGTACCGGGTGTTTGCGGCATTCTTTCTTTTGATGTACGGAGTGTGGTTTATACATGACATGGAGTTTTCGTACAATACGAACACCGGCGCGACCTACACTGTCTTTTCACTTTTTGCGGCGCTTATCGTGCTGAGATACTTTTCATTGAAAAAAGAGATACTGGGATATTTCATTGTACTGGCGCTTCTTCGCACGGGAACCCTTGTTATGTGGCATCTTGCAAGAGGGGCATTTTCGGCGCTCTTCTTTTTCGTTTGCTTTTATCTTCTTTTCCTTGTAATGGATCCTTTAAGGCATAAGTGGCTGTTCCGCTTTATCTGCTGCTTTGCCGTGTTCGGTTCGCTGCTTTTTGTCTGGGCGTATGTGGCACTTTCAAAAACGGGCTATAACGCAAGGATGCCTTTATTCTACAAAAACGTGTTTTCCGGCAGGGAGCAGATATGGACGGAGGTATGGAACATGCTTGCAAAGCAGCCTCTTTTGGGGATCGGTTCCGGCTTCAGCCTGGAGAGCTTTTTTGAATACAATATGCATAACGCCATGTATGATATTCTGGTAGTTCACGGTTTCATAGTCTTTTTTATAGCGGCTTTTGTCATAATAAAAAGACTTATGGGTATGGGGAAGCATATAAAGAAGAGTCCCTATACCCTGATCGCAGGATCAGCGGTCTTTGCCATCTTTTTTGAATCCTTTATAGATATGGATCTTATGTGGGCTGATTATACGCCGGTGCTCTTTTTCCTGCTGCTGACCATATACGGCGGAGCGGACGAAGCTGCTCAGGAGATTGGGGCTTACGAAAAGCTTCCGGAGATGATCGAGGATCTTCCGGAGGGCGCCCTGACCGGGGCTTTGCATGAATAGGAGAAGATATCTCTTAAAAAACATGTCGCTTTTTACCATTAGCAATATCGCTTCGAAGCTTCTGGTCTTTCTTCTGGTACCTTTCTACACAAATGTCCTTACGGAATCGGATTACGGAATAGCAGATGTGATGCAGGCAACGCTTCTTCTGACCATACCGCTTCTTTCCGTGAATGCCGGGGAAGCGGCTCTAAGATACGGGATCGAGGAGAAGGATAAGAGGGGGTCGATATTAATAAGCGGACTGAAGAGGGTTTTCATTTCGATTCTTCTGGTCTTTTCCGGCTGTCTTATTTTGATATCCACGGTGGCGCCTGAGGAATATAGGATCTATTTTGCGCTCTTTGCGGTTCTTTTTGCCTGTGATTCGCTGTATGAATTTATGCTTCTCTATACCCAGGGGTGTGAAAAGGTGGAGATCATGATCACCGGCTCGGTTTTTAGCACGGCGATGACAATAGCGATGAACCTATTGCTGCTCCTTGTGTTTCATATGGGGCTTAAAGGCTACCTTTTTTCCCAGATGGCCGCTTTTGTTTCGGCGGCGCTGCTTATGTTCCTCATGATGGGAGGCGTAAGGCAGCTTAAAGAAAAGGAGGATCAGGAGCTGAAGCGGGAGATGACAGAATACGGCAGGGGAATGATGCTTTATTCCACCGCTTCCTGGGCGAATAACGCCATTGACAGGTATTTCATTCTTTTCATGCTGGGTACCATGCAGAACGGGCTTTACGGTGTGGCTTACAAGATACCTGCGATCCTTATGGTGTTTCAGAGGATATTCGCACAGAGCTTTCAGATGTCTGCCACAAAGTCCTATAAGGAAAAGGACAGCGGGGAGTTTTTCGGGAAGCTCTACGGGCTTTACAACGGGGTGATGCTTACGGGCTGCTGTTTTATCCTGCTTATCCTGCGTCCCCTTGCTTTTTTTATGTTCAGGAAAGGGTTTTACGGAGCCTGGTTCATGGTGCCTCCCCTTCTTATATCCGTGATCTTCGGGGCGTTGGAGGGGTATCTGGGATCGATATGCCTTGCCTTTAAGGACGGGAAGAGCATGGGAATAGCAACGGGGGCCGGAGCGTTGGTTAACATAATGCTGAACTATGCCGGGATCATGCTTTTCGGCGCCGCGGGGGCTGCCTGCGCTACGCTGGTATCTTATTTTACAATGTTTGCCATAGCTTACGCTCTTACAGGAAAACATATGAAGCTTGAGGTTGACACTAAACGAGACGGACTGTCCTATTTTCTTATCATGCTGGCAGGTTTTATTACCATGGTTCCCGGGGTGATAAATAAGCCGGAAAGCGTCAGTCCCTCAGAGGGATGGTGGAGTTATGCGGCAGTTTTTGCAGTACTTACAGTGCTGATTTTCCTTTACCGCAGGGTTTTAACGGATCTCGCATCACGGTTTTTGCGGAGGGCATAGCAGATGGAGAGTCTTAGGAATAAAACCGGCATAATATACAGCGGTCTCTTTATCTTTCTTGTGGCAACCTCATTCATAAGCCAGGAGGTCTATGCTTTTACGGTAAGGTTTGATTCCCTTATCATATTTCTGGCGCTTTTTATCCTGGCTCTGCCTTATATGGGGGAGGATATCAGGAAAAGGGATCCGGATCTTATTATGAGTGCGCTGGTCATCCTGCTTTCCACTGTATTTGCAGTTATCGTGCATTCGGGCTACGGAGCGGTTCTGATCCCGTCGGATCTCGCGCTCATCTCATATATGACAAAGCATATAAGGCTTTCGAAGACGGACGGACTTGTAATCTCCTTTGCGGGAGCGGCTCCTGTCATACTATGGTATTCCCATGTGCGCTGGTCCTATAATTTCAATATGGCAGGCTTTGCCTTCATGCTTATGGCGTATTTCGGGATGCTTCTTATGGAGCTTGGGGCAGAAAAAGGAGCGGTAAGTTATAAGCTTAAAGGATTTCTGGAAGCGGTGGTCTTTATTACGGGCTTCATTCTGTCTATGCTTTATCACTCCAGGACTGCCATGTTCGGAATGATGATGTTTGGAGTGGTGTATATCCTGCTTAGAGTTATGTCAACTAACAAATGGGCGCTGAGATCGGTTCTGTTTCTTGCCACAGCGGGGGCCGTGCTCTTTACCATGATATACATCCGTCTGGCTGCAGCTTTTGGCGGAGTAACGGTGCTTTATAAGGATGTTTTTTCCGGAAGAGAGGGGATATGGAGCGAGCTTTGGGAAGCATTTTTAAGGCAGCCTCTTACAGGCATAGGATCCGCTTATGAGCTGAAAAGCTTTGAGATCTTTGAGGTTCATAACGGGCTTTATGATATTCTTACAGTGCATGGTATCATCGTATTTGCCCTGGTCGTGATACTGCTGTGGAGGATGCTTGAAAGGGCGTGCGAAAAAGGTTTACATAATGCAAATCGCGTTGGCAGGATCGCTTTTTCGGCGGCACTATCCATGATGTTTACCTCATATTTTGAGAACTTTTTTACCGTTCCGCCCTACAGTTTTGTCTTTATGACCTTCGTGCTCTTCGTCGGTCTTGACAGGGAAAGGTTTTGAGACTATAGTCTACTGATTAGCCAGGGGAGCTTATCGGGCTGAGAAGCGGGAGACCGCAGACCCTTATCACCTGAACCGGGTAATACCGGCGTAGGGAGGCCTTATTGCGTTTGTGTTGCTGCGCACTCCCCTCCTGAAATTACTCATTGGGAGGTTTTTTTATGTCATTATTTGTTGTGCCGGAAGACGGCGGTTCTTATTATGCGCTTACAACAGCAGGAAGCGTGGCTTTGGTTGTAGTCATCGTACTTCTGATCCTGCTGATATCTCTTCTGACGGGAAAAAAGGATAAGAAGATATCCATAAATCAGCTTGCGTTTTCTTCAATGGCGCTGGCGCTGGCCTTTGTGCTTTCAAATCTTCGGATAGTCAAACTGCCCTGGGGAGGGAGCGCGACTCTCTGTTCCATGCTTTTTGTTACGCTGATAGGCTACTGGTACGGCCCCAGGGTAGGAATTGCAGCCGGTCTTGCCTATGGGATCCTGCAGTTTATACAGGGCGGTGGAAGCTATATCCTTGATCTGCTGCAGGCCTGTCTTGATTACTTCGTAGCTTTTGCGGCTCTTGGTGCCTCCGGCTTTTTTTACAAGAGTAAGAACGGTCTTATCAAGGGGTATATCTTTGCCATACTGTTAAGAGGGGCATTTCATTCCCTGGGAGGCTATCTTTACTGGATGGACTATATTCCGGAGGGCTTTCCGACGCCGCTAATCGCAGTATATCCCATAGTTTACAACTACGCCTATATCCTTCTCGAGGGAGTGATAACCCTGGTGATAATATCCCTTCCTCCGGTATCCAAGGCTCTTACCAGAGTGAAAAGTATGGCAACAAGCTGACGTAACTATCGCTTGTCACTGAGTAGCAGCCAAGACATTAGATTGAGCAATTGCCGTTACTGTTCAGTGCCGAGCCACGCACTTGCTGCGTGGCTGCGGCCCAAAACACCTGGCTGGCCGGCACGCCGCCCATCGGCGAAGCCGATTCTGCATGGCGGCGTGCGCGTTGCAATTCGGCGCACTGGCGGTGCGCTGAATTGTAACCAATTGCCTTATACATGCTGAATTGTCACGTTGCGGCTTGTGACTATATGTGGTAAAATCAGTTGTTTGAAGTACTATATTTAGATCTTGCGGAATGATTACTTTGCACCCGGTGAGAATGTCTGATGCGAAGGAAGCTTGGTTTTCCGCGGGTTGCAGGAGCAGCGTGAATAATAACGGCTTTAACAGACAGCTTTTCGTAAGAAGGGCGGTTCTTATCGTATATGATATACTGGCGGTGACGGCGTCCTCGGCGCTGGGGCTTCTGATGCGCTTTGATATGAGCTATGCGGAGCTTGCGGGGACGGTCAATTCTGATGTCTGGATCGACAGCATCTGGAAGTATCTTCCGATTTCCATTGTGACCACGATCATAGTTTTTTATTTGTTCCGCATGTATCAGAGCCTGTGGACATATGCGGGCGCTCCGGAGATGGGGTCAGTGATCCTCTCCTGTCTTTCAACGGGAGTGCTGCAGTTTATCGGCATGCAGTTCATATTCAGATATTCAATGCCGAGAAGCTATTATTTCATGTTCACCATGTGGCTCATAGCCCTTGTTGCTGTATCAAGGTTCGCATACAGGCTTTTCAGGACCTTTGTGCAGAAGAGGACAGAGAGCGCAAGAAATGTGAACGTGATGGTGATCGGCGCCGGAGAAGCGGGAAATTCCCTTATCCGCGAGATGAACACCAGCAGATATATTCAGAAAGCGGTCTGCTGTGTGATAGACGATAATCCTGCCAAGATGGGAGCCTATATCCACGGAGTCAAGGTCGTAGGCGGAAGATACGACATCATCGAGGCGGTGGGACGTTACAATATAGACGAGATCATAGTTGCCCTTCCTGCAGCACCCAAGAAGGAAGTAAGGGAGATACTCGATATCTGTCAGCAGACGAAGTGCGATCTGAAGACTCTTCCCGGCATATATCAGCTGGTAAACGGCGAGGTGTCGGTATCCCAGCTTAGAAAGGTGGACGTCATTGATCTTCTCGGAAGGGATCCTGTCCAGATAGACATAGAGTCCGTAATGGGCTATGTTAAGGGCAAGACAGTCCTTGTTACCGGAGGCGGCGGGACGATAGGAAGCGAGCTTTGCAGACAGATAGTCACACATCAGCCGAAGCTTCTCATAATCTTTGATATATATGAAAATAATGCATATGACATCCAGCAGGAGCTTCGAATGAAGTATCCGGAGTTCTGCACCGATCATCTGCTGGTACTCATAGGTTCAGTCAGGAATACCGCGAGGGTTGAGGATGTATTTAAGGAATACCGTCCCGACATTATCTATCATGCGGCGGCGCACAAGCATGTGCCCCTTATGGAGATCTCTCCCAATGAAGCTATAAAGAATAACGTCATGGGTACCTGGAAGGTCTGCGAGGCGGCGCTTAAATACAAGGCAGAGCGGTTTGTGCTTATTTCCACCGATAAGGCAGTTAATCCTACAAATATCATGGGCGCAACCAAGAGGATCTGCGAGATGATAGTCCAGTCCTATGACAAGAAAGGGCAGACCTCATTCGTGGCGGTAAGATTCGGTAATGTGCTGGGATCCTCGGGGTCTGTGATACCGCTCTTTAACAAGCAGATCGAAGCCGGGGGGCCGGTAACAGTTACGGATCCCAGGATAATAAGATATTTCATGACTATTCCAGAGGCTGTATCCCTTGTGCTGCAGGCGGGAGCCTATGCAAAGGGAGGGGAGATCTTCGTCCTTGATATGGGAGAGCCTGTAAAGATACTGGATCTTGCAAAGAATCTCATAAGACTTTCCGGCTTTGTGCCGGGTGAGGATATCGAGATCAAGTTTACGGGACTGCGCCCCGGAGAGAAACTCTATGAGGAAATGCTCATGGAGGAAGAAGGGATGCAGGATACCCCGAATAAACTCATTCATATCGGAAAGCCCATAGAAATGGATGATGAGGCTTTCTTTGAGGGGCTTTCAAAGCTCAAGATAGAGTCAAAAGAGGAAATAGCGGATGTCAGAGGATGGGTAAAGGAGCTGGTTCCGACCTACTCCTATACGCCCGGAACGGGAATGTACAGCAATGGCAAAAATGAGTGAAAGATTAGAACCGTTTAAAAAAAAGGTCTGGCTTTCAAGCCCGACCATACATGAGGAAGAGCTTGCCTTTGTAAGGGAGGCCATAGAAACGAACTGGGTATCCACCGTCGGGGAGAATATAAACGAACTTGAGCGCATGGTGGCAGAGTATGTCGGGGTGAAATATGCCGTGGGGCTTTCCTCCGGAACCGCAGCTCTCCATATGTGCATGAAGCTTGCGGGAGAGAGGATAAATCCCGGAGCGAAGCCGGGGAGAGCTCTTGATGGAATGAGGGTGTTCTGCTCCGATATGACCTTTGATGCTACGGTAAATCCCGTGGTGTATGAGGATGGAGAGCCGGTGTTTATTGATACCGAATATGATACCTGGAACATGGATCCGAAAGCCCTTGAAAAGGCCTTTGAGCTGTATCCCGATGTAAGACTGGTCGTTATTGCCCACCTTTACGGCGTGCCGGCGAAGATGCAGGAGATACGTGATATCTGCAGAAAGCATAATGCTCTCATTATAGAGGATGCGGCAGAAGCCCTCGGAGCGGTATATACAGGCAGTAAGCTTAAGGGAAAATGCGGAAGCCTCGGAGACTACATGGTCATATCCTTTAACGGAAACAAGATCGTTACGGGTTCCACGGGAGGCATGTTCTTAACTGACGACAAAGAGGATGCGGACAAGGTAAGAAAGTGGTCGACACAGAGCAGGGAGGCGGCTCCCTGGTATCAGCATGAGGAGCTTGGCTATAACTACCGCATGAGCAACATAGTTGCAGGGATCGTGCGGGGCAATATGCTACACATTGACGAGCACATTGCTTCAAAGAAGGCAATATATGAAAGATATAAAGAAGGTTTTAAGGATCTGCCGGTTTGTATGAATCCTTTTGAAGCCGGGGCAGAGCCCAACTACTGGCTATCCTGTATGCTTATTGACAAAGAAGCCATGTGCCCTCAGGTCAGGGGAGAGAGGGATTACCTTTATATCAAAGAGCCAGGAAAGTCCTGTCCGTCTGAGATCCTTGAGACAATAAGCGGGATAAATGCTGAGGGCAGACCTATATGGAAGCCGATGCACATGCAGCCGGTCTTCAGGATGCATGGTTTTGTGACGCGGGACGGAAATGGCCGTGGCAGGTCGAACGCCTATATTGATAAGGGCGAGGCTTATGATGTCGGAGCCGACATCTTTGACAGGGGATTATGTCTTCCAAGCGACAACAAGATGACTCCCGATCAGCAGGATGTGATAATAAAGGCTGTAAGACAGACCTTTGACTGAGGAATAAATGTATCGGAAGTTTTTCAAAAGGATACTGGATATAATAATCTCCTTCAGTGCGATAGTGATCCTGTCGCCGGTTCTTCTGGTGCTTGCGATCCT
>JAFPZU010000130.1 GCA_017417105.1 Lachnospiraceae bacterium | reverse complement strand
TCTTATATTCTATCATGAAAGTCCCTCAAATAGCTATGGCAGCACATAAAGACGGTCACATAGCCTGAAGCGGCAGCATCACATTGGAAAAGAACTCGCAGCCTTCATGGGAGAAATCAGCGCTTCCTCCCGTGGAGGCTGATACCAAACAGTTAGCGAGGTTTTGTCGAGCTTAATAGTTGTGGTATACTAAACCCCATGAGATTCGCGCACAGACTTTTTCTTGGGGAGAGTATTGCTGACGATCCTTCCCGGATAATAAAAAAAATTAAGAAGAAAAGCTTCATGCCGGACACCTTTATAATCTGTCCGGCTTCAAACGGTGAGGATCCTCTTGAGTATTTTGATACGAAACAGCTTATGCAGCCCTATTACAGGGACAAGGAGTTTGATATCATAGGTATCGCACGATCCGAAAAGGAAGCGATAAAGCTTGTGCAGGAGATCTATGAGGCCTCATTGGAGTACGGTCACGATACCATACGCTCGTATGTGGAGGAGCTTTTTGAATGATATTCCTTGAGATATTGAAGGTCATAGGGATAATCCTCCTTATCCTGCTTGCTCTGATCCTCTTCATTCTTCTGGTCGTCCTTTTTGTTCCGATCCGTTACAGAGCGGACGGCAACTATGAGAATGAGGGGAATAAATACGTTATCCACGCAAAAGCAAACTGGATACTTCATATAATCCGTATCAGGTTTGATCTTAATAAAGAAGGTTCGGACAAGGAAGTAAAGGTTCTTTTTTTCAAGGTTTATCCTAAGCCCGAGGAGGCCTCAGGTGTCCTTGGAGAGAGGAAAGCTCCCGAGGATTTTTCGGATGACGATGAAGACGGGGAAGAGGGAGAAAGCGGCGGTTCTGTCCTTTCCAAAATAAAATACAAAATCTCAGTTCTTTATGTTAAAATAAAGCGGATCGTGTATATGCTGAATGATGAGAGGGATCATGAGGCGGTAAGGGAGCTGATTTTCAGAGTTGTAAGGCTTCTAAAGCATATAAGACCCAGAAAGCTTGAATCGAACCTGAAGCTGGGGCTTGACGATCCTGCATCCACAGGGGAGGCTTTGGGACTTATTTATTCCTTCTATCCGGTATATACGAAGCATCTTAAGGTTGAACCGTACTTCGACCGGAAGATCATTGAGGCAGATCTTTTCCTGAAAGGATACATACAGCTCTTTTTTGTGCTGTGGGCAGCAGGAAAGATCTATTTTAATAAAGACATACGCAGACTGTACAGACAGATACAGCGCATAAGAGGCGAATAGAGAAAACTTATCAGAAAGTGAGGAGATTATTTTGGCTGACAACAAACTGACTTTTGACGAAATGGTGAATTCACTGATAAAGGGGCTTGGAGGATTCTTCTCAACGAAGACCGTTGTGGGAGAGCCCAAAAAGATCGACGATACGATAATAATCCCGCTTGTGGATGTGACCTTCGGCATGGGAACCGGAGCATCCACCGGGGACAGGAAGAATGCAGGCGGAGGCGGAGTAGGCGGCAAGATGACGCCCTCTTCAGTCCTTGTGATATCTAATGGAGTTACCAAACTTGTAAATATCCGCAATCAGGATGCGGTTACCAAGATGCTTGATATGGTGCCGGATCTTGTGAACAAATTCACTGATAAGGCTGATCCAAAAGCTCCGGGAGTTGAAAACGACGAGGCTATCGAAGTGGCTTTTGACGGAGACACGTCAGACAGCAAGGTGATCTGAAGTAATGGCAGAAAGGCTCTTTTCAAAGCATCATATATGGGTTCTTAAAGAGGGTGACACCGGGATTTTGGGAATAACCGACCATGCTCAGGAGAAGCTTAAGAGTATCATGTTCGTAAATCTCCCCGATACAGGAGATATGATAAGCGACGGAAAAAGGTTTGGTGATATAGAAAGCATTAAGACCGTATCCGACCTTATAGCGCCCGTAAGCGGAGAGGTGACGGAAGTAAATGAAGAGCTTATCGATTCACCGGAGCTCTTAAACGATGCGCCTTATGATAACTGGCTTATAAAGGTTAAAAACATCTCCTCCCTTGAAGACCTCATGGACGAAGAGACCTATTTGAAAAGCAAGGACGATCCGTAATGTATGATCTTGCGATCATAGGAGGCGGCCCCGCCGGATATTCCGCTGCGTTTGAGGCAGCAGCAAAGAATATGTCGGCGATTCTTTTTGAAAAATCCGATCTGGGCGGCACCTGCCTGAACAGGGGCTGCGTTCCGACAAAATATCTTTCCCATATTGCGCGTAAATTCAGTGATCTTTCTGATTCCGGTAAAGACGGGATATTTTTTGATGCCCTAAGATACGATCACGAAAGATCAAAAAAGAGAATGGAGGAGATAGTCTTATCTTTACGGGAAGGCCTTAAAGATAGTCTTTTACATGATAAGGTTAAGGTCGTATCGAAAGAAGCAAAGATAGTATCGGAAGGGGTCATCTCATGTAACGGTGAGAAGTATCAGGCAAAAAACATCCTTATAGCAACCGGCTCAGAGGCGGCGCCTTCTCCGGTAAGAAATGCCCATATAAGCGATGAGCTGCTGCTTATTAATAAGATCCCCGAAAAGCTTCATGTCATAGGCGGAGGAACGATAGCGGTGGAGTTTTCAAGTATATTCCGGATGCTTGGCAGTGAAGTCACCTTATCCATAAGAGGAGACAGGATCTTAAGGAAATGGGACAGGGATATCTCGATATCTCTTACTCAGAGCCTGAAAAAGAAGGGCATAGTAATAAACAGAAACTGCGACTTTTCGTCCTTTAAGAAGAATGAGAGCGAGTATTTATTATCCGCAACAGGAAGAAGGGCATATCTTCCCGATTCCGAAGGAGGCCTTTTTGAAGTGGGAGAAAAAGGCGGGATAATAACTGATGGGATCGGACGGACGAAGACCCCGGGGATATTTGCTGCGGGAGATGTACGGGAAGACAGTCCTGATCTTGCCCATCTTGCAATGGAGCAGGGCAGGAGGGTTGTAAGACTTATCGCAGGAGAAGAGGTAAAAGAGAATACTTCCGTAATAAGATGCATATATACAGATCAGGAGACTGCCTCCGCAGGACTTGCGGAAGCGGAAGCAGAGGAGAGGGGAATACCCTTTGTCAGCGCAAAACAGACCATGTATTCCAACGCAAGAACCATGATATCATCGGATCAGAGAGGGTTTATAAAGGTACTTGCGGGTGCGGATCGAAGGATCATCGGAGCCCATCTTTACTGCGAGCATGCGGGAGAGATCATCTCCGAGTTTGCGCTTGCCATGGATCAGGGGATAACGGCGGATGAGATGATAAGAACGGTACGACCGCATCCCTCCTATTCCGAAGCCGTAACGGAGGCGCTTCGGATTCTTGTAAGAAAGCTCGATGAGGTTTGAATATATAAAAAGCGATATAAAAGACCCTTACAGGAACCTGGCGTTTGAAGAGTGCCTTACGGATCATGTATATCCCGGATATGGGATCCTTTTTCTGTGGCAGAATGAAAACACCATAGTTGTAGGGAGGAACCAGGACGTTTACAGCGAGTGTAACGTGTCTGATTTTAAGCTTACCGGAGGGAAGATAGCAAGGAGAAGATCCGGCGGGGGAGCAGTATATCACGATGCCGGAAATCTCAATTATTCCATAATATCTGCGGCGTCGGATCTTGAAAGATGCCGGTATCAGGATATCGCAGGAAGAGCGCTTTCATTTCTTCAGATCCCCTTTGAGTTTAACGGAAGGAATGACCTTATTACAAAGGGAAGGAAGTTCAGCGGGAACGCGTCCTACAGGTTAGGGGAAGCTGTGGTACAGCATGGGACTTTGCTTATAGAAAGCGACACGGATAAGATGGAGAGGTTTCTTACACCCGACAGATCAAAGCTTGCAAGAAACCACGTGCATAGCGCAGGCTCAAGAGTGATCGGTCTTAAAGAGGTGTCAGAAAGGGTTTCGATAGAAAGCTTAAGCGAAGGACTTATAAGGGCTGTATCTGCCGAAAGCTTTAACGGCAGCATGGATGATGAAAAACTTACGGAACTCACCCGGTTTTATTCCGGAGACGAATGGATATACGGAGGCAAAAGATGAAGATACTTTCAATGTCAGGCTTCATACCGGAGCATATCTCAGATACGATAAGGTTCACTCAGTATGGCGGTGACAGGAATATAAGCAATTACTGCGGTTATGCCTCGGATTTTATATCAAGGGTCATGGCAGATGATACCATAGACGGAGCGGTATATCCCAAAAGCTGCGACAGCACAAGGATACTTACAAGCTACCTTTCAGAGTGCAATAAGTTTCTCTTTCAGTTCGGAATACCGCCTTATAATGTTTCCGGCGCTAAAGAGCATTTAGCCTGCGAGATAAAGGCATATAAGGAAGCAGTTGAAGCCCATTACGGTGTAAGAATAGATGATATAAAGGAGCGGGCGGAGTTTATAAATAAAAGGAATGAGGCTTTAAGGAAGACGTATGAGGAGCTGGACAGTCTCTCCTACAGCGACTATATGGAAAAGCTGCATGAGATGCTTGAAAAGCCCCTTGCCATGCAGGAGTGGAGCGGGGATATAAGAAAGAGGGAAAAAACGGGGAAGAGAGTATACGTGGTCGGATCCTTTCTTTCTGATACAAGGCTTGCAAAGATTATAGAGGACGCGTCACTTACGGTTGCAGGCGATGATCTGCCGGAGTCGGGAAGGCTTGTTTATTCCGAGCCGGTGGAAACAGAAGGGGATATCTACCTTAACATCGCAGGGAGCATCCTTTCAATGCGCCCGTCGCCGACACAGGTTTCTTTTAAGAAAACCATGGATCACGATTTTGAAAGCATCCGGAAAAAGGATGTGAGGGGGATCATTTTCCTTACGCAGAAATACTGCGAGCCTTATGATTATCTGTACAGCGTCTTTTCAAAAGAGGCGGATAAGGCAGGAATCCCTGCGGTGCAGATAAAGGTGAACGGGACAGAGGATACGGGAAAAGCGGCTCTTGCCCTTGAAGCTTTTGCGGATATGATCTGAGGGGGATTGCGATGGATACGGTAATAGGCATTAAAACAAGACTTATGAGGGAATACTACAGATACTTTTCCAAGTATGCAAAGGGAAAGGTACCTGAAGAGCCTGTAGCCTGGGTTACGGCCTTTACCCCGGTTGAGATACTTAAGGCGCTGGGAATATCTTATTACTATCCTGAAAGCTATGCCGCGGTGATAGCGGCAAGTGAAAAGGAGCAGGAATACATTAAAGAGAGTGAAAAGCGGAACCTTTCAAGAGACTGCTGCTCTTATTCCTGCTGTTTTAACGGCTCGCTTCTTCTTGAAGAGGGACCAAGGGGCGTACCGCCGAAGCCGGATGTCCTTATTGCCACCAATAATCAGTGCAATACGCTGCCGGCATGGTGGAACACACTGGCGGATGAGTATGACGTCCCGCTTATCGTTCTTGATTACCCCGGGGAGAGCTGTGACAGGGCTGAGGCCGCTTCTTATGTAAAAAAGCAGCATGAGATGCTTACAGAGGCTATGGAAAAGCTCAGTGGAAGAAGGCTTGACGAGGAAGAACTGCTGCGTCTTGTAAATAACAGTGAGAGAAGCGTTGAAGCCTGGAATTTGCTGATATCAAACCTTAAGACGAAGGACATAAGCCCCACAACGCTTTTTGATGATATCAATTTCCTTATAACGGCAAGGTGCAATGAGGATACGGCAAAGCTGTACGATATGATGGATAAGGAGTGCGGGACTCTGGAAGACGCGGATCCTTTAAGCATCCCTGTTTTCTGGCTGGGATATCCCCTCTGGTATCACGCGGACAGATATCTTAAGGAGCTTATGGATGGGCTTCGGATCACAGGCTCCAACTATATCACCTGGTGGAGTCTTGACTACAGCGGGGAGGATGTTTATGAGAAGCTTTTTAACGCTTATAACTACACGTTCTTAAATCTTTTGCAGAAAAGCCGGGATAAAAGACTTCACAAGCTTATAGAGGATTCGGGGGCAAAGGGAGCCATAGTCCTTCATAATAAGAGCTGCAAGTGCGACTTCGTATCCGCAAGAAACGTGGGGCTTCCCCAGGCGGAGCTTGATACTGACATGATAGACAGGGAATACTTAAACCTTGAAAAGGCAAAGCTTCAGATAGAGCTTTTGAAGGAGACGATATGCCGGGGATAGGGATAGACGTTGGTTCAACCTATACCAAATACTGCATAGCGGAAGATGAAAAGATCTTAAAGCTTTTTGCCGAAAAGACTCCTTTAAGGCAGAGGGATTATTTTGAAAGGAAGCTTGAAGCCTTTAAGGAGGAGTATCCCGGAGCGATGATATTTTCCTGCGGCTATGGGAAGAGCAATGTTTCGGGGATCAAAAGCGTAAACGAGCTCACGGCTCTTGCTGCCGGTTTTTATAAGTTAACCGGGGAGAGCGGAACGATACTTGATATCGGCGGGCAGGATACGAAGATAATAACAGAGGAGAACGGAAGGCTTAAGGATTTTTTCATTAATGATAAGTGTGCGGCAGGCAGCGGGATGTTCCTTACGAATACTCTTGAGCTTACGGGAGTATCCTTTGAAGATATCGATCTTAAAGAGGCATACGACAGTGAGCTGAGGCTTTCTTCAACCTGCGCGGTGTTTGCCCAGAGCGAGATAGTTATGATGATAGCAGATAACCGCACGGAAGAGGAGATAATAAACGCGGTAATAAGACAGATACTGATAAAGGCAAAGCCTTTGCTTGAAAAAACAGGGGAGAAGAGTATTTATCTTTCCGGAGGCTTAAGCCTGATACCGGGGATTGCGCCTTTTGCGGAGAAGATACTGAAGGTTAAGTGCAAAATCCCTGAGAACGGGATATACCTTTCGGCCATAGGGTGCGCCTTTATGGAGCGATGAAATAAAAAAGACCGGTCGTGCGACCGGCCTTTAATGATCCTTATGCTCTTTCAACAGCGCCTGACCTTAAGCATCTGGAGCAGACATAAAGCCTTTTGGGAGTGCCGTCAACATTGCACTTAACCCTCTTTATGTTTGAATTCCAGATCCTGTTTGATCTTCTATGTGAATGGCTGACGTTGTTACCGAAATGTACGCCCTTGCCACAAACTGCACACTTTGCCATCTTTCTCACCTCCTACGATTGGATAATCACGGGTCCAAGCCCGCAGCGCTCTATATCATAACAGAATACAAAGGTGATTGCAACATATTTTTTTGCGGTTTTTTACATACTGTTGACTTTGCTCTATGTGGCAATTATACTAGTGTAGCGTTTCAATGACTTCTTTACTTAAAACACCATCTTGCCGCCAGCTGCTTCGTTGTCGTCAGTCGTCGTAGCCCGCTACGACTCCTTCCTCCGCCTAGCATCTGACGACAATCTGGCATTTTAACTAAAAG
>JAFPZU010000129.1 GCA_017417105.1 Lachnospiraceae bacterium | reverse complement strand
TAAGCGAAATAAATAATTTCGCTTACTATAAAGCCTCCGGCGGATGCGCCCGGATTTTGCAAGGAAATATGCCGCTTTCAGCGGCCAAAATCCGGCGCAGTAAACGACAAAACGAAAAGAGTTTTGTCGTTTACTATATATGTGTCCCGGTTAAAAAACCCCTCTTCTCCAGATCTCTGAATCCATTCTGCCTTAGAGCCTCATACAGTATCACTGTTGCGGCGTTTGAAAGATTAAGCGACCGCTCCTCACTGTACATGGGTATCCTTACGCAGGACGATAAGTTTTTTTCAAGTATCTCCTCAGGGATGCCGGCTGTCTCCTTGCCGAACATTATAAAGTCATCCTGCCCGTAGGATACATCCGCATAGGTCATGGAAGCCTTGGTTGTTGCGTACCAGAGTCTTGGAGCATCCGGCTCATCAGACATTGTTTCGGGATGCTTTTCCATGAAATCCTCGTAGCTTTTGTATTCAAAAAGCTTAAGCTTCGGCCAGTAATCAAGGCCTGCCCTTTTAAGCTTTTTGTCATTTAAGATAAAGCCGTAGGGTCTTATAAGGTGCAGCGCAGTGTTCGTTGCAACGCAGGTGCGTCCTATCGCTCCGGTATTAAAAGGTATCTCAGGTTCAAGAAGTACTATATTCATCTCATTCCGGTCTCATCCATGAAACCCACGTTCTCCGTATCTTCCCAGACCCGACGAAGTCGGGTTATGAGACGATTTCCCAAATCGTCTCATAAGGTATACTATTATATCATGAATAAGACTTTACCCAAAAGAATAAGAGCAGCCAAAACTCTTTTTATATCCATATTGATCCTGTGCGCCCCCCTTTTTCTCCTGTCAGGGTGCAGCAGTGTATCTCTTGACAATATCATCCCGGGTAATAAGCATATCCGTGATGCCACTCCGGCAGCTTCAGCCGATACCGAAGATGGTGCGATTTCCGTACCACGCTTCAACTCCTACCCTGATCTTTCCGTTCCAACCCAGATCACAAAGATTGGTGAAACGTACTTCATAGTTGACTGCTACCATAATCAGGTCATATATAACGATAACCTTGAGGATCCCCTGACTGATTGGAAGATAATGACAGATGAAATGATAATGGGACACACGGTTGCAGGTGACGGAACGGTCTATCTTATAGACGATACCGAAAACGAACGGATAATGATCTTTGAAAAAAAAGATGATTCCTTTATCTTCACCAAGGAATTAAAAAACGTCACCGGAAGGCCTCATTATATCGTCTATGACGAAAAATCCGGAAACTTCTACGCCTGGTGCTCAGTAAGCGGGGAGCTCTATGTGATAAAACGAGATGATGATAATAACGTCTATGTTTCCGACATCCGGAAGATCCCGGAGCTTGACGGAGTCTATGTCCGCTCATTCACAATAACAGGCGACGAGATCCTCTTTGTCTCGGGAAACAGCAGTATAATAAAAGCAAAACTTGATACCCTGGAGGTTATCGACCGCTATCCGGTGCCTGACGAGCTTGCCGGGATGATCCAGATAACCCCCATAGACAATAAATACTACATCACCATATCCACCAACGCCTCCTGGGATCAAAGCTATGCCACGATAATAAGGTGTGACAGCCTTGAAGATCTTGAATACAGGAATTATGAGGATATTTACAGTAACTTCATAGGCGGTGGAACACCATACTATATTACCTCCTTCGACGGCGCTTATTATCTTACCGAGCACCGCCTGCCGGATCACTCCATCTGGCGCTTCAAAGTGGAAAACGGCAATATCACTGCTGAAACGATCTACTGAAAAAACAAGAACACAAGGGGACGGTTCTTTTGTGTTTTGCAGTGAATATTACCGGGACGTTTCTTTTGTGTTTGGCAATCAGCCGACAGATGCTTTCTGCTTCCTATTACCGAACAAAAAAAGAACCGTCCCCGTCATGTTTATAATAAGGGCTATAAGGGATATGATAAGTCCGGTGGAAAAGCCGGGGATATGATAATCAAGGCTTATGTGATGGACGCCTGAGGGAAGTGAAAGCTTCATCAAAAGTCCGTAGAAGCTTAAAGGCTCTATCTTCTCTTTTCCGTCAAGGGTTACTTCCCACCCCTTGGATACAGGCAGGGCAAGCACCAGCTCTCTTCCATCCGACACTTCGCATATAGCCTCTATGTGATCATCCGAAAACTCCGTTAGCGTAAAGGGATCAAGGGTCATCTCTTCAATAAGCTCTTTTAAGTTTCCGGGATCCAGGCGGTAAACCGAGGTTTCAAGATACCCGGTTTTGCTCTCCTCATCAGTTTCAAGCCTTACCTTAGTCCCCTCCTCAAGCCTTCCAAGATCCATGATGCTCTCATACTTCATATCCTCAAATTCACCGTAGGCCTCATCCTGAAAATCCACATACTCAGTGATCTCATCGATATCCTCGTCGGTATAGGCGTAATAATGACCGCTCTCCGCTATCTCTATCTTCGCTATACCGCTGTCTTCAAAAAGATCATCATCATTAACCCTGTGGAAGATCTCATCTCCCCCAAGCTTCATGGCGACCTTATTCTGCCGGTCTATGGGATCATAAAAGCTGTCATCGTCCAAAAAGCCGTGATGACCTTCAGGCACGGTGTAACCGAAAGGCAGGGCAAACATACACTCATACAGATAATCCTCTCCGGCTTCTTCAAGGTAAAACGAGACATCATAGTCCGTTTCATTATTCCTTAAATTATCCGCAAGTATATAACCTACTCCCAAGATGGCGGATGTAAACGGCGTTATCCCTTCAGCCATATAGTGAACCTTTGAAGCCTTCATCCCGAAGTCCTTGTAGAAATCCTCAGCCTTGTTGTCAATTGTGGATGAAAAATATGAGGCATCGGAGTACCCCACCGTACAGGAAAGATTCCTTATATTCTCCTCTACCGTATCAAATCTTGAAAAATGTCCCTGATTAAGCTTTTCCCTGTTTTCAGCGGTCTTTACAAGCTCCCTGTAATTATCCACGTGCCTGAAATAACTCTTCCTTGAGATATCCCTTGAAGAAGTTAAATTTAAATTGATCAGAAGCTCAAAGACCAGCAGAAGGAAAAACACAGACATCCCCCACTTCCCGTATTCCTCATTCTTCAGCACGTATATTATAAGGATCAGCACATAAAGCAGGATAAAGATCCCGCTGAGGATCCAGGTACTCCCGTCTGTATGACTGTCCTCCCTGCAAAGAGCAAGGGATACACCATAGATAACAAGCGGAAATACCATGGAAATCGCACATCTTATGATCCCCATCTCCTTAATACCCGGCAGAGTCTCATACGCAAGGCTTACCAATATAAACACAAGTAGAAACGCCTGCCTTGCGGGTATCGAATCAGGATAATTAAGCCCGTGCCAGATAAATTCCAGCACATTCATGTCAAAGGAAAGATAAAAGAATATGACCAGAACTCCCCGGACGATTCGATGTTTCAGGTCGATCTTTTTATTCAAAAAGAACAGCGGCACGAGGAATAAAACCGCAAGGGAAGCGTAGATTCCGGGCTCATGTCCAAGTCCCGTTTCAACCTTAACAGATACCAGAGACCTTACCATAAGCTCCCAGGGCATAAGATAGAATTTAATCTTATCGGGAAGATCATTTCCGGAAAAAGAAGTATCCCTTATTATCTCCCACTCAGGGATAAGAAACATCCCCGCCATGCAAAGGGACAGCGCCGAACAGAAGGCAAATCTTAAAGCCGCCGTAAAAAGCTTAATGATCCCCCCGTACTCCTCCACGCAAAGTACCAGAAAATACACTGCGGAGAATAATAATATTATCATAGCGATATAATAATTAGTCCAGATTATAAAGAACAGTATCCAGGAATAAATGAAGACGCTTTTTATCCCGTCCTGATACCTGAAGAGCTTCTCCATTCCCATGATGGCAAGAGGCGCAAGGGCTATCCCCCACATCCACATCACATTCCAGTCAAAGGAAGCTATATACCCCGAAAACCCGTAGCACAGGGATAATAAAACCGCATATACCGGAGCAGTTTCCTTATTTTTGTATCTAAGATAGATGCACATATTCGAAGAACAAAGAGAGATCTTAAGATAAGTTATAAAGGTCAAAAATTCCAGCAGATACTTCTCCGGTACAAGAACCGAAAGGAAGTTCAGGGGATCCGAAAGGTAATACACATACATCCCGTAAAATGACGAACCAAGCCCCAGATCAAAGCTGTACTTAAGGCTCTCCCCCGATAAGAGTCTCCTTCTTAATTCATAAAGAAAGGGAAGATACTGATGATAAAGATCCTTTCTGAGAAAAGTGATCTTACCAAAAGGATAAATCCCCTGTATCAGGGAATATAAAAAGAGCATCAGAAAAGACAGCAAAAATGCCGTCAGAGCCGGATGCTCCCAAAAATACGATATCTTTTGCCCTACCCGGCAGGCTTTCCTAAAGCCGTTTTGCCCGGTCTTCCGGCTCAATTTAAGCCCTGAGGCTTCTGACCTGAGTCTTTAAGCGACCTGCCCAAGAAGAACGTCTCAAGCTTGTCCCTAAGCCCCGCCTTATCAATAGTCTTTAAGAGATAATCCTCAGGCTTCAGCGCAAGAACCTTCATTATGCTGGCCTTGTCGTTTTTCCCCGTAAGGAACATCACGGGTATTGTGGAGGTCGCAGCCTCAGACCTTATCATTTCAAGTACCTGGGCGCCGGAGGTCACCGGCATCTCATAATCAAGCAATATAAGATCCGCCTTGTTCTTTGCAAGATAGGTTATGGCCTGCATCCCGGAATTTGCCATGGCTACCCGGTAGGTATCTTTAAGCCAGTCCATTATCATACTCATATAGGACACATCATCATCAACTATAAGGATATTCTTCCGCCTCTCATGCTCCGCTTCCTCGGAAAGGTACTCCTCAACGGTATCAAGGAATCCCGCCATCTCAAGGGGCCTTTCAAAAAAGCTTAAGATAAAAGACGCCGGCAGGAACTGCTCTACGGTCTCATACTCGGACTTCGCCCCGATAACTATTATCTTCTCATCCTGGGCTATGCAGTGATCCTTTAAGAATACAAGAGCTTCCGCCGTATCATCTACGGATTCATCGGTATAAAGAATAATAAGATCCGTCTTATCGCACTTATTCTCAAGCTCCTTAAGCTTCGGCGAACACCAGGCTGTCTTCACATCAAGGGATGCAAGCTTCATCTCTATTCCCCTTACGGAAAAAGTCTCTGCCGAACTTATTATCAATACGTTTCTGCTCATGTAAATCCTTTCTGTATTACCCCTTTTCACTTAAAATGCTCTTTATCCGATCCCAGTCGAGCTGGGAAAGCGCCGTTCTGATCCTTGAAAATCTGTCCTTATCCGAAGGATCAAGCTTATATTCCTTCATGGAATCAAGAACCATCCTTGAAAGCTCATAATCCATGGAAGAAGCAAACTCTGAAAGCGCCCCGTAAGCATCCGAAAGTGTAGCCTGATCTGCCTTAGGCAGCCCCTCATCCGATTCCGAAAGCATTGATAGCGCATCCTCATAGGATCTGTAGAGGGTAATAAGGGCACCCGTATCCTCTGCTATAGTCTCTATGTCTCCTGCATCTCCCGCAGCCTCCAGAATCCTTGCCTTTTCCGAAAGCTCCATGGCACCTATTATCCTCGCGGAAGACTTTAATGCATGAACCTTTACGGTATAGTTGTCCCAGTCCTCATTATCATAATACCCCTGTATCTCATCGGCTTTTTCCAGCACCGTGGCATGGAAATTAGTAAGGATGGACAGGTAGCTCTCCACGGAGCCGCAGTTTTTCACGCCGCTTTCCGCATCAACTGCGGAGCTTTCCTTAAGCCAGTCCGGAAGCTGAATCTCATCTGAAGCTTCATCCCCCGCCCCTTCGAAGGAATCCCCGGTATCATCATAGATCACATCCTCTGCGGCATTATCCTCTTCCAAAGAACCCATACGAAGAGTCCTGTTCAAAAGCTCCGTCACATACTTTGCAACCGCGCTGTCCTTATAACCCTGCTCGTTCATAAGGTAGTCGCCGTCAGCATCCATAAGGCTTACCATGGCATCGGCTATAACAGGATCGAACTGAGACCCCTTACACCGAAGCAGCTCATTCCTTACTTCACTCTGCTCCCTTATCTTTGAATAAGACCTGTTCGAGGTCATGGCATCATAGCAGTCGGCAACACAGATTATCCTTGCGGCAAGAGGTATATCCTCTCCGCTCTTTCCGTCAGGGTAGCCCGTCCCGTTAAACCTTTCATGGTGCCACCTGGCGCCTGTTGCAAGTCCCGGAAGCTCGGTTATTGTTTTTAAGATATCATACCCCATGGTAGTATGCTCTTTTATCTTTGCAAATTCCTCATCGGTAAGCCTTCCGGGTTTATTTATTATCTCCCTCGGAACCCCGATCTTTCCCACATCGTGGAGAAGTCCCATGGCATGTATATCTGACTGCGCGTTATCTTCCATCCCAAGCTTCATGGCAAGCATGGTGGCATAGCCCGCAACCCTCTCGGAATGTCCGTTGGTATAATGATCCTTTGCGTCAACGGTCTTTGAAAGCGCAAGCATCACTTCCTGAGTAAGATGCTCTATTCGAAGGGTCTTTACCGCAACCTCCCTCGTCAGATCATTCTGAAGTCTTGAAAGCTCTATGGTATGCTTAACCCTCTGCAGCAGCACTTCAGCCACAAAAGGCTTCCTCACAAAATCCCAGGCTCCCGACTTGAAGCCCTTTATCTCCGTCTCTTCGTTCTCATCACCGGTAAGGAAGATTACAGGAACCGATGCGCACCTGGCGTCCGCCTTAAGCTTTTTCATGACTTCAAAGCCGTCTTCATCAGGCATCAGGATGTCAAGCAGAATAAGGTCAGTTTCCTTCTCCTTAACGGCCTTTATGCCATCCTTTCCGTTAAGGCAGGTCTCAAGGATATATTTATCACCAAGCAGATTCCTTGCGTAATCATGGATCACCTGGGCATCATCTATAAGAACTATCCTTGGCTTTGATCCGCTGATCTTGGAGCCCCTGCCGGATACTTTCGCCTTCTTTTCGGGCTCTTTTGCAATCTTTACCTTATCTTCCGGCAGATACCTTATCAGCATGTCTTCAAGCTTTTCGGAGTCTATGGGCTTTGTAAGGTAATCTGCAAAGCCTGCCGTTAAGTATTCCTCCCTTGCTCCGGAAACCGCGTTTGCCGTTAGCGATATTACCGGAGAATCAGGACATTTATGATCTTTAAGCTCCTTCATTCTTGCAAAGCACTCCATGCCGTCCATATGGGGCATGCGGTGGTCTAAGAAGATGATATCGTAGAAATTCTGCCGTACAAGCTCCAAGGCTTCCTCTCCGCTTTCCGCGGTATCTATCTGTATCCTGGTCTTTTTTAACAGGTTTTTCATAACCTCAAGATTCATTCTGGTATCATCTACCACCAGGATATGAGCCTGCTCCGCCGTGAATTTTTCGTGATACTTCACATGTGTGGCATAGCTTCTGCTCCATCTGTCATTCAGATCGCCTACAGGCTCATCTCTTGATATGCCCTGTTTTATAACAAATGAAAAAGTCGAACCTTCCCCGTAGGTGCTTGAAACCTCCAGGGAGCTGTCCATAAGTTTAAGGAGTGAGGCGGTTATATTAAGTCCCAGTCCCGTACCCTCGATAGTACGGTTTCTCTTCTCGTCAACCCTCTCAAAGGCATTAAAAAGCTTTTCCTTCTCGCTATCCTTTATGCCTATGCCGGTATCGGTAACTCCTACATAGAGTTTCACGGGATTTCTGTAGCAGGCCATGCCGTGACACTCCTCATGCCCTTTGACATTTGTCATGTCACACTTAAATTCAATTCTTTTTATCGAAAGGGTTACGCTGCCCTTTTCGGTGTATTTAACGGCATTTGTCAGAATATTTGTGATCACCTGTTTGATCCTTATCTCATCTCCGTAAAGGATCGAAGGTATGGCAGGATCGATATCAAGCTTTAATTCAAGTCCCTTGTCCTCTACCCTCTTTTTGACCACGTTCACAAGATCGTTTATTACGGAGGCAAATTCATATTCCACCGGAAGGATATCCATTTTCCCGGCTTCTATCTTTGAAAAATCAAGGATGTCATTTACTATGCAGAGAAGATTGTTTCCGGCAGACCTTATGTCCTCGCCGTAGCCTATGATACTGCTCTCATTGCTCTCCCTTAAGATCATCTCATCCATCCCGAGTATCGCGTTTATGGGAGTCCTTATCTCATGGGACATGTTGGACAGGAAGGCTGACTTGGCGTTATTTGAAGCCTTTGCTTCCTTTGCGATCTCGATAAGCTGGCTCGTCATCTTATTCATGAATACCGACATACGATCCGCTAAAGGAATTATATGCTCATGATGGTGACATTCGATCTCATCATCGTCTTTAATAATGATCCGTTCGGGTCTTTCCCCTTCTCTCATGCCTATGCTTATATGGGCGCTTGTAAGGATCCCGCATCTCCCGTTTTGGTAGTAGATCTCGCAGGCTCCGTGTATCAGGGCAAGATCACTGCATACATCCCTGAAGCACTCCCATTCCTGTGGGGCATCTTCTCTTAGAAATCCCGCGCGGTTTCCGCAGACAATAAGAAAAAGGGCTTCAGGGGCAAACTCCTGCATAAGCCGCCTTGACCTTTCCGAAGCTCCCAGAACCTCATCATGGCTTGCAAAAGAAAAACGGAGTTTTTCATCCTCATGCAGGGTCGCATTGATATAAACCTCTCCTTCTTTTCCAAAGGAGAAAGGTATCATGCAGATATCATCCTCTCCCCGCCTTACCATAAGAGGGAATTCGCAGATGTTATTTATAAGATATTTATCGGCGTTAACTCCAAGATATTCCTTGAAAAGATCAACGGCTCTGAAGCCGTCAATCTGAGCGATAGTGGTCTCACCAAGCTCTCCCCTTTTTCCCAGGACAACAGGCATCTCCTTTCCTATGGGATGCCAGCCCAGGGCATAGTTTGCGCTGACCTTAAGCTCCTTTCCGGAGAATATTATCATTGAAAATCCCTCCGGAATAAGATCATCGCCGGCTATCACCATCTGGCTTCTTTCTGTTCCGCTTCCAAGATCAAATAAAAACCTTTCGAAGCCTTTGTTCGTCACATGCTCGGGAAAGGCAACGGATGTCATGGTCCCAAATACAGCTATGTCTTCCCTTTCCCTGAAAGACTGCTCCATAAAACGTGTGACATCAAGTGCCAGATTGCATCCTAAGATCTCTACGGCTTTGGCATCGGGAAACTCTGACAGTCTTTCCCGCATTACCTTTGCCGCTTTGTCTTCTTCTCCGGGAACACAGGGAATACCAACTATCTCTATATCGGAGTTTTCGGTAAGGATAAGATTAAGCCTTACACCCGTACCGTCAGGCAGGATATCCGCAACGCTGTAAATTGCGATCCCGGCAATCTTAAGTCCCTTCACTCCGCAGCATTCAAGCATATCGATAAGACCCCTGATCTTTGCCTTGGGATACCCTGTCTCGTATATAACGAGCAGCGCATCCTTATGCGGAGTATTTTCAAGGGTCTTTTTTATATCAGCTATTGCAGATCCTGCATGCAGGGGACTTTTGAAAGTATAATCCTTCTGTATCATACCTTGTAAATCTTCCCGTCCTTCTGTCAGTCTTCTTCAATGTTAAGAAGCTTCACAAAACCGGTAACCATAAAGATCCCCATGACCTCTTCATTAACATGCTTAATGGTCATTGTATGATCTTCTTTTTTCATCTCCTTCTGTATAATAAGGAAAGCCCGAAGTCCTGCCGAAGAGACATATTCAAGATTCTCAAGATCAAGAACCAGCCTGTCTGTTCTCTCTGCCGCATGCTTTAATGTATGTTCAAAGTCCAGGACATTTGAACCGTCAATCTCTCCGCTGACTTTAAGTATTATGATCCCGCCTTCCGAAGTTTCCTTTATATCCATATCAGCTCCTCTTCTCCTTATGCTACAGGGTAAGTTTTTTCGTTACTGTTCAGCACACTGTCGGTTAGCTGAATTGTAACGTTTTTTCAACCGTAAGAATGTTCTGACCGTCCTTATACTCGTAATTGACACCATCCATAGTTGTCTTTACAAGAAATATCCCAAGTCCCCCGATCTGTCTTTCATCAAGATCCGACTCCGTATCGGGATCTCCTACCGAAAGGGGATCAAAAGGATGTCCTTTGTCCGAAAACGATATTACGATCCTTACCGGTCCGTCATCACCTTCAACCTCCACCGTGATCTTTGCAGGTCCGGTATCCGGCTGATAGGCGTAGCTTGAGATGTTTAAGAAGATCTCTTCCACGCAGAGCTTGACCTGACGGATAATCTTTTTGTCAGATACAATTTTTGAAAGCTCTCCCGTAACAAAATCAAATACCTGATGAAGATTCTCTCTTTTTGCTTCAAGAGTCATCTCTTTCATATGCTCCGCCACCTCCTTCCGTTTATTTTTTTAGCGATCCGGATCTCTCCGTCGCATTTATATTTCACGACTTTGCACTAATGATATCCTATACCCTGGAAGTTTGGCAAACAGTTTGTTATTTCACGCTGTTCCCAAGTCTGCGTTCAACAGCCATAAAGAGCATGGGATACAGTCCAAATCCCGTAAATCCTATTATGGCGTAACGCAGTGTGCGCACTATGTGGGAGGCAAGGCTTACGCTTTCAAGAAATTCCTTGTCAAAGGGAAGCTTAAGTCCGGCGCTCAAAAGCATAAAGATCGCCATTCCCCCGATAACCCTTGCGATACGTCCTGTCCAGGACTTTGCGGTCTCAAACCTCACATATTTCTCCTCAAAGAGTATTGCTAAAAGATTTCCTGTCATAAGGCCGAATCCGGTAAAATAATCCTCGCTCTGACAATAGAGAAAGCCCGATGAATATAAAAGAATAAGAACCAGTGAATAAATCCGTCTGTCCTTAATCTTATCCCTTACTGCCGGCAGGACAAGTATTACAATGATCCCCATGCTCCAGCCTGCAAGAACATCCGTCGGATAATGCACTCCCATGGAAACTCTGGAAAGCCCTACAATAAGCGGGATCACAATTCCCAGTATTTTGAAGATCTTTTTGTCGGAATATCTCCCAAGGGTTGTAAACATCGCTACCGAATTACAGGAATGTATGCTCGGAAAAGAAAAGCCCTGAGCAGCGGCATCATAGATATCCCTGTTCTTTTTCACGATCCTTAAGCACTTTATATCCGGATTATCAAAATAAGGCCGTCTCCTGAAGAACGTATTCTTTATCATGCTTGAAGAAGTAGCTGCCACAAGCATATTCTCCGTAATATAAATCCCAAGCTTTTTATCGATCCCCCAGTAGATAAGTCCGACAACAGCGATAAGAAGCTTCTCCTCTCCGAAAACGGAACAAAATGACAGCACCGCTAAAACCGCATCGGGCAGATATGTCTGAAGCCAGACGATAAGCTTAACCTCCCAGTCAAAATAGAACGTAACCCCTTCGCTCATCTAGCCCTTCCTCCTGAAAAACATACCGAAAGTCCCGGTTCCCACATTTACTGCAATTCCGGCTGCGGCCTGTTCAAAATAGATCTTTTCAAATGAGACTTTCTTTTCTATCTCGCTGCGTATAAAATCAAGATCTTTCTGGCTTAATCCGACATGGGTTACGAAGATCCTGCTCTTATCTATGGTATCCGGTCTTGTTAAGGTCTCGGAAATATACCTTTTCCAGGCTCTTTCCCTTGCTCCGAAGTGCACCTTCTTAATTGTCATCCTTCCGTTCTTCAGTACCAATACCGGACGTATCATGAAGGCGCTTGTAAACAGGATAAGTCCACGCCAGACCTGCCTGCCTTTTGTAAGATTATCGAGTTTATCCGCAATGAAGGTGGTCTTTATCTCATCCTTCATCTCATCAAGCCGCTCGGTTATCTCCCTTACACTCTTCCCTTCATCCGCAAGACGTCCGGCCTCCAGAACCATCATCCCCAGTCCCGTTGAAATCTGAAGCGTATCCACCACCGTAACATTATCATAGGTCTTCTTCGCATCTACTGCGGCAAGGTAGCTGGTATCCGTTATCCTGCTTGAAACGGAGATATGTATCACATTCTCTGCGTTTTCAAGCACATCTCCGAAAAAGCTTTCAAATTCTTCCGTACTGATCTTTCGGATCTTTGCTTCTCTTCCGTTGTCTTCCATATAGGACATAAGCGCCCCGGTGTCGATATCTATGGCGTCTCTGAAACACCCGTTCTCCGTTTCGATTACGGCAGGGATCACCTCGATGTGGTATTTATCTACAAATTCCTTCGGAATATCCAAAACACTGGAGGAGGATATGACAACGGGTCTTTTATTACTTTCCGTCTGTATCCAGGATACGGTCTCGTCAAGCGGTCTTACCTCTTCCTTCTCCATGGTTATGAGCTTTTTCGGCAAAAGACGCCTCAGCTCATTTTCAAGAGTCTCACCCTTTACGGGTTTCATCATATAGCCGTCAAAGCCTTCTCTTTCATAGCGGGCTCTGTCTTCCCTGCCGGCATTTGCGGTAAGAGCCACTATCTTTGATTCCCTGCACAGGCCTCCGGTCTGTGTCCTTATCTTGTGCATGCACTCTATGCCGTCCATCGCAGGCATAAGATGATCCATAAAGATTACATGGTATTCCTTATCAAGGGTTTTCTGCAAGGCTTCAGCTCCGCTTCCTGCGGTATCAAGCCTCACCTTTGTATCCCTTAAAAGCTTTGAAACCACAAGGAGATTCGTAGGCGTATCATCCACCACAAGGACATTGGCCTCCGGTGCTTCAAAGCTCTGGTGATAGGCCGCGCTGCCGCTTGAAGACCGAAGTTTCTTAACGTCAAGCTCTCCCATATCAGCATCATTAACTATTTTCTGCGGTATCTCTATGATAAAGGTCGAGCCTTTATTATAGAGGCTGTTGACCTTTATGCTGCCACCCATAAGATCCACCAGCTCCTTGACTATTGAAAGTCCGAGACCTGCTCCTTCTATGTACTTATTCCTCTCCTCGTCAACCCTTCTGAAGGCGGTAAAAAGATGGGGTATGCTCTCCTTTTTTATTCCTATGCCGGTATCGGATACGGAATAAATGATGAAGGCATCATCTCCGCGTCTTTCACATCTTGCGGATATGGTAACCTGCCCTTCCTCCGTGTATTTTATTGCGTTATTCAGGACGTTTATCAGTATCTGCTTGATCCTGACTTCATCTCCGTAGAGCTCCTGGGGGATATCTGGATAGGCTACAACATCAAACTGAAGTCCCTTCTCATCCGCCCTTACCTGCATCATGCTGACCACTTCGTAGATAAGCTCTGCAGGACTGTATGGTGCCAGGGTTAGCTTCATCTGTCCCGACTGGATCCTTGACATATCAAGGATATCGTTTATGAGATTGACAAGAAGTCTGCTGGCTGCCTGTATATTCCTTGCATCCTCCGCCACCTCGTCAGAGATCTCCTCCCGCATTATCATCTCGTTAAGGCCTATGATCGTATTTATGGGAGTTCTTATCTCGTGGCTCATGCTTGAAAAGAAGCGGTTCTGCGCCTTGCTCAGCTGGTCGATCTCTTCCTTCTGCGCCTTTGCCATCTCATTTTCCTTGCGGTACACATAGGTCTGGAAATTAATGAGCAGTGTACAGAGAAGACTTACTATGACGAAGGTTCCGTAAGAATCCATATAGAACTCGTTCATATTATGGGGTATGACGTATTCGGGATGGATATACTGAATATAATAGCAGGCCGCGGCGATCACGAATTCGCTTGCAAGGAAGATGATGCGAAGCTTTCCTCTTAAGATCATTCCCACAAAGAGCACCGAGAACATGAACCAGATGGGAGAGCCTCCGTATATGCCTCCGCTTGTAAAGAACACAAGCGGAAAGAAGCCAAACACCAGAAGCACGGCCAGTATGTTGGCAACAAGCCTTATCCTGTGATATCTGTAGCCCAGATAGGTGATAACCGCAAAGACCAGAAATGCAATAAGGGTATAAAGAAGGGAAGAAGCATTCTCGCCGATAAAAAGACCGCTGATCATGGCAAATACCATGCCTGAAAGAGCAATGACGGTAAGGAGCATGAAAAGCCGCTCCTGCACATCCTCTCTCCAGTCATAGAGGTAATCAATGAACTTTTTGATCCGTACCCTCAAAAGTCTTCTCCCTCTTCTTCTGCCTCGCCGCAGACTTCTCTTATCATATCTGTAAGGCGGATATAATCCGGAAGGAATTTCGGATAATGCTCCTTAAGAAAAGCCTCATCCTTCTCCTCCGCTGCTTTTTCAAGTCTCTTTGCCCTCTCGGAAATTTCTGAGGCTCCTATGGTCTTTGCAGAGCTTTTTATTCCGTGGATCCTTATCATGAAGTTTTCCCAGTCTCCTGCGGCATAGAATTTTTCAAGCTCCGCTTTTTTATTCTTAGCATCCAGCGCACACTCCTGTAGCACCGCTGTATAGACCTCCCTGTCATCCATGCACCATTCAAGTCCCTTTTCAGGGTCTATGCCGGCTTTTCTCAAAGCCTCAAAAGTTTCATCCGATGCCTCCCCTCCGGTCTCTTTTTCTTCCCTTTGAAGAGGCGCCGCGCTTAAAGCAGCTGTGTCTTTTTTATCTCCCGTATATCCGTTCAGGATCTTTGTCACCGGAAAGCAGTAAAAAGGCTTTCTAAGAAGCACCGCTTCAGAACCCTCCGATACCTTAAAGTCATCGTTACAAAGGATAATAAGGGTAAGCTCGTGTGAAAGCTCATCCATATACTCCGTATCGGCTTCATACTGCACTTCTCCAACTATAAGGTGGGTTAAGGAATGTCTCTCCCATAGTCTGTAGAGATCCTCGGGTTTATCCACCCTGTAGAAAGAAACACCCAGTCCTTCCCTCAGGTTTCTCATCATCGAATTGTAGTATTCCCTGACATAGGGACTCCTGAACTTTTCAAACTGCAGATATCCGCCTATCTCAAGCTCCGACGCTTTGGGTACGATCATGCAGTGAGAGGGATCCACTATCTCCTGGGGAAGCGTTATATGAACATGGGTACCTTTTCCCGGAGCGCTCTTTATATTAATAAAGCCTTCCATGGCAATGACAAACCCCAGCACTATCGACATTCCAAGTCCAAGACCCGTAACAATGGCAGCTTTGCCACCCTCCGACCTGTAAAATCTCTCATAAATCCTCTCAAGTTCGGTCTCATCCATTCCTATGCCCGTATCTTCAACGTCTATTATGAGGTTCAGTCCGTATTCCTGTTTTGTAAAGGAGATACGGACATACACTCCGCCCTCCTCCGTATACTTTATGGCATTAAGTATCACATGCCACAAAACCCTTTTAAGCTTTACGATATCCGTCTTCAGGACGGCAGGAAGTCTGGGATCCACGTCTATTACAAGCTCTATATCATCCCGCTTAAAAAGCTTCAGCTCCTTAACCAGATCATCCAGTATATCCGAAAGTCTGTATTCTTCAAATGAAACGGACACCCTGTTCATTTCAAGCTCGGAGTAATCAAGGATATCTCCTATCTGCTCCGCAACCTTATGTCCTATATAGGAGATCCTGCCAAGCTTCTCCTTTACTCTCTCATCTGTTTCAAGCCCGTAAGCTGAATCAGAAAGCCCTATGACTTCATCAACCGGCATCCTTATCTCGTTTGATACGTTTGCAAGGAAGATATCAGCCCTCTTCGTATCCTGCTCCATAGCCTGAAACTTCTCTTTTAAGGAAAGCTGAGTCTCATCGGAGGTTCTTAACATTTTGGTTATGGCCATTCCGGTGGCTATGACAAGGAATATATTCCAGGCACACTTGATCAGGTCTGAAACAGAGAGAAGAGAATCCGTCTCACTGATAAATTCGGCAATGCGTACAAAAAAGCCCAGTATTCCAACAGATATGCAGACCCATAAAAGCGGCACCTCCCTGGTCATCGCAAGGAAAGCAAGGGTCAGCATTATGAGAGGGATGCCGTCGTACAGATAGTCCGCGTGTACCATATAATAAAAGATCTCAAGGAAAAGGATCGTGCTGTAAAAATAAACTCTGAGGATCTCATCCGGCTTTCTTAAAACGTGCATGCCAAGGCAGACCAGAGGGGCTGCGACAAGCAACGGTATGGTCCAGTTATCCCATTCCTTATAAAGATTAAGCACGATAAGAACCAACGAAAAAAAAGCCACCGCAGTGACGAGAATGATATGCGATATGACCCTTATCTCCTGCTTCCCGATCTCTTTCATATAAGACGCAAAACCATACCCCTTCCAAACAGTATAGTAAGCGAAATAAGGATCTGTGCAACAATTATAGTAAGCGAAATAAATAATTTCGCTTACTATAAAGCCTCCGGCGGATGCGCCCGGATTTTGCAAGGAAATATGCCGCTTTCAGCGGCCAAAATCCGGCGCAATATTGTAAATTAATTCCTGCACAGCTCCTAAGTAATTTCGCTTGCTATACAATAACAGTTGATTCTATCATATAAACTTATTTATTGTCGATTAAAGTGTAGTACTGGGCTGTCCGGTATGAGGCTATAAGCTCATCTTCTTTTATTTCTTTACCGGACAGCAGGGATCCGTCCTTATTCTCCGTTCGTACCGCTGACATCACGGGATACTTTTCCGCCACTTCATCAAGAAATACGCGGTAACTGTCCTTACCTGCCCCTGCAAGCTCCAGCACCCTGTTTCCAAGGAAATTCGCGCTGGTATCAGCCCCGGTCTCACCCTCAATGTCAAAATTGGTACAGATCGCATATGGTACCACATATCTTCTGTCCACATCCTCTTCCGAAAGATTTCTCGTATCCTTACCGTTAAGAGTAAGCACCGGACGGACCACCGAGTCCGAAGGCTCGTGATCTCCAAACATTACTATGACTACAGGTCTTTCCGTTTTTTCAAAATACTCCGTCAGGTATCTGAACGCCTCATCGGATCTTTTAAGAAGGCTCAGGTATCTTTCCGTAGTCTTAACGTTAGCTGTGTCCTCCGCTCCCTCTATCCTTATATCCGGTTCATAGTCATCCGAGTCGTAGGGACTGTGATTTTGCATGGTGACGCAGAAAGCAAAGAAGGGCTTTCCTGTACTTAAGTTCTCTTCATATTCCTTTATTATCCGCTCAGAGCAGGCCATATCACTCACATAGCCCCGGATCTTTTCGGCATCTGTATCAAAATCCTCAAGGAATAAGGCCTTTTCAAACCCAAGCTGCGGATAAACCCTCTCCCTTTCCCATCCTCCGGGATAATAAGGATGCATCCCGATCGTCGTATATCCCTGATCCTTAAGGTACCCCGGCATGGCGTAGATCCCCTCCTTAACGTACTGCTGGTAAGGAATACACCCTTCAGGCAGGAAAGCAAGGGTATCCCCGGTTAAGAACTCAAATTCGGTATTCGGAGTATTGCCGCCAACGATTGAGACATTAAGAAGCCCGGTCTCCGCCCTCTTTCCTCCCTCTCCTCTTTGGAGGGAGTGTATGCAGGGCATATAGTCTTCACTTGTCTTTAATTCTCCCAGAACCGAAAGATCCGAGAAAGCCTCGTTCATTATCACAATAATATCAGCCTTGCGGCCTGCTGAAACCGGCTTACATTCCTCAAGCAGCTTCTTTGCCGCCTCTTTCGTATACCCGTCCGGCTTTTTAACATTCACATACTGAAGCTCCATAAGAAATGCGGTAAGCGTCCCGTCCCTCTCGGATATTGCGGTAGGGGTAAAAAGCTTTGTATAAAACCCGAACCTTCTCTGGGCTCCCTCAGTCTGTACATAAAGGGTATACAGGACAATAAAGAAAACTGAGACAAGCGCTCCGAAAAACCTTATAAAGCCAAGCTTTCTCTTGGATCTTTTCTCCATCTCACTGTCCGATCTTTTCACTTTAAGCTTAAGATCAGCAAAACAGCTTACGATAAAAACAAGGATAAACCCGAATATGCAAAGGATCGCCCGCGTCCCCGGCACGTAGTCGTAGCCTCCCGCAACCTCCGCGGCGGTTGCAAGGGATCCGATATCCCAGGGCAGCAGAGTCACTCCCCGAAATTCCACAAGATAATACTCCGCAAGACCGAATATCATAAAGAACACTGTCATGATATGAAGCGATAATCGAAGTCTTCCGGTAATAAAAAAGAGCAGTGTATTTATCAGGATAAAAAGAAAGATATTAAGCACCTGTATCCCAGGCCTCATCCTGACAAAGGGATTGTGGGTATATGCCTCAAAAAGGTACATGATACCCGCCGGGATACAGATGTAAAGTATTGTATTTTTGATCTTGGAGGCCATCGGGTATATTACCTGTAAATGATATCCTCTCTGGCAGGTCCGTTTGAAACCATGGTTATGGGATAGCCTATTTCTTTTTCTATAAAGAGGATATAGTTCCTGCAGTTTTCAGGAAGCTCGTCAAAGGATTTTATCCCCCTTATATCACATTTCCAGCCGGGAAGGGTCGTAAGTACGGGCTTCGCCCTTTCAAGATCCCTGGGATTAGGGAACTCATGCACCACTCTTCCATCCACCAGGTAATCAGTGCAGATCTTTATCTCATCAAGGTATCCTAAAGCATCGACCACTGTAAATGCCACATCCGTAGTACCCTGCACCCTGCAGCCGTATCTGCTTGCGACACAGTCATACCAGCCGACCCTTCTGGGACGTCCCGTGGTAGCGCCGTATTCGCCGCCGTCTCCTCCGTGCTGCCTTAATTCCTCTGCCTCATCCCCGAAGATCTCCGATGTGAAAGCTCCTGCTCCCACCGCTGAAGAATAAGCCTTGGAAACCGTTATTATCTTCTGTATCTCATGGGGAGCAACCCCAAGGCTTACAGCGCCGTAGGCTGCTATGGGCGACGAGGAAGTCACCATGGGATATATCCCGTTATCGGGATCCTTCATGGAGCCAAGCTGTCCCTCAAGCAATATGGTCTTCCCTGCCTTAAGCTGCTCCGTGCAGAAAAGGCTTACATCCGTAAGGTAGGGCTTTATTATGTCCCTGTACTCCATGCAGGTTTCAAAGAGTTCCTTAGGATCAAGAGGATCCTTATGATAAAGTCCCGTAAGCATCACATTCTTTAACGTGCATATATCCTCAAGAAGCTCCTTCAGATACGCCTCATCAAAAAGATCACAGGCCTGTATGCCCTTTTTAGCATACTTGTCGGAATAAAAAGGCGCTATCCCGCTTTTCGTCGACCCGTAAGCCTTCCCTGAAAGTCTCTCCTCCTCACAGACATCAAAGAGAACATGATAGGGCATGAGAAGCTGCACCCTTTCAGATATCAGCATCTTGGGCTCAGGAACCCCCTTTGATACGATCCCATCGACTTCACCCTTAAGCTTCATAACATCAAGCGCCACTCCGGAGCCTATGACATTTGTCACATTTGGGTTGAAAACCCCTGACGGACAGGTGTGCAGGGCAAATTTCCCATACTTATTCTTTATGGTGTGTCCCGCATTGGCACCGCCCTGAAAACGAACCACAACATCCGCATCCTCAGCCAGCACATCCGTTATCTTGCCTTTTCCTTCATCTCCCCAGTTTGCACCTACTATCGCTTTTATCATCAGACCTTCACCTCCGCTTCTTCTCCAAGATATTCTTTGTATTTTAAAAGTACCGGATCAATATAATCTTTAATAAATCTTTCAACCTGATGGGCAGCACACCCGGTATACTTCGCAGGAATGAGATTCTCTTTGAGATCTTCAAGCCCCACGCCAAACATCTTATCCTCAGCTATAAGCTCCAAAAGATTATTATCAAGTCCCTTTTCCTTCACATTCCTTCCGGCTTCCATCGAAAGCTGCCTTATCCTTTCATGAAGCTCCTGTCTGTTGCCGCCCTTTTCCACGCAGTCCATCATTATATTCTCGGTAGCCATGAAAGGAAGCTCCGACATGAGATGCTTCTCAATAACCTTCTCATGTACCACAAGCCCGTCCGCAACATTCATATCAAGGGTCAGTATCCCGTCAACTGCAAGGAAAGCCTCGGGTATGGAAAGTCTCTTATTCGCAGAATCGTCAAGTGTACGCTCAAACCACTGTACCGAAGATGTGATCCAGGCGTTCATGGTATCGCACATCACATACCTTGAAAGAGACGCTATCCTCTCGGATCTCATGGGATTTCTCTTATACGCCATGGCAGAAGACCCTATCTGCGACTTCTCAAAAGGCTCCTCCACTTCCTTAAGATGCTGCAGAAGCCTTATATCATTTGACATCTTATGGGAAGAAGCCGCGATCCCGGCCAAAACATTCAAAACCCTGCTGTCAACCTTCCTCGAATAGGTCTGCCCCGACACCGGATAGCAGGAATCAAAGCCCATCTTCTTTGCGATCATGGGATCGATCTTATCGACCTTATCCAAATCCCCGTGGAAAAGCTCCAGGAAAGAGGCCTGCGTTCCCGTAGTACCCTTGGATCCCAAAAGCCTTAACGTACTCTGCACATACTCAAGATCCTCAAGATCCATCAGGAATTCCTGAAGCCAGAGCGTCGCCCTCTTTCCAACTGTCGTCGGCTGTGCCGGCTGGAAATGCGTAAAGCCCAGAGTCGGCAGTGCCTTATACTGATCCGCAAACTTCGAAAGCCTCTCTATAACATTCACCAGCTTTTTCTTAACCAGCGTGAGGGCTTCATTCATGATGATGATATCCGTATTATCTCCCACATAACAGGAAGTTGCCCCTAAATGTATGATCCCCGCAGCCTTCGGACACTGCTTTCCGAAAGCATATACATGGCTCATGACATCATGCCTGACTTCCTTCTCCCTCTCTCTTGCAACCTCATAGTTGATATCCTCGATGTGCTCCTTCATCTCATCAATCTGCTCATCGGAAATATCAAGCCCCAGCTCCTTTTCCGTCTCCGCCAGAGCCACCCAGAGCCTCCTCCAGGTCGAGAACTTCTTATCCTCGGAGAATATATACTGCATCTCCTTCCCCGCATATCTTTCCGACAGCGGACTGATATACCTGCTTGTGTCTTCCATTTGGTTTCTACTCCTTTACTTCTGTGCGGCTCCCGGGCTTAGCCAACAAATTATTGTCATTCATACGATTCCACTATGTCAAGAATCTCCGTGGCGTAGTTAGGATATTTAGTCACGAGATCTTTGACCTGGTTCTTCGCGGCCTCGCGGTTCTCGTTATTATATGAGATCCTCTTTCTGAGCCCCTGCCTCCTGGCAACAAGCTCATGCCGAAGCTCCACCATCTCCCTGTGATCGACAACAGCCTCCGCCTGATGCAGCCAGAGCATGGGATAATTCACATTGGCGTTCATAAGCTCCAGCCTGAACCTCTCCTCGGCCGCAGCAAGATCCGTGCTCATCCTGTGAAGAAGCTCCCTCTCCTTCTTCTCCTGCAGATAAAGATTCCACTGATACTCAAGCTCCTCCGAAGAGTTCACATGATACTTCTCATACTCATAAGTGATAAGATTCTGAATATTAACAAACCTGATCTTTACCGTATTCTGCTTGCCAATGATCTGATTAAGCTGGTTCCTCATGCGGCGCTCCTCGCTCTTTGAATTCACAAAGCTCGAAAAAGAAACCGCAAGCGTAATGGCTCCCAAAGCCGAAGCCATGATAAACCCGGGGATCACGTTCATTGCAAAAAGAATCTGCATAAGAAGCAGAACAAGCATCACAAAGATCATCGCAAAGATCGTGATGATAGCCACATTCCTGCAGCTGATCTGCTTCATGTGAGCCTCACTCCTCTTGAAATGCCTGACAGCCTTCTCCCCCTCAAGAGTCTTAAGATCGTCCCGCACAACCTCCTTGTACTCCTCATGCTCCTTGAGGTCATTAAGAGCCTTTGGCATATCAGGCGCGATGCTCGTCATATGGTTGTACTTTGCCTCGCTTATCCTGCCGAGCTTCCCGGTGTGCTTCTTATTCTTCTTCATAAGGTGGATCACATTCTGCGCCGCAGCCATAAGATTGGTATCCCCCCCTGAAGAGAGCGCCTCAATGATCTCACAGTCCCTTAAATAATCCGTAACATACCGGTACTCCTTTGACGCCGTATCTATCTCATTGGTACACTCAGCCATCAGGTCGCAAAGATTCTTCACATATCTCTGGCGAAGGTGCCTTGAGGACATGTCGACCTCCGACCTGTCCACCTTTACCTCAGGGATATCCTCCCGCATGTAACCGTCATCAAAGTAATCACGATCATCATCATAGTCGTAGCCGTAATCATCTTCCTCATCATATATCCTGCCGGTAAGCAGATCCTTTATCCTGGAAAAAAGGCTCATTCCCTTATAACATCATCCTTCTGTATTCAGCCTTAAGCCTTGCGGAAATACGTTCGATGGCAAGCTCCCTGCCATAGCTTTTATTCTCCTCAAGACTCCTCTTTAACTCCGCGATCTCCTCGGGAGTTTTCGTCATCTCCTCCGCTTCCCTTGCAAGCTCTTCATCCGGATGCTTCTCAAGAAGCATATCAACAAAGTCGACCCTTGACATTGAAAGCTTTCTGCAAAAAAATGCCCTCTTTGCATCCCCTGCTGCCCCAAAGCACTCTGCCGCCTTCTCAAACATAAAGTACAGGGAATATAATCTTCCAAGCTTCTTTACAAGCTCCCTGTAAATAAGACCGTCCTTATCCTGCTCCTCATCCATGATCTCTCTTGCATGCTCGAATAATAAAAGAGCCGGCCGGTACTTCTTATTCTCCAGAAGAAAATTGCCCCTGGAAATAAGCCTGACGTACTCCTTCTCATCGCAGCCGTCCCTTAAGCTCTTAACGGCCAAAGCTACCGTATCCTCGGTAAAGTGATGCCTGTAGGAAAAGATCGCCTTCACAAAACCCGGCAGATCGGTATTATTTTTCTTAAGGTCATCCGCAAGATCATGGAGAGAAAGATTATCCGCAATAAAAGCTATGGTCTCATCCCTCATCAGGAAATCCCCAAGATCATAAAGCCTTTCATGCATCACGTAACAAAGCTCCTCAAAGGAGTGAACGGAAACCGAAAGCTCCGGTATATGATATGCGGTCTTTGAATATAATCCTATCGCTTCGTATACCATCAGATCGTGATCTCCGTAAACACCTTGTCTCCCGCGCTCTTAAATATATCCCCGAAGCCCAGATCATACGCCGTGCACTCAATTACCGAAGGATCCTTAAGGGAAACTTCAAGTCTTACCCTGGTGCATCCCGCAGGTCTTTTGGGGAAACCGTCGCATCTTAGGACGGTATATCTTACATCCTTTGTGAAGAAAGATTCAAGTCTTATTCTTATCTCCCTGTCTTCTCCAAGGTAAAATTCCCCGGCGCCATTCGCCTCGTACCAGTTGGTACCGGCGTCTATCAAAGGCACATAGGTCTCCTGACCGTCGCGCACCATATGGATGCCGACGCTTGAAGAAACCTTGCCGTCATCAAAAAAGCGGCAGGTCTCAAGAGTCGGATTTCCGTCCCTGTCGTCAATGCCTGCGTAGCAGGCTCCTTTGGTGTAGAGGTTCCTGCCCTGAAACACCCGTCTCTTTCTCTCGCAGAGATAGTTAACGGACTTATCAAGCCACCCGCCCTCAAAGCCTTCACCGGAAAGGTATACAGCAGACACTATCTCCGAGTCAAGCACGGATCTTGCCACCTCAAGGAAGCAGAGGTCATCCTTCATCGCCATGTCAAAATCCCGCTCCTCCACCATGGAAAGATGGGGTCTCATATCCACCCTTGTATAAAGCAGCATGCTTCTTACGGTACTCCCGTCGTAATCAAAAAGCGCGACCTTGTTCTTTGTGAGTACCGGATCCTGGTTCATGGCGTAATAAAAGAAGCACTCCGGATACCCGGTTATCCTGTATTCCTTGCCTGCCTCCTTTAAGAAAGAAGCAGCCTCCTCTATAGTCTGCACCATCTTTTCGGAAACATCGGGAATTGCTATAACTACCCGTTCGACCTGCTCCAAAGGCGACATCACGGAGGTAAGATAAAGAGTTCTTTTGATGAAGCCTTCCAAAAGCTTTCTCACTTCATAGCTGTAATCACCTATGCGGACCCTTTCTCCCTTACAAGCCCTGCTTAGAAGGTTCGTAACAAGTCTTCCGTCATCTCTTGAAAACTTTACGGCATCCTCTCCGTAGGTAAGCTCGCCGCCTATACCTATATGGGCTGCCACCGGGATCACGTATTTTTCCGTACCCGCAAGAGCCGGAACGGAGCGAACCTCCTCCGTATCCCCGTTTTCCATACTTATGCTGACCTGACAGTAAAGATCCGTAAGGTCACAGCCTATCACTCTGCCCATAGAACCTCCCTGACTATCCGGTCTTTAATAATATAATCCTCCGCAAGCTCCGTGAAACTGTCATAATCCTCCATATCAAGGCAGGTCAGCGCATCCTGCAGGATCTCGTATCTGCCCTCGCCGTTTATGAAGCTCTCCTCCGGCACCTCGATATCGCTCCTTGTATGCCCGTTGCCGTCAACCGTTATGTAATACTGCAGAGCCTCCCCCGGGAAGATCGTGCCGCGTGCCTGATAAACTCCGGGATAGAGCTCCTTCATCTCCATTGTCCTGTAGATCACATTATCCATGGCAGGCTCCTCCAGGCAGTAATTTAATATTACTCTCCTGCCGGGCTCCGTTCTGTAATCAACGAACATATTATCCGCAAAAAGCGTAAGCGTCGGAATAAGATCTCTGTAGGACAGGAAGAAATCAAAGATTATATCCCTCTCCGCAAGGCTTCTGATATAAGGATAAAGGATCCTGTCAGATCTCATATCTCTCTTCTGCTCAAAGAATCTTATAAGGCACAGCGCTTCAAGATCCGTTATCTCCTCATCTATGGCAAAATCAAGCAGTCCCATATAAAGCCTGTCATCAAGCAGGGTATCCCTCAGGAAATTATCCTCTGCCGACCTTCTGAAATATTCGCCGGTGATCTTCTTTATGGGATTCCCTTTGAGGTAATCAAAGAAGATCTCATCCCTCTCTCCTATATACGCTCCGGTAGCAAGCATCTGTTCTAATATCCTGCCCTCGATAACGCTAAGATCCGCATCAAAATCCCTGCAGGCGATCCATATGTCCCGAAGGTCCCTTATCGTCCCCTCGTAGTACCTTGAGATAAAATTCAGGATCTCCTCATTGTATTTATTGCTTCTGAAGGTGGAGGAAGCTATTTCCAGAAGAACCGGATCAGGCTCCGCCCCTTCCTCTATGAACTGGGTGGAGACCCTCATGAGTACCCTTGGATCAAGCCCGTAGGAGCCGTATTCTTCTATGACCCTGTAGGCTTCCCTGTCGTCTTCCCTCATGGAGCAGAATCTAACGTATTCATTCCTCTCTTCCATGGTAAGCTTTTTAACATCCGTCTTCGACAGCAGATCCTCCATCTCGGGTTGCATGTCATTATCAAAATAATATCTTAAAAGCGAGGTTAAAAGCCCGTCCTTAAAGCTTAGATTAAAATAAGGGGAGTCGATTATATTCCTCACATAGCGGTAATTCTTATCATCTACGGAAATATAGCTCCTGCCTTTTTCCGAAAGGGCAACCCAAAGCCCCGGCTTTAATATCTCCGGAGGATCCATGCTCTCAAAAAGCTCATTCACACGAAGGAGCCTTAGTTCCTCAAAGGAAACATATCTTGGTCCGAACCTTCTGCCGTCCTCATCCTCAAAAAAGAGCTCGTGATCATTGTCGTAGATTCCAAGGTAGGCTCTTCCGCCCGAAACCTTTGCAGATCTTTCCTCCTTGAAAGCATCCTCTACAACTATCACGTTTCTTATCCTGGGATCGTCTATAAGTATCAGTCTTATAAAGCCGTTCTGCAGTATCTCCTTCTGAAGCGCCGGCACATCATAGACGTCCTTATCCGCAAGCCTGAAGAAATCAAGATGATCAACTATTATGGCAAGGTTTTCATCCATATGCCCTGCTTTTACTTCCGATGCCGCAAACGCGGTACAGGAATCAATGCTCTGGGAAAGATAAAGCTTTGCTTCCTCCTCATTGACTATCATGTTGGCGTAGACATAGGATCTGAAAGCCGGAGGCAGGTCGTTCTTCATGCTGTAGTACATAAGAACGTTTTTGGGAAGAAGCTTCGTACTGCTCCGCTTCATGGTATAGAGGTAATAATCATAAAGGTTTGTAACCCCAAGATCCCTCTCCACTCCCTTTTCAAAGAAGGCGGCATGAGCGCTGTCCGTTATATCGTTTCGGATAAGATAAGAGCAGATGGATTTTAATATGTCATCATCCTTAAACTCGTTATAATAAGCGCTTAAGATCCTGATAATTCGCGGATCATATCCTCTTACCCTCTGGGAGAGGATCGATACCTGCTCCGCAAGCTCCTTTTTAAGAAGTCCCTTTTTTACCGCAAAGCCCAGTACGTTAAGCTCAAAATCAGAAAGCTTCCTTAAGGACAGCGGATCATGGGACAGCACGCTGTAGGCTTCAAGATAGAGCAGCGGGCTTCTGACTCCCCTCATAACCTGTTCTTCAATAAGAGCCTTCTCCCTCTCCGGAGACATCTTGATCCTCTCATCAAGATAGATAAGGATCCAGAGTATCCTCCAGGAATTTCCCGATCTGTTGTAAAGATCCCAGACTACATTAACCGCTTCATCAAGCGCCTTGTCATTCCTGTCGCACATGGCGCGAAGATAGATGTAATATGCCCCAAGCTCCAGGGAGCACTCATTCTCTTCAAGCTCCCGTTCCACGGCAGAAAGCACTATATCCGCTTCGCTGTAGCGCTTTGCCGCAAGCAGGAGCTGAGCCTGCATAAGCCTGCTCTCGGGATCGTTCCTGTCCTCCATGAGCCTTTTTTCAATAAGCCTGGTGGATCTTGCTATCCACTCTTCACCTGAGATATCCCCTATCCTGAAGCTTAAGAACTCGGTGACAAGCTTTGCCCTGATCTGACGCGTAAGGCGAACCTTATTATCCCGAAGTCTCTTTGTCATATCAACAAAGACCGGGATATGGATCTTACTGTGAAGGGATCTTAACTCGATCCTTCCGAAATTATGCCCTGCATGAAGCTTATCTGCAGCGATCTTAAACCTTACTTCCGCAAAGTTTCCCTCAAAGTCTTCTATGCCGTATTCTTTTCTTTCAAGTATAATAAAATCGTCGGTGGCGGAAAGCTCAAATCCCGGATATCCCCAGCCGCTCTTCCTGACTGTTATAAGGATCTCCCTGTCCTCATAAACTCCCCGTTCCATGACGCTGGGCTCCGCAAAGCTTAAGATCACGGGATTCTTCTTTCCCGTCTCTACAAGGAATTCCTCAACTCCCTCGTATCTTCTCCCCCGTCCCTGGCAGGAAGAAAATGCTCTGTATTTGAAAAAGGTCTCCCGGTCTCCGTCCTGGAATATGCGCCTTGCTTCCTCTGTGTAGAAAAGCTTCGCAGCCTCCTCAAAGTCTTCCTTTGCAAGATTCGTGAAATGGAAAAGATTCCTCACAGGTCCCTTTGAAGACAATATCTCATCACGCACAACGCTTAAGATGACAGGGATCTTCTCCTCCCCCTGATCGGAAATGATCGATATGAAGCCCTTGAAAACGGTTCCCGGATCAAAGCCGTAGGACGAGATCTCATAACGGATCATAAGACCGTCATCTCCTATTCTTCCCCTGTAATCCCCGGTGGAAACCATGATGCGCCTGTGGGAGCACCTTATCATAAAAGAGACTTCATCGCCCTCGCTGATATTAAGGGTAATAAGCCCGGAGGAGCTCTCTCCCGCAACGCAGGTCTCTTCTATTCTTTTGATATCAGGCAGAAGACTCATTTTTTCCTCCAGGTACCGGGGGTTACAAGCAGCAGTATCGGATACAGTTCAAGTCTTCCGGCCAGCATATCAAAGGACAGGACAGCCTTTGAAAGATCCGAAAAAGCGTTAAAATTCTTTGATGGTCCTACCCCTGCAAGTCCGGGACCTATATTATTCACCGTAGCCATGACTGCAGTGAAATTGGTTTCAAGATCAAAGCCGTCAAGGCTTATCACTAAAAAGGACAGGACTATGATCATAACATAGGCCACAAGGTAGCCTACGGCACCTTTTACCGTCTCCTCCTTTATCCTCCGTCCGTCCATGTAGATATTCTTTACAAGTCTCGGGTGAATGAAGCTTGAAAGATCTCTTAAGTAAGACTTTATGAGGATAATGATCCTTGAGACCTTGAAGCCGCCTCCCGTGGAGCCTGCGCAGGCTCCCACAAACATCAGTATCACAAGAATGGTCTTTGAAAAGGCCGGCCAGGTATCAAAATCCGTCGTGCCGTATCCGGTTGTCGTTATGATCGAACCGACCTGGAAGAACGCCTTTATAAAAGAGTCCGAAAGACCGTTAAAAAGATGCCTTGAATTAAACATGATAGCAGCCGTTGACACCGCTATTATCGCAAGATAGACCTTTACCTCCTCCATCTTTAAGGCTTCCTTGACACTCCTCCTTATAAGAAGAAAAAAATAAAAGTTAAAGTTCACTCCGAAGAGTATCATGAAGATCGAGATAACAAGCTGCTGGATGTAGGTATAGTCAGCAATCGATGAATTCTTAATGCCGAATCCACCCGTGCCTGCAGTACCGAAAGTCAGGGTTAACGTATCAAAGACCGGCATCCCGGTAAAGAGCAGGATAGCGATCTGAATGAGCGTCATTCCAAAATAGATGGAATATAGTATCTTTGCGGAATCCCCAAGCTTGGGCACAAGCTTGCCTACATCGGGTCCCGGAGACTCTGATCTCATAAGATGCATGTTCTGGGCTCCCGTCATGGGAAGCACTGCCAGAAGGAAGACGAAAACTCCCATTCCCCCTATCCAGTGGGTGAAGCTCCTCCAGAACAGTGAGCAGTGGGACAGGGCTTCCACATCAGAAAGGATCGAAGAACCTGTTGTGGTAAATCCCGATATGGTCTCAAAAAGAGCGTCTATGAACCGGGGTATCTCTCCTGTTATGATAAAAGGCAGGCTTCCTACGACTGACATTAAGATCCAGCCCAAAGATACCGCAATGAAGCCCTCTTTCGCATAGTAGGTCTGCTTCTCGGGTTTCTTTTTGGTTATGAGATAGCCGGTAATGAAACAGATAAGGGCAAGGGCAAAGTAAGAAAAGCCTTCCCTCTCTCCGTAGATCACCGCAACAAAAGTGGGAGCGGTGAATAAAAGCCCCTCTATCTCTATAAGTTTTCCAAGTATAAAAAGAATGCTGGCAAAGTTCACCTTTATTACCTCAGCAGGATATCATTGATATCATTCAGTCCCTGATGGGTCGTAACAATAACTACCCGGTCTCCTACCTTGATGCAGCTTCCGCCTCTCGGGTAGATGATGTTATTCCTTCTCCTTATGCAGGCAACTATAAGGTTTTCCTTAAGCTTAAGCTCCTGCAGCGGTTTCTCGCAGACCTCGGACTCTTCCCTTATGACAAACTCCAGAGCCTCGGCCTTGCCGTCAAGGATATTCACAAGGGTCTCCACCTGGCTCCTGCCCTTTGAGTTCTGCATGGCTCTTACGGTAGCGTTTACAAGATCTGCCACAACGGTTCTTGTATGCACTATGGTTCCTATGTTTATCTCCTCGACTATGGCATCAAACATGATGCGGTTGACCTTTGTTATTATCTTGGCCTTTTCGTTATGCTTTTTGGCATAGAGCGACAGAAGGATGTTCTCCTCGTCGATGTTTGTAAGGGCTACTATGGCCTGGGCAGTTTCAAGCCCCTCTTCCATGATGACGGTCTCATCCGTGCCGTCTCCGTTTATAATTGTGGCGCCGTCCAGTGTCTCGTCAAGCTCCACGCATCTTGCCTTATCCCTCTCTATTATCTTGACATCTATCCCCGAATCCAAAAGCTCCTTTGCAAGATAAAAGCCAAGCTTTGAGCCTCCGATTATCATGGTATCCTTGACCGCGTTCGTCTCGATATGAAGCGTATTAAAGAACCTGGCAGCGTTTAAGGGGGAAGCAAGGAAGGATACCCTGTCTCCTTCCATAAGCCTTGTGGAACCGTTTGCTATTATCGCCTTGAAGTCACGCTCTATGGCGCAGATCTGAACGGAATTCCTTATCTCCTGGGGAAGCTCCATGATCTTAAGCCCGTTTATCGGAGAGTCCTTTTCCACCCTGAATTGCAGGAGCTCCACCCTGCCTCCGGAAAGCGTGTCTATCTTCATGGCGGAGGGGAAACGCAGGATCCTGGCCATCTCCCTTGCGGCAGCCCTCTCCGGGTTTATTACCATGGTAAGTCCAAGCTCTTCGCGGAAAAAACTTACCTCGTCAAGATAGATCGGATTCCTGACACGCACTATGGTCTTTATCGACTTATTGGACTTTTTAGCTATGAGGCAGCAGAGCATGTTCATCTCATCGGATACCGTGGTAGCGATCAGCACCTCGGCATTTTCTATCCCTGCCTCTCTCTGCACGTTGATCGAAGCTCCGTTACCCTCGATTCCGATTATATCGGCAGAGCTTACGGTCTGATCAACCACATTCCTGTCAAGATCTATGACCGTTACATTATTGTCTTCCTTCGAAAGTGTCATGGCAAGGGATGCTCCCACCTTGCCGCATCCTACGATCACTATGTTCATGATACAGGTATTTCTTCCCCTTTCGTGTAATGCTTCATCATCCTTAGTCTACGCCGATATTTCGTTTCCCGTATACAGCTGATAATACTTGCCCTTTTTCGCAATAAGCTCGTCATGGGTTCCGCGCTCGATTATCCTTCCCTTTTCAAGCACCATGATACAGTCGGAATTCTTAACCGTGGAAAGCCTGTGGGCTATGACAAAGGTAGTGCGCCCCTTCATGAGCCTGTCCATGCCGTCCTGCACTATCTTTTCCGTCCGGGTGTCAATGGAGCTTGTGGCTTCGTCAAGGATCAGCACCGGAGGATCTGCTATGGCAGCCCTTGCTATCGCAAGAAGCTGTCTCTGTCCCATGGAAAGGTTCGCCCCGTCTCCCGTAAGATAAGTGTCATAGCCATCTGGAAGCCTCCTTATGAAGGCATCGGCATTTGCAAGCTTAGCGGCTTTTACGATCTCCTCATCGGTGGCATCAAGCTTTCCGAATCTTATATTCTCCTTCACGGTGCCGGTGAATAAATGCGTATCCTGCAAAACCATGCCCAGGGATCTTCTAAGATCCGCCTTCATTATCTTGTTAACGTTTATCCCGTCATACCTTATCTTGCCGTCCTGGATGTCATAGAACCGGTTAATAAGGTTTGTGATCGTTGTCTTCCCGGCTCCTGTGGAGCCTACAAAGGCTATCTTCTGTCCGGGCTTTGCAAAAAGCTCCACATTTTTCAGCACCAGACGGTCATCATTATAGCCGAAGTCCACCTCGTGCATCTCAATATCCCCCTTTAAGAGGGTATAATCCGTGGTGCCGGTAGCTCTGTGAAAATGCTCCCAGGCCCAGGTTCCCGTTCTTTCCTTCGTGGGTTCTATGGTGCCGTCTTCCGAAACCTTCGCACAGGTTAATGTAACATATCCGTCATCCTTTTCCGGCTTCTCATCAAGCATCGCAAAGATCCTCTCGGCTCCTGCAAGCGCCATTAGCACCGAGTTAAACTGCATGGACAGCTGGTTTATCGGCATGTTGAAGCTCTTATTGAAGGTTAAGAAGCTTGCAAGCTTTCCAACAGTCAGGCTTCCGGTTCCGGTAAGCGCCAGTGCTCCACCCACTGCGGCGCAGAGCACATAGCTTACGTTCCCCAGCTGGGCGTTTATGGGTCCTAAAATATTTGCGAACTTATTCGCGTTATAGGCCGATTCATAAAGCGCGGTATTTCTCCTGTCAAACTCCTTTATGGCCTCTTCCTCGTGATTAAAGACCTTTACAACCTTCTGCCCCGTCATCATCTCTTCGATGTAACCGTTAAGGTCTCCCAAAGCCTTCTGCTGTCCGATGAAGCCTGCTCCCGACCTCTTGCCAAGGGCGCCGGTCGTAAATACCATAAGGAACACCATGAAGACGGTAAGTATGGTAAGGGGCACGCTTAAAAAGATCATGCTGATAAAAACGGACACTATGGTAAAGGAGCTTTGCAGGAACTGGGGCAGCGCCTGGGAGAGCATCTGCCTTAAGGTATCAGTGTCGTTTGTATAGATCGACATGATGTCCCCGTGGGGATGGGTGTCGAAATACTTTATGGGAAGAGACTCCATCTTAGAAAAAAGCTCCTTCCTGATCTCAAGCATCGTACCCTGGGTCACATAGATCATTATCCTCTGATTGATGTAGGTTGAGGCCACTCCAATGAGATAGATAAGCGCAACACGGACTATCGCGCGTAATAAGGGTGTAAAATCAGTGCTGCCACTCCTTAACATCGGCGCTATGTAGTCATCTATGAGGTTTCTTATAAATAAGGTTCCCTGGACGGAAGACAGAACTCCCACTATGATGCAGAGCACCACAATAACCAGCTGTATGCTGTGCTTTCTCAGCATATAGCCCATAAGCCTTGCAAAAAGCTTCCCCGGGTTCTTAACCTTTGCCCTGGGACGCCCCGCCATCCTCCCGGATCCTCCGGGTCCTCTTATTTCCCTTACTTTTTCTTCTGCCATCTTACTCTAGTTATACGGACTGTCGAAGTCCTTTGTGCCGCCTGTCTGGGACTCGTATACATCCCTGTAGATCTCAGAGCTCTTCATAAGCTCCTCATGGGTTCCTATATCCGATATCCTGCCGTCATCCATAACGATTATCCTGTCCGCATTCATAACGGAGGAGATCCTCTGGGCTATGATAAAGATCGTGGTATCGGGTATTTCCTCGTTCATTGCCTTTCTGATCTTAGCGTCAGTTGCGGTATCCACTGCAGAGGTGGAATCATCAAAGATTATGATCTTCGGCTTTTTCACAAGGGCTCTTGCTATGCAAAGCCTCTGCCTCTGCCCTCCGGACAGGTTTGATCCTCCCTGCTCCAGCTTTGAATCATACTTATCCTTCATCTTTTCAATAAATTCATCCGCCTGCGCCATCCTGCAGGCTGCGATGCAGTCCTCAAGATCCGCGTTCTCATCGCCCCATCTTAAGTTATCCAAAACCGTCCCCGAAAAGAGGTTATTCTGCTGAAGCACCATGGAAACCTGATCCCTTAATACCTTAAGGTCATATTTCCTTACATCCACTCCTCCGACCTTAACTTCCCCTTCAATGACATCATAAAGCCTTGGGATCAGGCTTACGAGGGAGGATTTGGCTGAACCCGTACCGCCTATAATCCCTATCATCTCCCCGGATCTGACCTTCAGGTTTATATCCTTTAATACAAACTCCTCAGCAGTGGCGTTATATCCGAAGTTAACCCCCTTAAACTCCACTGAACCGTCCTTTACTTCAGTAAGGGGATCTTCCGGATTTTTAAGGCTGCTCTCCTCTTTTATTACCTCCGTGACACGCTGGGCGGAGGCTAAAGACATGGTAAGCATGACAAAGATCATGGAAAGGATCATAAGGGACATCAGGATATTCATGCAGTAGGCAAGAAGGCTCATAAGCTCCCCTGTTGAAAGCTCCGACTTGATGATGGCCTTTGCCCCGAACCAGCTGACTAAAATGATGCAGGCATAAACGGTAGCCTGCATGACAGGCATATTGGTCACCATCAAAGACTCTGCCTTAACGAACATCCTGTAGAGATTCTCCACCGCCTTATTAAACCTCTTCCTCTCATGATCCTCCCTGACATAGGCTTTTACCACCCTTATGGCCGAGACATTTTCCTGAACCGAGGCATTCAGGTCGTCATACTTTTCAAATACCTGTCTGAAATATACCGACACTTTTCTTATTATGAGGAATAAAAACAGCCCCAGAAAACATACTGCGATCAGGTAGATCGAAGACAGCTTCGGACTTATTATTACCGTCATCGTCATGGCGATAATAAGAGACATGGGCGCACGCATTGCCATGCGAAGGAGCATCTGATAGGCGTTCTGGATGTTCGTTATATCGGTCGTAAGCCTTGTGACAAGGCCTGAGGTCGAATACTTATCGATATTTGAAAAAGAATAGGTCTGAATGCTCCGATACATCTTTGCCCGAAGGTTCATGGCAAGTCCTGCCGAGGCCTTCGCTCCGAAGACGCCTCCTGCTATGCCGGAAGCAAGACCCAAAATGGATAATATAAGCATAAGCCCGCCGGTTCTTAATATGACCTCCATGCTGCCGGCTTCTATCCCGTCATCTATGATCTTTGCCATAAGGAGGGGCACCATCATCTCCATTATGACCTCGAGTATCATGGCTATGGGTGTAGCAAAAGACGCAAACGTAAACTGCTTTACCTCTGCGCCTATGGTTTTCAGGCAAACCCCAAGGGGAATACTCTCATATGATCTTATCTGTTTCTCTTCCATCAGTTGCTTGTATCATCATCTTTCACATAAGCCGGCAGCCCTTTTTGATATCCGCCTGCTCTAAGGATCTGTAGCGGATTTACTTAGGCATTTCACTTGTCTGCTTTCCCGATATCTGCATCAGAAAGCCTCGCCGTAGCCCGACTTATGCGTAACTCTTACTTTATTCTCCTCGCGCCGTCAGAGGCTTCCGCTATATAGAACTCAGCATCTATCCCCGTGCGCTCCTTATATATCTTTCCAAGCTTATCCGTGAAATCATCCACGTTCTCATTCTTAACTATGGATACGGTGCAGCCTCCGAAGCCGCCGCCGGTCATTCTTGAGCCTATGACTCCCTCAAGCTTCCAGGCTTCTTCAACGAGGATATCAAGCTCCTTGCAGGAAGCTCCGAAATCCTGACTGACAGATATATGCGCTTCATTCATAAGCTTGCCGAAAGCTTCAAGGTCTCCCTTTTGCAGCACCGATACAGCCTTTATCGTCCTGCGGTTTTCATAGACAGCGTGCTTTGCTCTCTTCCTGCAGACCTCGCTCTTTATCGCATCCGCATTCTTATCAAAGCCCTCTTCGTCAAGCTCGCACAAAGCCTTGATATCAATAACCTTCTGGAGATCGGCAAGCGCCTCCTCCGTCTCCTTCCTCCTCTGGTTATAGGAATCATAGGAGTTTTCCGTAAGATTATGCTTAACCTTCGAATTTGTTATGACTATCTTCTCGTTCTTCATGTTAAGAGGCACATACTGGTAGGAAAGATCCGCCGTATCAAGGAAGATCGCATGCCCTTCCTTGCCCATGGCAGAAGCAAACTGATCCATAATTCCTGAATTGCTGCCATTATACTCATTCTCGGAGACCTGACCATACAGGGCACATTTAATCATGTCAATGGGAAGATCGTTAAGATCCTTCACTATGACTGCCGCAAGCTCCTCTATTGAAGCCGAAGCCGAAAGTCCCGATCCCGCCGGAAGATCTCCTGCCATCACCATATCATAGCCGCAGGGAATATCTATCCCGTCCTTAAGCATTGCCCAGACTACTCCGTGCTGATAATCATAATAAAGCCCGTTATCATTAGGCTTAAGCTCATCCATGCTGTTTTCCCTGACCCCGGTCTCAGGCCAGGTCATATTAAATATCCTTATCTT
>JAFPZU010000128.1 GCA_017417105.1 Lachnospiraceae bacterium | reverse complement strand
TAAGCGAAATAAATAATTTCGCTTACTATAAAGCCTCCGGCGGATGCGCCCGGATTTTGCAAGGAAATATGCCGCTTTCAGCGGCCAAAATCCGGCGCAGTAAACGACAAAACGAAAAGAGTTTTGTCGTTTACTATATATTTGCCAATTTACCGGTGATGGGATAAAATACAATATCTATGTACTTTTTTACATTTGGAACGGCGGAGGATGGGATTTTCCGTCGAAGATTGGAGATAGGATTATGATGGACATAGGAAGCACACAATTTTTTAAGGTGGAGACGGAGCCGGAAACAGGAGTCAGGGTCGTACTTCAGGCTGTTTACGAGGCTCTTACGGAAAAGGGCTATAACCCGGTAAACCAGATAGTAGGATATATAATGTCCGGAGACCCTACCTATATCACAAGCCACAATAATGCCCGCAGCCTTATCATGAAGGTTGAAAGGGATGAGCTCGTGGAGGAGCTTTTGACCGATTATATTAAGAATAAGAACTGGAGCAACCGCCCTGAAGCATGACAGGATACTGGGTCTTGATTACGGCTCAAAGACGGTAGGAGTTGCGGTTACCGACGGACTGGGTTTAACGGCTGTAAGTCTCGAGACCATATGGCGAAAAAAGGAAAATCACTTAAGGACTACTATAAGGCGTATAGAAGAGCTTGTAGCTGAATACGATATTAAAAAGATAGTAGTTGGACTGCCGCTTAAAATGGACGGTACAGAGGGGGAGAGAGCTCATTTTGCAAGGGAATTTGCAGGGATGATAGAAGAAAGGACCCATCTTGAAGTCGTGATGCAGGACGAGCGGCTTACGACTGCGGAGGCCCGTGAGATAATTGACCTCACGGGAAATTACAGTGAGAACCCCAAAGGACACATAGATGCCATGGCAGCGGCCATAATACTGACAGACCATATAAATCAATACAAAGATATATGACGATAGATTTTACGGATGATGAAAACAATACCGCCTTGTACGAAGTCATAGAGACCACAACTCTTGGCGGAAACACATATTTACTCGTTGCAGATGCGGAGGATAATGCCAGGATACTGAAGGAGGATCCGTCTGCCGGTGACGAAGAAACAGCCGCATACACGGAAGCACTCACAGACAGCGAATACGAAGCCGTTGCCGCCGTCTTTTCCGAGCTTTTGGAGGATGCGGATATAGGATTGGAATAAGAGGAGATTAGTTTGAAAAAACAGAATAAGGATGTATCTCATTCAAAGCTAAGGATCATTCCGCTGGGAGGCCTTGAGCAGATCGGCCTGAATATCACAGCCTTTGAATATGAGAACTCTATCATCGTAGTGGACTGCGGACTGGCATTTCCCGAAGATGATATGCTTGGAGTGGATCTTTGTATCCCGGACGTGACTTACCTGGAGGATAATATAGACAAGGTAAGGGGATATGTGATCACCCACGGACATGAGGATCACATAGGAGCACTGCCTTATGTCCTGCAGCGGGTCAATGCGCCTATATACGCTACAAAACTGACCGTTGCGCTTATTGACAAAAAACTCGAAGAACACGGGATGATAGCCTCGGTGAAAAGAAAGGTCATATCTTATGGTCAGTCCATAAACCTGGGGCAGTTTCGGATCGAGTTCATAAAGACAAATCATTCGATCGTTGATGCGGCTGCGCTTGCGATCTACAGTCCTGCAGGGATAGTAGTGCATACCGGAGATTTTAAGGTGGATTATACTCCGGTGTATGGTGATGCCATAGATCTGCAGCGCTTTGGAGAGATCGGAAAAAAGGGAGTCCTGGCTCTCATGTGCGACTCGACAAACGCGGAGAGGGACGGCTTTACAAAATCCGAAAAGACAATAGGACGGATTTTTGACGAGATCTTCGGAGAACACCTGGACAGCAGGCTTATAATTGCTACCTTCGCCTCAAATGTCGACAGGGTGCAGCAGATAATAAACACAGCCTGTAAATACGGCCGGAAGGTGGCGGTTGAGGGCCGCTCCATGACAAATGTCATAGAGACAGCGCAGGATCTTGGATATATAAAGATACCGGAACATACCCTTATAGACCTGAGTGATCTGAAGAACTATCCCGACGAAAAGACAGTCATCATAACCACAGGTTCCCAGGGAGAATCCATGGCGGCCTTGTCGAGGATGGCGCAGAATGTGCACAAGAAAGTTACGATAAAGCCCACCGACACGATCGTGTTCTCATCAACTCCCATCCCCGGAAATGAAAAAGCGGTGGATAAGGTGATAAATGAGCTTGAGTCAAACGGAGCGGAGGTTATCTTCCAGGATGTCCATGTATCGGGACATGCCTGCAAAGAGGAGATAAAGCTTATTTATTCTCTGGTAAAGCCAAGATATGCTCTGCCCATACATGGCGAGATAAGACACAGGCATGCCCAGGCCCGGATCGCAAAAGAGCTTGGCTATGATAATGAGCATATTCTTATGATTAATTCCGGTGATGTGCTGGAGATAGCCGATGATGAAGCAAAGCCCGTCATCGCCGGCCATATCCATACGGATACCGTCTATGTTGACGGTCTTGGCGTTGGTGACGTGGGATCCGTAGTCTTAAGGGACAGGCAGAGACTCTCGGAGGACGGAGTGGTCGTGATAGCGCTTTCAATGGAAAGAGGAACCAATCAGGTGCTGTCAGGACCGGAGATAATATCCCGGGGATTTGTCTATGTAAAAGAGGCAGACGAGCTTATGGAGGATGCAACTGATGTCCTTGAGGCCACGATAGAAGAGCTTCAGGATCGGAACGTAAGCGACTGGGGAAAGATAAAGCAGGCTTTGAGGGAGAACCTTTCAAGCTACATCTGGCAGAGGACTAAGAGACGTCCAATGATTCTGCCCGTGATAATGGAGGTCTAGGATTTGGTTACCGAAGCGGAGCTTTTTGCGCACGTAGACGAATTTTCGGAAATGATAAAGGATACTCAGGAGTATAAAGACTATATGCATATGGTCGAGGTACTCCAGAGGACACCGGAGCTTTTTGACCGGGTCATGGTTTTCAGGAAGGAAAACTATATGCTGCAGCATGCACCGGAAAGCAGGGATATCAATGAAAGGGTGGCCGAGCTTCGGCGGAACAATGCAGAGCTTTTGGAAACACCCGAGGTATATGACTATCTCATGGCGGAGTGGTCATTTTTTCATCTGGTACAATCCCTATATGACAGAATAATGAATGAAGTGGAATTTATATGAAGATCAGTTCGCTTATATCGGGAGTTTTGAATTTTATAATAAGAGCCGCGATCGTCATCGTAGTTATCTATGGAATAAAGCAGATCTGTATCACGGCCTATGATTACGGCTACAGGATCTATTCCGAGCCTCCCATGGCTGAAGGTGAGGGGATAGATATCGTAGTGGATATTCCAATGGGAAGCTCGGTTATGGATACGGGCGAAATATTGGAAGAGCACGGACTTATAAGGGACAGCAAGCTGTTTTATCTTCAGGAGCGGTTTTCTGATTACCACGGAAAGCTGGAGCCCGGTATGTATACTCTCAATACTTCAATGACGGCTGAAGAAATGCTGGCGGCCATGTCACCCTCCGTTTCAGAGGAGGATGCCACGGAAGCAGGCGCGCAGGCTTCGGGATCATAACATTTAAGAATGGACAGTGCGAGGATCCGGGATTTCATAAGACTGTACAAGTCATTTGATGATAAAGAGCTTAAGGAGTTAAGAGATAAAGCGCAAAGTAACGGGGTTCCCATCATACGGGAAGATACGGAAATGTTTCTTCTGTCTGTAGTGGCAAAGGCTAAACCCCGCAGGATACTGGAGCTTGGAACGGCAACGGGGTATTCGGCGATCCTTATGGCTAAAGCAGCGAGCCGGTATTATGGTACGGACGGCTTCACGGTCATAGATACCATAGAGGACTGGAAGCCGAGAGCTGAAGCGGCCAGAGAAAATATAGAAAAAAGCTGTCTTTCGGACAGAATAAACCTGATAGAAGGGGATGCTTTCGCTGTAATGAAGAAGCTAAAAGATCCGTACGACCTGATCTTTATAGATGCCGCCAAGGGACAGTATCCGGACTATCTGAGTGAGGCGATGCGGCTTACCGTTAAAGACTCGGTTTTAATAGCTGACAATATATTCCAGGACGGAGACCTTTTGGAGCCAAGATACCTGGCAAGAAGAAGAGACAGAACAATCCATAAAAGGCTCAGGCAGTTTCTGGATGAGATAACAGATGATGAAAGACTGGTGACGTCCCTTATACCTGTAGGGGACGGAGTTTCGTTTTCGGTAAGGATCAGATGAAAAAACCGGAGCTTTTGTGCCCGGCTAAAGGGATAGAAGAACTTAAGACTGCCGTAATATACGGCGCGGATGCGGTGTATATCGGAGGAGAGGCATTTTCCCTGAGGGCAAAGGCAAAAAACTTCACAGAGGACGAGATAGCTGAAGGAATAGCGTTTGCTCATGAAAGAGGCGCAAAAGTCCATATAGCTGCTAATATCCTTGCTCATGACAGGGATATAGAGGAAGCTTACGGATATTTTGAGAGGATGCGAATCCTTGATCCTGACGCGTTTATAATTGCCGACCCCGGCATGTTTGCCATCGCAAAGGAGGTGTGTCCCGACACGGATCTGCATATCTCCACCCAGGCAAATAATACAAACTACAGGACCTACAGATTCTGGTCCGAGCTTGGAGCGAAGAGGGTTGTGGCGGCAAGGGAGCTGACTCTGTCCGAACTTAAGGACATCAGGATGAACATCCCGGACAGCCTTGAGATGGAGTGCTTTGTCCACGGAGCTATGTGCATCTCCTATTCCGGCAGGTGTCTGCTTTCAAATACGCTTACGGGAAGGGATGCGAATAAAGGGGAATGCACCCATCCCTGCAGGTGGAAGTACGCCATTATGGAGGAGACCCGTCCGGGAGAGTATTTTCCCGTGTTTGAAAACGAACGTGGCACCTACATAATGAACAGCAAGGATCTGTGCATGATAGAGCATATCCCGGAGCTTATTGAAGCGGGCATAGATTCTTTCAAAATAGAAGGAAGGATGAAGACGGCCTTATATGTGGCCTGTGTAGCACGTACCTACAGAAGAGCAATAGATGATTATATTGAGTCTCCTAAACGATACAGAAGCAATCTTGAGTGGTATCGGGAAGAGATAGGAAAATGCACCACGAGATCCTTTACCACGGGGTTTTATTTCGGAAAGCCCGGGAAGGATGCCCAGATATATGACAATGAAACCTATATAACGGAATACACGTATTTGGGTCATGCGGAAGAGGTGGCAGAGGACGGGTCGTTCATTATTCATCAGAAGAATAAATTTTCTGTCGGAGAAGAGATAGAGATAATGCGGCGAAGCGGTGACAATACGATATGTACCGTGAAATCCATGATCGATGATGAAGGAAACAGCAGGGACAGCGCTCCCCATCCGGGGGAGAGACTTCGGGTAACGCTTAGCGCTTTTCCTGAGGAATACGATATTTTACGAAGAAAAGAAAAAGGTAAAAAATGAGTCTTATCAGCGCAATAGTACCCTGTTACAACGAGCAGGAAGCCATACCGTTTTTTTATGAGGCGATAGTAAAGACTGCCGGGGAGATGAAGGAGACCTGGAAGGATCTGGAGTTTGAGTTCTTATTCATCGACGACGGCAGTAAAGACGGAACCCTTAAAGAGATCGAGGCTTTAAGACAGAAGGATAAAAGGGTCCGTTTTGTTTCTTTCAGCCGAAATTTTGGAAAGGAAGCCGCTCTCTACGCAGGGCTTTCGAATGCAAGGGGAGATTATGCAGTGACCATGGATGCGGATATGCAGGATCCGCCGTCATTACTGCCTGATATGTACCGTGCAGTAAAAGAAGAAGGATATGATTCCGCGGCCACAAGAAGGGTGACGAGGAAAGGAGAGCCTGTTATACGATCATTTTTTGCCAGAAGGTTTTACCGGCTGATAAACAGGATGAGCTCTGCGGACATTGTTGACGGGGCCAGGGATTACAGGATAATGACAAGACGTATGATCGACGCCATAGTTAACATGAGGGAATATAACCGTTTCACAAAGGGGATCTACGGCTGGATCGGGTTTAACACGAAATGGATCGAATTTGAGAACGTGGAACGGATAGCGGGGGAGACAAAATGGTCTTTCTGGAAGCTTTTCGGGTATGCGATGGAGGGGATCATAGGGTTTTCTACGGCGCCGCTTTCGATGGCCACATGGTTCGGACTTTTTATGGGTGTAGTCTCCTTCCTTGGGATAATATTCATAATCGTAAAAAAACTGGTTTTCGGAGATCCTACGGGCGGATGGTCATCAATGGTATGTATCATCCTTCTTGTAGCAGGGATACAGCTGTTCTGCATAGGGGTTATGGGACAGTATCTTGCGAAGACGTATCTGGAAACGAAGCAGAGACCCATATATATCGCAAGGCGTACGTCGGAGGATGAGGATATATGAAGCTTATCATACAGATCCCCTGCCTGAACGAGGCAAAGACACTTACAATTGCATTGGATGCCCTTCCGAAGCATATTGACGGGATTGATGAGATCGAATATCTCATAATAAACGACGGAAGCCAGGACGACACTGTTGAAGTCGCCAAAGAGTGGGGGGTCAATTATGTCGTTAATTTTCCCTGCAACAAGGGGCTTGCAAGGGGTTTCATGGCAGGTATCGATGCCTGCATCAGAAACGGCGCGGATATCATAGTAAATACAGATGCGGATAATCAGTACTGCGGTGAAGATATAGAAAAGCTTGTGCGCCCCATCCTTGACGGGAAAGCCGAGATCGTCATTGGGGAAAGACCCATTGACGATATTGATGATTTCTCACCGCTTAAGAAAAAGCTGCAGCATCTTGGAAGCTATGTGGTGCGGCTTGCTTCCGCTACGGATATTCCGGATGCCCCCTCGGGTTTTCGCGCCTTTTCAAAAGATGCGGCCATGCATCTTAACGTGGTGAACCAGTATACCTATACATTGGAGACCATAGTGCAGGCGGGCAGGAACAGGATGGCCATAACCTCGGTGCCTGTAAGAACAAATCCCGAGCTTCGTAAATCCAGACTTTTTCACAGTATGGGGAGCTATATCAAAAAATCCATGCTCACCATAATCAGGGCTTTTCTGATGTACCGTCCCCTGACCTTCTTCAGTGTATGCGGTCTGATACCGTTTACTATAGGATTGGCCTATGTCATAAGATTCCTTATCTTTTTTGCAAGAGGAAACGGCGCAGGACATACCCAGTCTCTTGTTTTTGCGACCATGCTCATAATCATAGGTTTCATGACCTTCATTCTGGGTCTTCAGGCGGATATCATAGCTGCCAACAGAAAGATACTTGAGGATGTACAGTACAGGGTGAGACGTATGGAGGCGGCGGAAGCAGAAAAAGAGATCCGCAGGGAAACAGGGGAAAAGGCCGGGAAGAGAACAGAGGATGCCTGATACGACCGGAAAAAGCAGAAAGAAAGTCGTCCTTATCGGTCCGGTGTATCCCTTTAAGGGAGGGATCAGCCATTATACCGGTCTGCTCTGCCGCGTCTTAAGTGAAAGATATGATGTCAGCATGATCTCTTATTCGATGCAGTATCCGAAGATCCTTTTCAGGAAGGAACAAAGAGATTATGACAATGACAGCTTTAAGACAGAAGAAACAGAGTTTATCCTGAATACTGCCAGTATCAGCAGTATATTAAAAACGGCAAAGCATATAAATAAGCTGGAACCGGAGTTTACCATCATCCAGTGGTGGCATCCGTACTTTGCCCCCTGTTACAGGATACTGACGGGACGGCTTACATCAAAGGTTCTTTATATCTGTCATAATGTATTCCCGCATGAGAGATTTCCTCTGGACAGATTCCTTACAAAGCTGACCATGAAAAGGGGTGACTACTTTATCCTGCACTCATCCAAAGAAGCAGAGGACTTAAGATCCATAGTTCCTGATGCGAAATACAGGGTCAACATGCATCCCACTTACAGCGAATTTAAGAGGGTGGAAACGGAAAGCGGCGCTGTACCGGTGGATCAGGCCTCGGTTCTTTTATTCTTCGGGTTTGTGAGAGCCTACAAGGGACTTAAGATACTGATCCAGGCGATGAGTGCAATACCGGAGATCGTCCACCTTAATATTGTAGGGGATTTTGCGGGATCCAGGGAAGAATATGAGCATCTGATAACGGATCTGCATCTTACGGACAGGATATCGATACGGGACGGGTATATCCCGGACAAAGAAGTCGGAGAGTATTTTGAAAGATGCGATGCAGTTGTCCTTCCCTACCTTGATGCCACCCAGTCAGGGATAGCACAGATCGCTTTCGGCTTTGAAAAGCCGGTGATCGCAACAAAAGTCGGGGGACTTCCGGAGGTAGTGAAAGACGGAGAGACGGGGGTGCTTTGTGAAGCAGGAAGCCCCGGGGCACTGACGGATGCCATACAGAGATTTTATGATCTCAAAAAAACGGTGGATTTTGCTGAAAACATAAGAAAAGATGCTCCGAGATTTTCCTGGGAGCATATGGCAGATACTATAGAGGATCTTACGGAGCACGGGTAAAGTGGGATTTATAAAAAGAAAACTGGCGGAGGGAGCATCCATCCTGTACAGGTTTTTTATCTGGCCTTTTATAAGAGCAGGTAAGGAACTGTCCACAAAAAGCATTATGCGGCAGAGATCCTATATTCCGGGAACCAGACTTGAGGGAAGAAATCTTGTGGGCAGGAATTCGGTACTTAAAAACTGCGTTATGGGTTTTGGGTCTTATGTCCAGCAGGGCTGTGATATAACAGATACGGATATAGGAAGGTATACAAGCATCGGAAGTGATGTAAAAACAGTTATAGGGTCTCACCCGACTGAGAAGCTTGTGGCCTTGCATCCGGCATTTAACGTGCGGGAAGAGATAACTGGCTTTACCTATGTGAAGGAAAGCAGATTTCAGGATATGCCGGAAAAAAGAACCAGGATAGGATCCGATGTCTGGCTCGGAAATGATGTAAGGATCATGGGGGGAGTGACAATAGGCGACGGAGCCGTTGTCGGAACGGGAGCCCTTGTTACAAAGGATGTTCCTCCGTATTCCATAAACGTGGGAATTCCGGCAATAACGGTAAAATACCGGTTTTCTGAGGATCAGATAAAAGAGCTTCTGAACAGCAGGTGGTGGGATAAGGATGAGGCCTGGATAAGGTCTAATATTGAAAGATTCGGTGATGTGGAGGATTTCCTGAAATGAGCGGAACTCTCACGGTCGTGATACCAAATTATAATAAAGCCGGCTATCTGGAAAAATGCGTTGAAAGCATAGAGGGTCAGACCTGTAAGCCCGAAGCGGTCATAATCGTGGATGACGGTTCAACCGATGGCTCTCAGGGTGTTATCGACAGGCTTACAAAGAGGTATCCCAATGTAAGGGCTTTTTACAAACCTAAAAACTCGGGGGTGAGCAATACAAGAAACACCGGGCTCTCCCTGGTTAATACCGAATATGTGACCTTTATAGACGCCGATGACCATTACCTCAACAAAGAAAAGCTGGAACTTGAAATGAAGCTTCAGCAGGAAAAGGGCGGTGATGTGATCGCGTATTCGGTCACGGGTTTTATCACTTCTGAGGGGAAGCACCTTACAAAAAAGAAAGATCGTTCATATTATCTTTGCGGGAATGTGTATGATGATCTCCTGATAACCAGAAAATGGGACTCGATCATGAGGGATTATGTTGTAAAAACGGAGACCCTTAGGGCAGCGGGAGGATACAACGAAGACCGGAGCCTGTTTGAAGACTATGAGCTTTTGCTGATCCTTGCCAGGGATCACGAGTTTTACTGTACCGGTGAATACGGTACAGCCTACACTGAGGGGGGTGGACTTTCCCTTAAGAATAAGGACAGTCAGACAATGATCCAGGAGGAGATAATCCTATCCGAGCTTAAAAGACTTGATGATAAGCACAGAAGGAGGATCCTGCGAAAGAGAAAGCTGCTGCTTTTTAAAAGAAAAGTAAGAAGTGCGATATGGAAAAGCTGATATCGGAAATATCATACATTTTTAACAAAAAACAGAAACGCGATATGTTCTTCCTGCTTGTTGCGATATTCATAGGAGCGGGAATGGAGCTTCTCGGAGTATCTCTTTTCATGCCCCTTACAACGGTTATCACAACACCTGAAGAGATCGAAAGGAATGTTTTTCTTCGCACCTTCAGAGATGCTTTCTCTTTGTATGATAACAGGCAGATGTTCATAGGTCTGGCTGCAGTCATTATCGTAATATATGTGATAAAAAACGTATATCTCAGTCTGATGTACTATTACCTGTACAGTTTTATATACCATAACCAGCTGAAGGTGGAATCAAGACTCGTAGACTGCTACATGAAAAAGCCGTATATCTACCATCTGGATCACAACACTTCGGATATGATAAGAAACATAATGCTGGACAGCGAGAGACTTTTTCAGCTGATCCTCCAGTTTTTAAGTCTCATCTCCGAGCTGCTTCTATCAGGACTCCTTGTTATTTATCTTCTGGTGAAGGATCCTGTGATGACGATATCCATCGCTCTTGTGCTTTTTGTCAGCGTGGGGGTTTTCATGGCTCTTACAAGGAAAAGGGCAAACCGCTACGGACAGATTAATCAGGAGTATGACGGCCGTATGCATCAGGCTATAGAGGAGGCGCTGGGAGCCGTAAAGGATATAAAGATACTCCACAGGGAAAAGTACTTTGTAGATAAATTTACCTACGGCGGCGAGCGAAAGATGGATGCCCTCATTCGCACAAATTTTTTCGGGGCGGTTCCTAAGTACTTGATAGAAATGGTCTGTATGGCGGGAATCCTTGCCGTTATGATAGCAAAGGTTCTTAACGGAACGGATATAGGAGCCATAGTCCCTGAGCTTGCGGCTTTCGCTGTTGCGGCTTTTAAGCTTCTTCCTTCCGTGGGAAAGATCGCTAACTATTTCAACGGGATCTCATTTCTGATGCCCTCCATAGATCTCATATATCACGATCTGAAGGAGACTGAGGATATGCTTGAGGTCGAATATAAGGACGAAAGCAATGCGCCTGATGTATCGGATGCGACAAAGATCTCCATAGAAAATCTCAGTTTTTCCTATCCGAATACCGAGAAGGATGTGCTGCACGATACCTCCTTTGAAATTCCTGCAGGAAGCTCGGTGGGACTGATAGGCGCCTCCGGAGCCGGGAAGACGACAGTGGCGGATATAATCCTTGGAATATTCAGCCCTAAGAGCGGAGCCGTAAAGTACGGCCGGATGAACGTTCACGATTATCCCATGACCTGGGCAAAGAAGCTTGCTTATATTCCCCAGGCTATCTTTCTTTCCGATGAGTCCATAAGGGAGAATATTGCTTTTGGCATAGAGCAGGAGGAGATCGATGATGACAGGGTATGGGAGGCTGTCGGGGAAGCGCAGCTTACAGAGTTTGTAAAAAGCCTCCCGGAGGGCCTTGATACCAAGGTGGGAGAGAGGGGAGTCAGGCTTTCCGGAGGACAGAGGCAGAGGATAGGTATAGCAAGAGCCCTGTACGGCAATCCGGAGTTTCTGGTTCTTGATGAGGCCACGGCCGCCCTTGATACGGAAACGGAGCAGGCTGTCATGGAAGCAATAGATTCGCTTCACGGAAGAAAGACAATGCTTATAATCGCCCACAGACTTACGACCATAAAAAACTGTGATCTTATATTTGAAGCCGGAAACGGAGGAATAAGAACCGTCGGACGTGAAGAATTTGAGGCCATGTTAAAGGAGCAGACGGAAGATGACTGAGCCTTTGGTATCCGTACTTTTTATCACATATAACCATGAAAAGTATCTTCGAAAATCCCTCGATACCGTGCTGTCACAGAAAACGGATTTTGATTTTGAGGTAGTGGTCGGAGAGGATTTTTCAACGGACAGCACAAGGGAGATACTGCGTGAATACAAAAGCAGGTTTCCCGACAGGATACGTCTTTTATTCCGTGAAAGGAATTTCGGCAGACCTACACTTAATGTATATGAGACTGCCATGGCCTGCAGGGGAAAGTACGTGGCGACTCTTGAAGGAGACGACTACTGGACGGATGAGCGTAAGCTGCAGAAGGCGGTAGATTTTCTGGAGGAGAATCCCACCTGTTCGGGATGTGCGAATCCGTCGCTTCTTATAGGAGAGGACGGAGAAGAGCTTAGGGACAGGTCTCCCTTAAGGCTTTATACCTGGGAGAGAGACGATTATACTCTGAAGGATTACAGAGCGGCTGATATCTGGCCGGGACAGACAGCATCCATTATAACAAGAAACTTTTGGAAGGACGGGAAGTACGATTATTCCGTTATATACAGGGCACATGATTTCATAGATGATGCCTGGATACTGCTCTTCGCTCTGCTGCACGGGCCTATGCATCACTTTGACGAGGTGATGAGTTCCTGGAGATATGTGGCAAAGGATGGCGGGGAGAACTGGAATTCTCTTAACAGGCAGAGGGATCAGTATATTCAGGAGACTTACTTTCATGTGGCGCAGATGTACTGGCTGGAGCAGTACCGTCCTATGGATCGGAGAGAAAGAGAACGGGCGTGGTATGATTTTAAGCTGGGAACTTCAATCTTTGTGAAAAATCCGTCACGTAAAGCGTGGAAGCTTTTTGTTACCGTTTTTAAGTACGATCTGCTGCATGTGCTGCTACATCTTCCGAAGCCTGCGCTCAATGAGAATACAGGCGCCTGGAAGCCTGGGAGGATCCCGGAGGTTACAGAGGGCGGATGATAGTACAGCAGTTTAATTCCGGACTTGGGAATCAGATGTTCCAATATGTTTTTTTCCGATCGCTTGTAAAGCAGCATCCCGAAGTCAGAGTCAGGGGTGATCTAACCTGGTTTGAATGGAAGGTGGAGCATCAGGGGTATGAGCTGAAAAAACTGTTTGGGATCAAAATTCCCGAAGCATCGCCTTTGGAGATAGCGTTGACATCAGGGCAGTTTCCGCTTAATATCCCTCTTGGGCGCTATATAAACAGGGGTCTAAGGATATTTGATAAAAAATACATAAAAGAACACTGCAGGGATGAGATATCCCTAATTGAGATGAAGAACCTTGATACAAGGAGAAATCATTACCTTACGGGGTTTTATATTTCGGAGGTCTACTACCGGGACGATCTGGACGAAATAAGGCGGATATTTAAGTTTCCGGAAGAAGAGGTTGCAAGCTCATCCGTTATGGCTCATCATATAGAATCAGCAGAGGCAGTTTCCATACACGTAAGGCGCGGGGATTACCTTGATCCCATATATGCCGGGAAATTTGATCTGCTGAGAGAGGACTACTACAGGGCAGCGGTAAAAAGAATGAGGGAGATTTATGAAAAGCCCCACTTCTTTATTTTCTCCGATGACAAGGATTTCATTAAAGAAGCCTTTCACTGGATACCGGCTGAGGAGAGGACGATCGTATCGGGTAATACAGGATCTGATTCCTGGAAGGATATGTATCTTATGAGCATATGCAGGGGAAATATTTTAGCAAATTCCACGTTTTCAACCTGGGGAGCATTGCTGGGCGATCCAAAGGGGCGCCACGTGATATACCCTAAAGCGTATATTTCGGGACTGGACAGTGAAGTTAAGACGATAGAAGGATGGGAGAGATTATAAATATGGGCAATGACATAAAGGTTACCAGGTCATCGATGGCGCCTTTTGAGGAGTATACGGAAGAGATACGTTCCCTTTGGGAGACCCACTGGCTTACAAATTCCGGGGCGAAGCATAAGGAGCTTACAGCGGAACTCAGGGAATACCTGGGAGTAGACAATATAGAGCTCTATGTGAATGGTCATATGGCTTTGGAGCTTTCCTTTGCGGTATTGGGCCTGGAAAAAGGAGAAGTCATCACATCACCGTTTACTTTCGTATCGACCACTCATTCAATAGTAAGGAGCGGACTTACGCCTGTATTCTGTGATATAGATCCAGATGACTACACCATAGATGTTGACAGGATTGAAGAGCTTATAACCGAGAGTACTGTGGCGATAATGCCGATCCATGTCTATGGAAATGTATGCAGGATAGAGAAGATACAGGAGATCGCAGACAAGCATGGCCTGAAGGTCATATATGACGCAGCGCATACCTTCGGAGAAACCTATAAAGGACGGGGTGTCGGGTCCTTCGGAGACATCAGCTGTTTCAGCTTTCATGCAACAAAGGTTTACAACACTGTAGAGGGCGGGGCAATATGCTACAGGGATCCTGAGCTTGAGCTGAAGACAAGAAGGATCAAGGATTTCGGAATAACCGGTGAGGAAACGGTATCCTATATCGGAGCCAATGCGAAGATGAATGAGTTCAGCGCGGCAATGGGGCTTTGTAATCTGAGGCATGTGGACGAAGAGATAGAAAAAAGAAAGAAAGTCAGTGACAGGTACAGGGAGAGGCTGACCGGGATACCGGGACTGAAGCTGAATACGGTACAGAAGGATGTAAAACCTAATTATGCGTATTTTCCCATAGTCTTCGAAAAAGAAACATTTGGCGCCGGAAGAGACGAAGTTTTTGAATCCCTGAAAAAGAATGGCATCGGGGCAAGAAAGTATTTTTATCCTCTCATATCAGAGATGGACTGCTATAAGAGCAGGTACAATTCGGAGGGAACCCCTGTTGCGCTGAATATCAGCAGGAGTGTACTCACGGTTCCCATGTATGCAGATCTTAGTATTTCCGATGTTGACAGGATATGTGACATAATTAGGAACTGTTGCAAAATAACTTGATCATTTGTCTCGTTCAAACGTCCATCTGCTTCTTCAGAAAGCCCCGGCGTAGCCCGCTACGCCGAGGCTTTCTTCGTCGCATATGAACGCTTGACCTTCGCCAACTGTTCAAGTTATTTATGAACAGTTCCTTATTTCCTGCAAAAAGGAATAAAATGACAGGTTTAGCTGTTTTCAGGCGGGTTTGTCCCATATGTAGTGGTTGAAAACGGGGGATTTTGAATCTATAATATTTTATGTCTACCGATTAAGGTCAGAGGGGGAAAATATTATGGATAAAAAAGTTTTTAAGATCGTTACGGGAACAGCAGTATTTATTCTTGCATCAGTGATGATGGCGTCAATGGCTTTCGCGGCGAATGTAACGGTAACATTCATTACACCGGGAAGAGTCACTCAGAAGGTGGTTCCGCAGGGGACGGATATGACATATCAGGGTCCCAAGGATATCAATATAGACGGATATGCTTTTTGCGGATGGAATGTTGCTTTGGCGAACGTACAGACAGATACCGTAGCGTATGCGGTATATATGCCGATGGGCAATGAGAGCCAGGCAGTACAGGCCTGTAATGTGTATCACAATCTTCCTACTGGAGTATTGAGCTATACCACTACTGATCTGAGTATCATACCCAAGGAAACAAGGGAGCTTAAGGCGGCGCCTACTCCAATGGCTTCTCCATGCAGGCTGTCGGCTGAGGAAACGATAGCGAAGAATCCGGTTGGCATACCCGGACAGACCTGCGTTGTAAAATGGTATAACGGTTCCACGGGAGCCCTGTGCTGGACGGATGTTGTATGGTACGGCACCACTCTTCCGGATCCGGCTGATCCCTGCATAGACGGATACGAGTTTGTGGGCTGGTACGGAAGCTGGACAAACATCACGGAAGATCGCAGCATCATGGCCTGCTATTACAGAGGAAGAAGAGTCTTCTATTATGATTCAAACGGAAAGAGTCTTGGAGACAAGTGGCTTCGTATGGATCCTGACAAGTATAAGGAAATGTACGAGCATATAGTAGAGGGTGGTCATGATTATAAGGATGAAGAGACAAGAGATTGGGTCGTAGTTAAGGAAAATGATAAAAATACGGATCTCGCTTCTATATATTGGCCGTATTGACGCGAAGGGCAGTATGATAATATAATCACAGGAGCGGTCCGGATGATGGTCCGGATCGCTCTTCGTATGAAAAGGTCTGTATGGTGCAGATCAGATGTGAGCAGAGGTACTCAAGTGGTCCAAGAGGAGGCACTCGAAATGCTTTAGGCCGGTCTCCGGTGCGTGGGTTCGAATCCCACCCTCTGCGTTGAACAGGAAACAGTTTACAAGTGGGATTCGAACGACCACGACGGCGAAGCCGGAAAAAAAGCTCCAGTGGAGCTTTTTTTAGTGGGCCGGCCTGAAAGGCAGCGGAGCTGCCGGTGGGAATCCCACCCTCTGCGTTGAACAGGAAACAGTTTACAAGTGGGATTCGAACGACCACTTTTAATCTATGATCGCTTCAAGTATATAGCTTCCGTCATCGGCGTGGATCAGCTGTACCCTTTCTCCCTTCGACAGAACCGTTTCATAGCTCCAGGTCGCCCAGTATTTTCTTCCGTTATCCGCATCTACACTGTACATGGTCTTCCCGGCTGCGGATCCTGCGCTTTTGATAATGGTCCCCTCACATACGTATCCGTAAGGATCCGTATCCGCCAGACCGCCGGTAGCTGCCTCCATCATATCATCATTTAACGCCATATTTAAGTTATCACCCATATCGATATCCTCCTTTTTCAGTATCCTTATCTGATTATACGTAAGGATGACAGCCTGTGACAGCGATTTTGCGTAAATGGTCGTTTTTTAACCGCATTCAGTATATAATGATATCATGGAAAACGAAACGATCTTCAGGGATAAATCAATAGAGCGTATTTCATCACCCGATCAGCTGAACGACTATGTGAAGCTTTCAAATCCGGGTATCTGGTTCATACTCACAGCCATTATGATCATACTCGCGGGAGCGTGTGTCCTCGGAATCTTCGGGCATATTGATTCGACGGTGCCGGGAGTAGGCATAGCAAAGGACGGCAGAATGGTCTGTCTCGTAAAAAAAGAGTATGGCGACCGGTTTGAAAAAGACATGACAGTAAAGGTAGACGGTGAGGAGTACAATGCTGCCTTAAGAAATTCAAAGCCGGTAACCGTATGGGAGACCACTGATCCTTACGCTCTTTTTGTAGGAGACATGCAGCCGGGAGAGTGGGTTTACGAAATAGATGTAGAGGGCACTTTTACGGACGGATCTTACGAAGCACAGCTTGTTACCGAAAGAATCAGTCCGCTTTCATTTTTATTCGGCAGACAATGAATGAAATAAGAACGCCGGTCAGTAAAGGGCTTGCAAAGGTTCCCTTTATAATGCAGATGGAAGCCCTTGAGTGCGGCGCTGCGTGCCTTGCCATGGTTCTTGCGTACTTTGGCAAGTGGGTTCCTTTGGAACAGGTAAGGCGGGACTGCGGAGTGTCGAGGGATGGCTCCAATGCGAAAAATATCCTTCTTGCGGCAAGAAACTACGGACTTAATGCTCAGGGCTACAGATATGAGCCGGAGTATCTTAGAGACAACGGGGCTTTTCCCTGCATAGCCCACTGGGAGTTCAACCACTTTGTGGTGCTGGACGGTTTTAAGAAAAACCGGGCATATCTCAATGATCCCGCAAAAGGTACTTATTCCGTCACAATGGAGGAATTTGACGAGAAGTTCACCGGCATCTGCATGATGTTTTCTCCTTCTGACAGTTTTGTGGCTGACGGAAAACAAAGGTCGACCATTGAATTTGCAAAGAGCCGGCTTAAAGGCTGTGGGGTTGCCATAGCCTTTGTAGCAGTGACAGGCATTATCTCTTCCCTTATCGGGATAATAAACCCGGTGTTTTCCAGGATATTTCTGGACCGGCTTCTGACGGGAATGGATCCTTTATGGTATGCGCCGTTTATGGTGACGATCTCGCTTTTTGCTATTATCCAGCTTCTGGCAGGTCTTATACAGGCAGTTTTTTCCAAACGGATAGACGGAAAGATGGCTGTCTACGGCAACACATCATATATGTGGAAGATACTGAACCTTCCAATGGACTTTTTTTCACAAAGGTACGCTGGGGATATTCTTTCCAGACGGGCGGGAAATGCAAGCATATCCAATTCCCTGATCTATACCTTTGCGCCACTGGCGCTTAATGCTTTCATGATGATATTCTACCTTGCAGTCATGCTGAAAAACAGTGTGATACTTACAATGATAGGTATATCTTCCATAGTTATAAATATGCTCATGTCAAGGATCATATCTGAAAGAAGGATCAATCTTTCACGAATACAGATGCGTGATGCGGGAAAACTCTCCAGCTGTACAACGGCGGGAATAGAGATGATAGAAACGATAAAGGCCAGTGGCGCTGAAGAGGGATATTTCCAGAAATGGGCAGGGTATCATTCAAGTGTCAATACCCAGAAAGTGAAGTTTGCAAAGCTTAACCAGTATCTGGGCAGTATCCCGTCCCTTGTTCAGGTTCTTACGAATACCCTTGTACAGATGACAGGTGTGTATCTTATTTTTAAGGGAGAGTTTACCATAGGTATGGTAACTGCTTTTCAGGGCTTCCTGTCATCCTTTACTTCTCCGGCATCAACTTTTATATCAGCAGGACAGACTCTGCAGGAGCTTAGAACAGAGATGGAAAGAATAGAAGATGTAATGGAATACCCCTCTGATGAGTATAGTGATCCTGCCCGTTCTGACGTATCGAAAAGTTATAAGAAACTGAAGGGTAAGGTAGAGATGCGGGGTGTCACTTTTGGGTATTCAAGACTTGACAAGCCTCTTATAAAAGACTTTGACCTGACTCTTGAGCCCGGGAGCAGAGTTGCTTTTGTGGGGCAGAGCGGCTGCGGTAAATCCACGCTGTCAAAGCTTCTTTCCGGACTCTGCAAACCCTGGAGCGGAGAGATCCTTTTTGACGGAAGACCCATATCCGAAATTGACAGGAGCGTTTTCACCGGATCTCTTGCCGTGGTGGATCAGGATATCATCATGTTTGAGGATACGATATCCGCGAATATCCGGATGTGGGATGATACGATAAAGGATTTTGAGGTGATCGCTGCGGCAAGGGATGCTCATATTCACAGCGATATAATCCAAAGAGAGAGTGGCTATGACCACAAAATGATCGAGGGCGGAAATGATTTTTCCGGCGGGCAGCGGCAGAGGATGGAGATAGCGCGTGTCCTTGCACAGGATCCTACCATAGTGATACTTGACGAAGCGACCTCGGCGCTGGATGCAAAGACAGAGTATGAGGTTGTAAATTCCATTAAAGACAGGGGAATAACCTGTATAGTTATAGCGCACAGACTTTCAACCATAAGGGACTGCGACGAAATAATAGTGCTTGATCACGGAAGTGTAGTCGAGAGAGGACGTCATGAGGAGCTGTATGCAAAGGGCGGAGCATACAGGGAACTTGTGACGAACGAATAATGGGCTGGTTTGACGAACAGATAAGACACAGAAAAAAGAATGACAGGGATGGTTTTGACAGAACCATCATGAGGATAGCGGGTGCCGTTACGGGCAGGCGGAACAGTGCGGCTCATAATGACCGGAATGAGATGGCGCAGGGAGCCGTTGAAGAGATCCTGAAGTATTACCACGTAACAAGTGCTGAGATACCCGATAAGATCAAAACACTTGAAGACAGGCTGGAATATGCCCTTCACCCTTCAGGCGTAATGTACCGGAGAGTAGAGCTGAAAAAGGGATGGTCAAAGGATGCCTTCGGAGCCATGCTGGGCTTTTTGAAAAAGGATGGCAGTCCAGTAGCGCTGATGCCCTTTGGGCTTTCACATTACAGATATTATGATGCGGATAAGGGCGAGAATGTCCTCATAAATGTAGAAAAGGAATCACTTTTTGAAGCAGAGGCTTATGCATTCTACAGGCCTTTCCCAATGAAAAAATTGGGAATAGCAGACCTTATAAGATATATCGTAGAGATATTGGAGCCTGCCGACTATATTCTTGTGATACTTGCCACCTTGATGGTTACGCTTTCGGGAATGCTGATACCGAGGATAAATTATTTCATCTTCAGTACCGTAACGGAAAGCAGGGATACGTCACTGCTGCTTTCTACCGGGATTTTCCTTTTCAGTGCCACTGTAGGCGGGATCATGTTAACTGCCGCGAAGTCTCTTGTCTCCACAAGGATAGACACAAAGATGAGCATATGTGTGGAGTCTGCGACGATGATGCGGATATTGTCCCTTCCGGCAGGGTTTTTCAAGGAATACGGGGCAGGTGAGCTTTCATCAAGAGCATCATATGTGAATTCGCTTTGCTCAACCCTTGTTCAGGTGATACTTAATACCGGGCTGACCTCGGTGTTTTCACTTGTTTATATCACACAGATATTTGCCTATGCGCCGGCGCTTACGGTTCCGGCACTTACGATCATTCTTATAACAGTGGTGTTCTCGGTTCTGTCATCTCTGCTTCAGATGAAGCTTTCCCGTAAAAGGATGCTTCTTTCTTCAAAAGAGAGCGGTATGAGCTATGCGGCGGTAACGGGAATACAAAAGATAAAGCTGTCAGGAGCTGAGTACAGGGCTTTTTCCAGATGGGGGGATCTGTATGCGAAGGTTGCGGAGCTTGACTATAATCCGCCTTTATTCCTCAAGATAAACGGTGTGATAAGCCAGGCGATATCCCTTATAGGTACGATAGTGATGTATAATGCCGCAATAGTTTCAAAGGTATCACCCCCGGAATACTATGCATTCAATACAGCCTACGGTATGGTTTCCGGAGCTTTCATGTCTCTTTTCGGGATAGCCCTTACCGCAGCCAATATCAGACCTGTTTTTGAAATGGCGGAGCCGCTTTTAAAAACGGAACCGGAGGTCTCCGAGAAAAAAGAAGTGCTTACCCGAATATCGGGAGGAATCGAGATAAATGATCTGTCATTCAGCTACAGTGAGGGGGGACCTGTCATACTGGATGATATCTCACTGAAGATAAAGCCCGGGCAGTATGTGGCGATAGTAGGAAAGACGGGCTGTGGTAAATCAACCCTTGTCAGACTTCTGCTCGGTTTTGAAAAAGCCTCAAAGGGCGGTATATATTATGACGGTAAGGATATAAATACCATAGACCTTAAATCTCTCAGGAAGCATATAGGGGCGGTGACACAGAACGGCCGGCTCTTTCAGGGGGATATTTTTTCCAATATAGTGATAGCGGCACCGCACCTTAAGCTTGCCGATGCCTGGGAGGCGGCAAAGATCGCGGGTATAGATGAGGACATACGCCGCATGCCCATGGGAATGAATACGCTGATATCGGAAGGCAGCGGCGGCATATCGGGAGGACAGAAGCAAAGGCTCATGATAGCCAGGGCAGTTGCGCCAAAACCCAGGCTTCTGATCCTTGATGAAGCTACGTCAGCGCTTGATAATATCACACAGAGAAAAGTCTCCGAGGCCCTGGATTCCATGAAGTGCACAAGGATAGTCATAGCGCACAGGCTTTCTACCATCAGGCAGTGCGACAGGATCCTGGTGTTTGACGGAGGCCATATAGTAGAGGACGGAACTTACAGGGAGCTGATGGAAAGAAACGGATATTTTGCTGATCTGGTGTCAAGGCAGATGGTCCCCGATGAGGGAACAACATGATATAGCGGAGAGAATGATATATGAAAGACTTTACATTTGATGATCTGAAAAAAGCCGGATTTAATGTGGATGAAGGCTTTGGATTTACGGGAAATGCCGAGAAATACCTTGCGGCGCTGCAAAGGTTTTACAGGCGTTCCCCCAGGACGATATCCGGGATAAAGGACAGTATATCCGGAAAGAAATATGATGAACTTGTTATTCTTGTCCACGCTTTGAAGAGCAATGCAAGAACTATAGGAGCTGACGCCCTGGGCAGCGTCGCGGAGCAGATGGAACTCCTAGGCAAGTCCGGTGAGAATGACAGGATGGTTTCATCGTCGGACGAACTGCTGGAAAAGCTTGATAAAGTCGTCCGTATAATAGAACCCTATGGTCTTATGGAGGAGGTACATCCTGCATCGGAGATATCCGCAGAGGAAGCTGAGAAAACCGGTCGCGAGCTTATAGAGGCTGTTGAGGATTTTGATGATGAGAAAGCGCTTGAGCTTATTGACTCGCTTATGCGGTATCCCTTCCGGTTTACCCTGATCAACGTACTGAAAAACGCCAGAGAGGATATCAGGGAATACGAATATACGGAAGCACTGCTTAAGATCCGGAGGGTAGTAAGCCAGATAGAGGACTAGTGGAGCGTTTCAATGACTCTTTTAGTTAAAATGCCAGATTGTCGTCAGATGCTAGGCGGAGGAAGGAGTCGTAGCGGGCTACGACGACTGACGACAACGAAGCAGCTGGCGGCAAGATGGTGTTTTAAGTAAAGAAG
>JAFPZU010000127.1 GCA_017417105.1 Lachnospiraceae bacterium | reverse complement strand
GAGAAGGTGCTGGCAAAGGCAAAAACCCCCTACAGGAATATAACCGAGACTTTAGAGGGCGAAATGGTTGTAGGAGAGGTGGGGGATCTTCTTGAAAAGGGCAAGGTCGTAATAGCGGCAGGAAATCCCGAGATGCTGGAGGATATGATAGAACCGGGAGATCTCGTGATCCTTGGAAACCGCTATGATACCCAGCTTTGCGCCATAGAAATGGAAGCGGGCTGCATAGTGGTATGCGAGGGAGCAAAGATTTCGGCTTCTATTCAAAAAAGAGCAGAAAATCACGGCTGCCATATCATATCAACGCCTCACGATACCTTCACCGTGGCAAGGCTTATCCACCAGAGTATGCCGGTAAGAGCCATAATGAAGCGGGAGGGGCTTACAACCTTTCGCATGGATGACTTCATAGAGGATATAGAGCCGGTCATCACCAATATGAGACACAGATATTTCCCGGTTCTGGACAAGAGAGATAACTTTGTAGGCATGATCTCCAGGAGAAACTTCCTGGGGGTTAAAAAGAAAAGGCTGATCCTTGTGGATCATAATGAAAAAAGTCAGGCGGTTGACGGCATGGAGGATGCGGAGATCCTTGAGATAATAGACCACCACAGGCTGGGAACCGTTACGACGCTTTCACCGGTATTTTTCAGAAATCAGCCCCTGGGCTCATCTTCCACCATAATCTGGCAGATGTATAACGAATCAGGAGTGGAAATAAAACCGGACATGGCCGGGATCATGCTGGCTGCAATACTTTCCGATACACTTATGTACCGGTCTCCGACCTGTACCGATGTGGATAAGAAGGCGGGAGAGGAGCTGGCACGAATTGCGGGAGTGGATGCCGAACAGTTTGCAAGGGAGATGTTCAGAGCCGGCTCAAATCTGGAAAAGAAGACTGCTGATGAGATTTTAAGGCAGGATTTCAAGAGATTTTCCATAGGAGAGCTGAATATCGGCATAGGACAGATAAATGCCATGGATACGGAGGAGCTTTCCCAGATAAGGGAAAAGATCATGCCTGAGCTTGAAAAGAAGAGGTCAGAGGACGGACTTCAGATGCTCTTCTTCCTTTTAACGGACATTATAAAAGAAAGCTCAGAGGTTCTTTTTGTGGGAAAGGATGCAGGAACAGTTTTAGAGTATGCTTTCTCCTGCACGATCGAAGAGGGGGGGATAAGCGTAGTATTACCGGGGATAGTATCCAGAAAAAAGCAGTTCCTGCCGGCCATAGTTGAGATGATACAGGGTTGAAAAAAGATTTACATAAATGGTGGATTTATGTAAATTGTACGAGTTGATTTTATACAGAGATTTATATTACATAAATAATTAACATAACATGAATATCATTTTTATATTTGAGAAATCCAATTAATTATCTGTTAACATAATATATACAAATTTACATAATATATATAGTTAACATAAAGTATTATGGTTGACATAAAATATGTTTTATAAGCTGTATAATCTATCTGACTTAACAACACGGAAAGGAGAGATTTATCTATGGATGAGAGGATCGCAAAAAGAAATGAGCTGCTGGCGGCAAAGGTCATCAAGGGACTGGAATCACGCAATATGACCGGAAGCTATGCTAAGTCTAAGGAGGAGGCGCTTGAAAAGGCTCTTGAATTTATTCCGAAGGGCAGCACCGTGACCATGGGAGGCTGTATGAGCGCCAGGGAGATAGGACTTGTGGATGCCCTTATTGAAGGAGAGTATAACTTCATTGACAGGGATAAGGAGGAGGATAAGAGGGCGGCTATGCTTAAAGCCTATGATTCCGATGTCTTTATCTCCAGCGCAAACGCAATGAGTGATGACGGTGTCATAGTTAATATTGACGGCAATTCCAACAGGGTTTCGGCCATAGCCCAGGGACCTAAGAAGGTTTTATTCATCGTAGGTATGAATAAGGTCTGCGCGGATACGGACTCTGCCATGAAGAGAGCAAGAAACGTGGCGGCACCGATAAACGTACAGCGTTTTAATCTTAATACGCCGTGTGCCGCGACCGGAACCTGCATGGACTGCAAGTCGCCTGACACTATCTGCTGTCAGTTCCTTATTACCAGATTTTCAAGACATCCGGGAAGGATACACGTGATCCTTGTAAACGACTCGCTGGGGTTTTAAGCAAAGTCCTGTCCTCTGAGAAGCAGTCATGAAGGTTTCGTTTGCGGGTATAAGGAACAGTCACGGAATTAATCCGTGGCTGTTCTTAAGATCAGTGCTGTTTCAGGGACTGGTTGATTACGGCGCCGAGGAGCAGGATGTAGAATACTCCGTACAGCCACAGCATGAAGACGGCAACGGAGGCAAGGCTTCCGTAATAGGTGCTGTATATGCTGCTGCTGATAAAGAGTGAGAAAATATAGGAGAAGATGACCCAGGCAAGGGTAGTGAATATCGCGCCGGGAAACTGCTTCTTAAAGGGCTGTCTTTTGGCAGGGATGAAGGCATATATGAACATGAGGCTTAATACGCCCACTGCCAGGATGAATAAGTAACGAAGGGTAAATATCACGGTCAGCTTATACGGAACCACCAGGTAATCCAGCATAACATGCATTATTGCCTCTCCGAAGACTATAAGTACCAGCAGTAAAACCATATTAACTATCATAAGAAGAGTATAGAGGAAGGAGCGGACGATCAGTGCAAGATCGTTTCTCTTCCTGATCTCATAAATATCATTAAGTCCGTGGAGCAGAGCAACCATGCCCCGGGCAGTAGCATAGAGCAGGGCAAGGATCGAAATGGAGGCAACGCCGGAAGAGGCAGAATAAGCCTGTTTTATTATAAGCACCACCATAAGATCCGTGAATTCCGGAGTTACGGCGGTAATGATCTTTATCAAATGGTCGTCCGTGATCCCCGTCAGGGGAAGCAGCATGGACAGCAGGATAAGGAACGGGATGATCGCGATGAAGAAGAAAAACGCGGTGCTTGATGCATAAGATGCAATGTCCTTTCTGGTTATGATGGTAAAGAAGCGAAGACCGTCATCCTTTAACTCTTTTTTGTCAGGCATATGCTTATCCATAGAATTAATGATACCGCTTGCAGGGTATGCCTGCAAGGGGATAGAGGATTAGAAACTGCTGTTATCATACACTAAAAACACCGCGGAAATGACGCTTGTTATCGGTCGTACATGATTGACGTTATGCATAGAAAATGATATAAGTGAAACGTCGGCATATTTATCATTGCGCTGTCAAAAAAAGGGGTTTGGTATGAAACAGTTACAGATATCATTCAGGGATCTTAAGACTCTGGATGAGGAGCTTTTGAAGCTTCGAAATTACTATGATGAGCATTCGTTTAAGGGTATGCTCATACACATCTATACCGAGATCACAAGTAAAGAACGGATCGGGGAAACGCTTGAAAAAATAGAAGAGATTCTTCCGGAAGCGGAGTATGCAGGATGTTCCTCCAATGGAAATATAATGCATGGGGATTTTTCGCAGGACTCATTTGTCCTTACATGCTCGTTTCTTGAATATGAAACTACCCGGATAAAGATCCTTCAGTATAAACTCACTGAAGATACCCAGGAGGAGGTATCAAGGGAGCTTTGCAGGGCGGTAGCGGATAACAAATGGGTAAAGGGAGTGGAGTTTCTCCTTACGATACGGGGAATGTCTCTTACAGGGCTTTGCGAGGGGCTGTCAAAGGTGACGGAGAATGTCCAGATCTTCGGTGGAGGAGCTTTCGGCGCGGATATCAATGTGGACGATGCCTGTGTCTTTTCCAAAGAAGGCGGTTATCAGGAAAAGGGCGTAGTTTTCATCCTGATGGGGGGAGAAGATCTTCATATAACTTCCTCCCATGTCTGCGGCTGGAAGCCTTTGGGGTCCTTCCTTAATGTGACTTCTGCAGACGGAGCGATTCTTAAGGAACTGAACGGAAGACCGGCATACGATACTTATTACAGATATCTGAGGATCAAAAATGACGAGAACTTCTTTTTGCATACCCTTGAGTTTCCGTTTTTGTACAGGGATAAGGGCATAGACATAATGAGGGCGCCTGTTGCGTGTACGCCGGAGGGATTTCTTATAATGACATCCGATATGCTTCAGGATTCCATGGCGAGACTGGCGTATGGCGATCCTTGGACGATCCTTGAATCCACGAGAGAGAAGGCGGAACAGCTTATTGAGTTTTCGCCGCAGTGTATACTGATTTTTTCATGCGCGGGAAGGCGGACTTTCTGGGGGAATGACGGCGTAGGAACCGAAACGGAGGCCTATGAGAAGGTTGCTCCGACTTCAGGCTTCTATACTTCCAGTGAATTTCTGCGTCATGAAGCATATGTTATCCAACATAACGTGACTCAGGTCGTAGCGGCTTTGAGAGAAGGAGAGCCTGAAAAGAGGGAGAAGCTTAAGTTCACTTCCGATAAAGCGTTTGAGGGCAAGATTCCCATGATAAACAGGATGGCTGCTTTTATCAAGCAGACCATGGAGGAGCTGGAGGAGGCTAATGAAAGACTGGAAAAAATGGCAGTAACAGACGGGCTGACCGGTCTTTTAAATCGTGCCGAGATCCAGAGAAAGATCACAAAGGCGGTTAAGGATGAGGACATAGATGATGCCTACCTTATTATGATGGATCTTGATAATTTTAAGCGCGTGAACGATCAGTACGGTCACAAAGAGGGAGATAATGTGCTGATAAGGCTTTCCGGCATTATGAAGGAAGCGATGATCGATCTCGAGGATAACTGCTTCTGCGGCCGCTGGGGCGGAGAGGAATTCATGATATTGATCTTTTCACACGGAGAAGACGAGGTTCTGGATCATGCGGAGTGGATCCGTAAGACCATGGAAGGCATCCGTTTTGAAAAGGCGGGACAAGTCACAGTAAGCACAGGCGTTATTAAAGTTCATTCGGACGAAACCCCGGATCAGGCCTGCTCAAGAGTTGACGAGGCACTCTATGAGGCGAAAAATACCGGTAAAAACCGGGTGATATTTTATAAATAACTCTCCTGAAGATCCAGGCTGTTGCTTCAATAAAGCTGGGGGTTGAGGGGAAAAGGAGGATAGTCCGGACTATGATGGAAAAAGTGTTTAAGATCCTGCCGCCGGAGATTGTCGATTACATACAAAACAATCCGAGACAGGGACTCATAACGTTCCTGCTCTATGTAGTGGTTGCAATAATATATGTGATCCTTATGATCGTTGCGGTTATCGTTCTCCAGAGGGTCAACAGGAAATTCTTCAAATATCTGGAGAAGAAGAGGGGTAAGAAGACACATCTGCAATTCCTGCAAAGGGTTATAAACGCGCTCATAGTGGTTGGTATTTTAATAGTGCCGCTTGCCGGAGAGAGCATAGGCAAGTCCATCCTGGGGAGTGCCGCCGTTATCACTGCTGTGGTCGGTTTTGCCGCGCAGGATGTGATCAAGGATATGATAGGCGGATTCCTGATAAGTGTATATAAGCCCTTTGATATAGGGGATCGTATCGAGCTGGAGGACGGTACCGTGGGTATAGTGGAAAGCCTTACCATGCGTCATGTGGTGATAATCCGTATCGATACCCTGCGCGTTGTGATCCCGAACAGCAAGATAAACCAGGTGTCCGTTGTCAATTACAGCTTCGGATACGTGGAAAGATCAAACCTCTTTAAGTTTTCCGTAGGATATGACTCGGATATCTCAGAGGTGAAAAAGGTAATATATGAAGCGGTTGAGGGCAGTCCTTATTCCCTGCCAGGTAAAAAGCTGAAGGACGGCTCCTCGGTTTACGGTCCGGTGTACTTCCTGGAGATCGCAGACAGCGCCCTCATAATGGCGGTTACAGTTTATTATAAGCCTACAGATCCCACTGAAGTCGTAAAAGACGATATTAATACACGAGTGTTTGAGGCGCTTGATAAATACGGCATCGAGATCCCGTACCCGTATACCACAGTGCTCATGAAGAATGAATAACAGGCGGATCGAAGAGTGGAATAAGTGTGTTTGACAGCCTGAATATAACGGCATGGAAACTGCCGATAAGGAAGAGCCCTGAAAGGGGCTCTTTTCGTATGATCATTTACATAAGGATCCCGTCGGCTTGTACTTGTGCCTGTCTGCGGCATCAGAAAGCGCGGACAAGGTACATTGTCTTCCTTGCATATGATCATCTTTACTTCCGGCTTTTATACGTCTGTCTTGCAGGGAATCAAATTGTGTCCGCTGTATGCAGGCAGTACATACGTGTTTTGAAAGCATGATGTCAGCCAGACGGTAAGGCATGGGGCAATGTCAGAAAGAAAGAGCCGGTGAAGAGGGCAGGCTTCTTCGGCTAAATTAATGTTCGATGTATTAATCAACGTGGGGAAAGAAGAACAGTGCTGTGACGAATGTATATCAAATTGAGATTATGTTAATTGGTTTTTGATAAACGCAGATATATCAAGGCTTCGAGGGGTATAAAGTACAATAAATGGGACAAGTCATAGCGGAGAAACGAATTGTTCTAAATGGGGAGGAGGGTACATCTGTTCTGTACTATTAAATGGACAATGAAACCTGTCCTCAAGGGATGGCGGGGATTTTGAGCCGGAACGGACAATTTAATATCAAATGTTTTGAATGCGTTCGACGGATTCATTATACCACAAGATATTGATGAGTGGTAGACGTAATATTTTGCAGGAATTTTGCAGGAGCGGAGACCAGTATTTGCAGGATTTTCCGCAAAACGTAATGTTTTTGGAACAATTTATGTAAAGTTGTTGCAGGATTTCATGCAATTCTGGTTGATAATGTTTTTAATGTGGATAGATAAGATAACACTTGCCCTAGTGGAAGAGTTGTCACGAAAATGGAAGATATTGTGCATTACAGTTCATAACACACGTCACGAAACACGCAATGATGTTGAAAAAAAAGTTGATCCGCCTGTTTATCACCTGTTGAAATGCTGTTGACAGTATGTTGACAGCAAATTTGTCTGACAACTCCACTAAATGTAGTGAATACTTTTTTCCAAATCAGCTGCTTTTTATGTTATTATGGGGCTGGACTATTGATGTAACGTACATTTGCAGCAGCTGTTCAGAACCCAGGGGGTTCTGAACGTTTACCATCTGCAAAGGAATGGGAGGGGCGAACGGTGATACTTTTTATTGATGCATGCGCGAGAAAGGGATCAAGATCAAGAGAGCTGGCAGAAGCGGCTCTTTCATATATTTCTGAGGAGGATCCCGAGGTTGAAAAAGTCTGTCTGTATGATTGTGACTTGAAGCCACTGACGGAGAATATGATAGAAGCAAGAAATGATGCGCTAAATAAAAATGATTATTCCGGAGAGATCTTTAACTTAAGCCGGCAGTTTGCCGGGGCGGATATCATAATTATGGCGGTGCCGTATTGGGATCTTTCTTTCCCGGCGATCCTCAAGCTTTATCTGGAAGCAGTCAGTGTAAACGGAGTAACCTTTACTTATGATGATAAAGGAGTTCCGCACGGAATGTGCAAGGCAACGAAGCTTTACTATGTTACTACGGCCGGAGGAGAGATTGGAAACAATAACTACGGATATGAATATGTAAAAGCGCTGACAAGAGGCTTATTCGGCGTGGCGGATACGAAATGCATCCGGGCAGTAGGGCTGGACATGGAGAACGTTGATGCTCGTAGAGTACTTGAAAACGCAAAGAGTCAGTTGCGGGATATACTCCTGTGCTGATCAGAAAATATCACATGTGAAAACTTGTGTTGCAAAATGCTTGACGGGGGACAGAGGGGTGAGTATAATGGTTGGGTGTGTTCAGCGCACAAATAAACCCATTCAGAGTAATGTGGTCTGAAGGGAGGGATGAAGAATGTCAAACGTGATCGTAAAAGAGAATGAGTCTTTAGACAGTGCACTCCGCCGTTTCAAGAGAAACTGTGCGAAGGCCGGGATACAGCAGGAGATCCGCAAGAGAGAGCACTACGAGAAGCCCAGCGTCAGAAGAAAGAAGAAATCTGAGGCAGCACGTAAGCGCAAATATTGATCTGCTGCATATATTTATGTAGAAAATGACATGCCCTGATGCTAAAATGTATCGGGCATGTTTTTTTGTGTGGCGACTGTAGGACACCGAAAGGCTTTGCCTTGAGGTGGACAACGAGCAGATTGATGATGACAAAGAGGAGATACTGATGATCGGATTCATCAAAGGTACAGTAGACAGCATAGGAGAGAACCGGGCGCTTATCGATGTGAACGGGGTCGGGTATGAAGTGAATATAGGATCCGGAACGGCGGCAGAGATTACAGGATCCGGAAAAGAGGTAAAGCTTTATACCTATCTTGCCGTCAGAGAGGATGATATGTCCCTTTTCGGCTTTCTGCACCGGGAGGAGCTGGAGCTTTTCAAGATGCTGATAAAGGTAAGCGGAATAGGTCCAAGGGGAGCGCAGGCGATACTTTCCGTGATGAGCGTTAACGACCTGAGGTTTGCCATACTTACGGGAGATGCGAAGGCTATATCAAGGGCTCCCGGCATAGGAGGGAAGACGGCGCAGAAGCTTATAGTGGAGCTTAAGGATAAAATCCCGGATACAGAGGCGTTTGGAGCGGATACTGCAGGAAGCGGAGGAGCAGCCCTGGCATCTGCTCCCGTAAATGATGAAAGAACGGAGGCGGCGGAAGCCCTTATTGCATTGGGCTACAGTCAGGCGGAGGCCTACAGAGCAGTAAAGAGCGCAGAGCTTCCCGAGGGGGCGGATGCCAACGCAATACTGAAGGCAGCGCTTAAATTCCTGTGAGAATAAGTGGAGAGATTTAATGGAAAGACGGGTTTTGGAAACAAATCTGAACGTGGAAGAGGAGAGACTTGAGACATCCCTTCGTCCGAAAAGACTTGATGACTACATAGGACAGGAAAAGATCAAGGAACAGATGCGGATATATATAGAGGCCGCAAAGAGCAGGGGAGACGCTCTGGATCACGTGTTATTATACGGCCCTCCGGGACTTGGAAAGACTACTCTGTCCGAGATAATCGCTAATGAGATGGGGGTTCATATCAAGGTGACCTCGGGACCTGCAATAGAAAAGCCGGGGGACATGGCGGCGATCCTTAATAACCTGCAGGAGAACGACCTTTTATTCATTGACGAGATACACAGGCTGAACCGACAGGTGGAGGAGGTGCTCTACCCCGCCATGGAGGACTATGCCATAGATATAATGATAGGAAAGGGACCCACGGCAAGATCCTTAAGGCTTGATCTGCCGCATTTCACCCTTGTGGGCGCAACCACGAGAGCGGGACTTCTTTCGGCGCCTTTAAGGGACAGGTTCGGAGTCATACAGAGGCTTGAATTTTATACCGTGGATGAGCTTGCCCTTATTATAAAGAACTCCGCGAGGAGGCTTAATGTAAAGATAGAGGAGCAGGGAGCGAAGGAAATGGGTATGAGATCCAGAGGAACCCCGCGTATAGCAAACAGGCTCTTAAAGAGGGTGAGGGATTACGCCCAGGTACGTTACGACGGAGAAATAACAGAAGATATTGCAAAGGAAGCCCTGGATATAATGGAGGTTGATAAGTTCGGTCTTGACAATGTGGATCGTAACATGCTGATCACCATGATAGACAAGTTTGACGGGGGGCCTGTGGGACTTGACACCCTGGCTGCCACTATAGGGGAAGACTCCGGAACGATAGAAGATGTTTATGAGCCGTATCTTCTAAAAAACGGCTTCATAAACCGCACCCCGAAGGGCAGGGTAGTAACCGACAGAGCCTATGAGCACCTTCAGCTGGGGCTTTATACAAAAGGGTAAACCAGCCTGTATCATAGGCAGGAAGCGGATAGGCAGGATCTACAGGATAGCGATGCTGCTTTGGATCATATCTCCTGTTATACGCGACCGCATGAGATACAGGTTCATGATGCAGCTTTTCGGCCTTAAGCTTGATAAGAAGAAATGGATCAGGGATTTTGGCTGCTCCGTGATGCAGGGGCTTCCTGCGGAATATCTTTTTCTCAAGGCGGCAGGAGCATATGAAGGGGATGACGAAAACTGCATAACCCTCACCCGTAAAGGCAGATATCTCATGGTCGCCATGATGAGAATTGTTTTTTTTGTACGGAAATGGTATCTTAAATGGTCTTCTATTGTTTTATATCGGACTATTGACGGGAATAAATGGAAAAAAAAGCTGACAATTCATCGATCATGATTAAAGTGGCTACGTTTGTCGTTGACAGACGTAACCTCTTTTTCCTGCTGTTTGTCATGGCGATAGTGTTTTCCGTCATTTCTTCAGGCTGGGTCGGTGTGGAGAACTCCCTTGCGGCCTATCTTCCCGAGACCACTGAGACCAAACAGGGTATGAACCTTATGGAAGAAGAGTTCAAAACCTACGGCTCGGCAAAGGTCATGGCAACGAACATCAATTACATCGATGCCCTGGCGATCTCCGAAAAGATCAAAAGCCGGCCGGATGTCTCTATGGTGCAGTTTGACGAGACGGAAAAGCATTACAACAACTTCTCCGCTCTTTACAATGTAACGCTGAAATACCAGGCGGATGACGACAGAGCGCTTGCATCCCTTGATGAGATAAAGGAGCTTCTTTCCGATTACGATATATTCGTCTCTACTACAATGGGAGATCAGCAGGCTGATATAATAAACGAAGAGATGAAGACCGTATCCGTTGTGGTTGCGGTGATAGTGCTTTCCGTATTGATAATCACCTCCCAGACCTGGGCAGAGATACCGGTTCTGCTCCTGACCTTCGGAGCATCGGCACTTATTGCCTCCGGTACAAATTTCATTTTCGGCACGATCTCCTTTGTATCCAATTCCGTTACGATAGTGCTGCAGCTGGCTCTTTCCATAGATTATGCGGTAATTTTCTGTAACAGGTACAAGGAGGAGCACGGTACGCTTTCCGTAAGAGAGGCGGACATAATGGCCTTAAGCAAGGCTATCCCCGAGATCTCGGCCTCTTCCTTAACGACCATAGGCGGTCTTATTGCCATGATGTTCATGCAGTACGGGATAGGACCCGATATGGCGATCTGCCTTGTAAAAGCCATCCTTTTCTCACTGCTTTCGGTTTTCACCCTGATGCCGGGGCTTCTCATGTTATTCGGTCCGCTTATGGACAAAACCTGGCACAGAAGCTTCATCCCGAAGATCTCCTTTGTGGGCAGATTTGATTATCTTACGAGATTTATTGTCCCGCCTGCCTTTGTTGCCCTGGTTGTGGCGGCGTATATCGTATCCTCGAAGTGTCCTTACGTTTACGGGTACTCAACCCTTCCCACTCCGGTAAGGAATGATATCCAGATCGCAAATGATATGATAAACGAAACCTTCGGAAAGGAAAACATGGGGGCGCTTGTGGTGCCTGCGGGAAGCTATGACACGGAAGGAAGACTTATAAAGGAGCTTGAAGCAAGGGAAGAGGTCGATCACATCACGGCGCTTGCCAATACGGAGGTTATGGACGGATATACCCTTACGGACAGACTTACCGCAAGGCAGTTTTCCGAGCTTTTAGGTATAGATTATGAGGCAGTGGGTCTTCTGTACACGGCTTATGCCATAAATGACGAGAATTACGCGAAGGTGATAAACGGAACCTCATCTTATTCCATACCGCTGATCGACATGATGATGTTCTTATATGACGAGGTTCAGGAAGGCTACGTGACCTTAAACGATGATCTGAACGAAAAGCTGGACGAAGCCTATGATATGATCCTTATAGCCAAGGAACAGCTTCAGGGTGAAAAATACAGCCGTATGCTTGTCTATCTCAATCTTCCGGAGGAGGGGGAGAAGACCTTTGCTTTTATCGATGAGATACATGAGATAGCTGAAAGATACTATGAGGATGCGACGATCTTAATGGCCGGAGAAGCGAATTCCCAGTATGACCTTATGAAGACCTTTTTAAGGGATAACAGTGTCGTAAACTGGGTTTCGATCATTGCGGTTCTGGCTGTCCTTCTCTTTACCTTCATGTCGGTAGGCATGCCGGTGCTTCTTATCATCGTCATACAGGGCGCCATCTGGATGAATTTTTCCTATCCGACTTTAATGCATCAGAACATATTCTTTATGAGCTATCTTATAGTCGAATCCATACAGATGGGTGCGAATATAGACTATGCAATTGTTATCTCCGGAAGATTTCTGGAGCTTAAGGAGACAATGTCTAAGAGGGATGCGATAATAGAAACGCTTAACTTTGCATTCCCTACTATCGTGACCTCCGGCTCCATGCTGGCGCTTGCAGGCTTTACCATAGGCCGCTTAAGCTCCGACGGATCGATCTGCGGCATAGGACAGTGCCTTTGCAGGGGGACTGTTCTTTCCATTTTCCTTGTAATGTTCGTGCTTCCCCAGATTCTGCTTCTCGGAGAGAAGATAATAGATGCCAGCTCGTTCAAGGTTTCGATGCCCATAAGACTCAATCATGAGTCAGGTCTCATAAGGCTTGACGGGGTTGTACAGGGTAATATAAGCGGCCACTTTGTGGGAGAGATGCACGGTATACTTCGAGGTGACGCAAATGTGCTGCTGGCTGCGGGAAGGATGATAAATCAGGGAGAATTGCCGCCTGATCCGGGAAAAGACAGGCCGGATGAGGATGAAACTGATGAGGAGCTTACCGGGAAGGGCGATGATACCCGTGAGGCTTCCGGGGAGCCGGCCATGAATCATGATGATACCGGTGAAGCAGCTGAGGGACCTGCCGGAGAGCAGGATGATACAGAGAAAATCCATGAAGAGCGGGAGGATGCGGATGATGAGAGATCATAAAAGCAGATACCGCTTAAGACTTTCCTCGATCCTTTTGTCGGTCATATTAGCATTCGGAGCGATCCCGGAACCGGTTTTGGCAGAAACTGTGGATATCTCGGCGGGATCAGGGGCAGTTATGCATTCCGGCGCCGAAGAAGAGACGGACAAGCCTGAAACGGCAATAAAAACAATCGATATCGATTTGGCGGAAGCAGAAAACAGCGATTCTTCGGGGATTTCAGACAATGATCCTGAGACCCCGCAGATCATTGAGATAAAAACCGCCGCTGACTACGCCGGTTTTGAAAAGAACTGTACCATTGATTCCTATACGAAGGGAAAGTGTTTTGTTTTAATGAATGACATAGACCTTTCAGGCTATGTGGTCAATACCATACCGACTTTTTCAGGGATCTTTGACGGCAGAGGGCATTATATAACCGGCATAAGATACAATAAAGGAAGCTACTGCAACGGCATCTTCAGGTATGTGGAAGAGGGGGCCGTAATTCAGGATCTTAACGTACAGGCCGATATCAGGGCGAGGGATGACAAGGAGATAACCGGGGGGCTTTGCGCCATAAACTCAGGACTTATCTCGGACTGCACTTTCGAAGGACAGGTCAGCGGAAAGAGCATAACCGGAGGGATAGCTGCCATAAACGAGGCCACGGGCAGGATCAAGGGCTGTACCAATAAGGGACAGATCACCGGCTATTATTATACAGGCGGGATCGCAGGCAAAAACTACGGGGATATAGCTTATTCATATAATAAAGGTGCGGTAAACACCACTAATGAATGGATAAGAGGGTCGGATGCCATCGACTCCGGCGAGGAAATAATATCGGATGTGCTTGCCGGAAGCTTCGAGCTCGTAAAGGATGCAAAAAAGGTAAGAGCTGAGGTTGGTGTTGATACGGGAGGCATCGCCGGCTTTTCCCGCGGCGGGATCTATCAGTGCAGAAATTATTCGGCAGTGGGCTATGAGCATGCCGGCTATAACATTGGAGGCATCGCGGGACGCCAGTCAGGGATAGTGTCTTTTTGCGTTAATGAAGGAATGATATACGGCAGGAAGGATGTGGGCGGAATAGTCGGACAGATGGAGCCGAATCTTTCGCTTTCTGAAATGGAGACCCTTCCGCAGGCGCTTGACAGGCTTCATGACCTGGTGGATGTCACGCTTTCCGATATGGATGACTCCGTAACGGGGATCTCCGGGGATATGGATGAGCTTTCAGGATACATGGATAATGCGGCCATTGCCGGAAATGATCTTGGAATTTCCGCCGAAAACTATCTCAATCAGACTACCGATACGATAAATGTCGTTATGGATAAGGCAGACTATGTGACCGATACGATCCCGGGGGTTTTTGATCACTTAAAAAGCGCCGGAGACAATATTTCCGAGATGTCAGAAAATCTGAACAGGCTTATGGATGATGTTAACGTCTACGGAAATATGTCCTCCAAGGATAAGAAGGCTGTGAGGGAAGAGCTTGATTCCATAGAGCAAAACAGCAAAAAGCTGGCCGAGGACCTGAAATCGCTGTCGGGGAACAGCTCGGAAAGCATCATTGAAAGGATCGAGAAAGTGATAAACACACTTTCGGATGTGAATTCCTACGCTGGGGATATCGTGATCAGCATGAACGGGGTGTCCTCCACAATGAGACCCTACATAAGATCATCCCTGAAATCGCTTCCGGAGGATACGAAAAAAGTCAACCGGAGCATGGAGGATGCGGCAAAAGATCTGAAAAAGGGCATGGAAGAAACAAGAGATATGTTCGATCACTTAAACGGCATGCCTGAAGCAAGGATGACCCATGTGGGATCCGATTTTGATGAAGCGAGGGAGTCCCTTGCGGGAAATCTTTCGGGTATCGCGGGAGTTCTTTCCGCCATGGCAAAAAGAACCAGCGGAAATTCCCACGAGCTTACGGAGGATTTTTCCGAAGTAAATGATCAGATGAATTACATCTTCCACCTTATCTCCGACGAGATGGAAAAGATCACGAACATATCCCTTGAAAAGAGCTTTGACGATCCGGTGACCGATGTATCTGAGGAGGAGCTTGACATGGTGACTGCAGGCCGTGTTGATCACTGCGATAATAAGGGCGGCGTCGAAGGCGACATCAACATAGGCGGGATAGCCGGCAGTCTTGCCATTGATACCGAGGATCCGGAGGAAAATGCCGCAGGAAGCATGGACGGAGGCTTTACCGCAAAATATCTCTTAAGAAATGTTGTAATGAAATGCAGCAATAATGCCGATATAACCGCCAAAAAGGACGGAGTCGGCGGTATAGCAGGCTATATGCATCACGGAGTCGTAACCGACTGCGAAAGCTACGGGATGATCACTTCGGAAAAATCCGGATACGTTGGAGGTATAGCGGGACAGTCGGAATCCGTGATAAGGGATTGCTGGGCCATGAATTTCATCGAAGGAAATACCTGCGTGGGAGGAATAGCAGGTTACTGTACAACCGTTGCAAACTGCCGGGCGATACCTGTTTTCAGAGGAGATCCTTCACTTTACGGCTCCATAGCGGGGCAGGTCGAGACGGATAAGGATACAAGGTTAAGACACCTTGAGGTGGTTTCGGATAACCGCTTCGTAAATGACCTGGTGGCAGGGATCGACGGGCTCAGTATAAAGGGAAAGGCAGAGCCTGTAAGCTATGAGGAGCTTAGAGAGGATGAGGATATGCCGGAGGGCTTTAAGAAGCTTCCTGTCTTTTTCGTGGTAGAGGATATGTTTGTATCGGAGATCTCAAAGCCCTACGGTTCAAGCTTTGCAGATGATGACTATCCTGTAATCCCTCCCGTTGAGGGCTATTACGTTCGCTGGAATAAGAAGAGCAGCAAGGCAAAGGTGACGGGCCCCTGCATAATAGAGGGGGTGCCGGAGCTTCTTGAAAAGACGCTTGCAAGTGATGAAAAGTATCCCGAACTCGGGGTTCCTGCAGGCTATGTATCCGGAACCTTCATAGAAACGGATAAGCTTAGCGTTACGGTAGAAGAAGAGAATAACGGAGCAGTGTATGAGGTTTCCTATACGACGGATCATCCCACGGAGATAAAGGCTCTGAGACTCTACAGTCCCTGCGCTGATCCGATCCTCTACGGTGTATCCGACGGTGGCGTGGAGCACCGTCTTGACGGGGAGATAAAAGGCTCCTACGTGGAAACCAAAGGCGGGCTGACCTACAACACATACAGGATAAAAAACAAAGGAGTCCTGGAGAAGGTATGGGAGTTCTTAAAGGGCGGAAGTTCATAAGTTGACATAAATCGACAATTTGATCTATCATTGACTTATATTTATTATCAGGAGTATTAGAGTGAGATCAAAAAGAATAAAAACACATGCGCTTTTATTGGCGCTTCTGATCATATTTGAAACCGTGGCAGCCTGTGTTCCGGCTTTTGCGGATGCTGAGGTGGTCTCCGACGGGCAGGAGAGCGTATCGGAGGATACATTAGCCCCGGATGAGGTATATGGTCAGCCGGAAGCTTATGCTGCAGTTCAGGATACGGTTTATGAAGAGCAGGTGCCTGATGGCAGCGCAGGAGAACCGCAGGACACATATTATACGGAAGGCGATACAGGGAGTACGGAAGAAGAGCGGCAGCCTGAAGCGGAGGTCGAAGAAAACGCCGATATTCCTGAGAGCGTAAGGTCTGTTAACACTCTGCTTTCGGAAAAGGATATAATGGGCGTTCTCTATCTTTGCGACACCTATGATCTCAGGGAAACGCCCTCTTATGACGGGACAGTAACCGCAACGATAGAATGCGGAACTACTTTATACCTTGTAAAAGCAGTATATACGGAGCCGAAGCTTTGGTATCTTGTAAAGGTCTTTACCGATGACGGAGAGCTTACGGGCTATGTCGAAAGGGATCAGTTTGCCTGTATAGATGAGGAGCTTTTAGCCCTTGAGGAAAAAGCGGGGGAAGAGCTTAACATTGTCTATGAAACGTATGAGGACGAAAGAAATGCAGACAGCTTGGAGGAGGCACGGGACGAAGAAAACGTCACGAATGAAGAAAGCTATGCCGTAAACGTATCTGCAGAGGCTTTGAGATCTGTAAATTCCTTCCCGGACAGCTACAAAGAAAAGCTGGCAAGACTTGTGGACAGTCATCCCTCCTGGATCTTTGTTCCACAGAAGGTTGGCACAAGCCTTCAGGAGGCGGTAGCGGGAGAGCTTTCCGATAAGGACAGGAACTGGGTTTATTATACCGTTGATGATGCCTATAAGGGAGACAGGGTAAACAGCTCCTGGTACTATGCGAGTGAAGCGGGACTGAAATACTACATGAATCCTGCGAATTTCGTTGGTTCCGAGAAGAATATCTTCATGTTCGAGCAGCTTACCTACAACAGCTCCTACCATACGGAAGAAGGAGTATCAAGCGTCCTTAAGGGCACCTTCATGAGCGGTAATATACCGGGAGAGGATAAGAGCTATGCCGAAGCCTTCTTTGAAATAGGAAGCCGCCTTAAGGTAAGCCCCTATCATCTGGCCTCCCGTGTCATACAGGAGCAGGGAAAGGGAACTTCTCCCCTTATATCGGGAAAATACAGCGGATATGAGGGATATTACAATTACTTTAATATCCAGGCTACCGGAAAGACCAACGAGCAGGTCTATAAAAACGGTCTGTCCTATGCAAAACAGAAAGGATGGGATACAAGATACAAGTCCCTTTCCGGAGGAGCCGAGTTTGATTCAAAAAACTACATCCTCGCAGGGCAGGATACGCTCTATCTGCAAAAATATAACGTAGTCCAGAACAGATACACCCATCAGTACATGCAGAATGCCTCGGCTCCTTTGACGGAGGCTTCGAAGATATATTCCATGTACCAGAATTCCGGTGCGCTTAACAATTCCTTTGTTTTCAAGATACCGGTCTATGAAGGAGAGACCTATACCGATAATTCCAAGGATCCGAAGCTTACTACGACATCGGTAAAGCTTAATACCTGGAAAAAGGAGAACGCTAAGGTTCTGATTGAGGAAATAGAGGGAAACCCCGTAAGCCGCGTAAGCCTTTCCGATACGGACGAAAAAAGCAGGTATTTCATCCTGAAAAAGAACGGGACTGAATGGGAGATAGGCTTCAGCGAAGAAGGACGGGAAGCATATCAGAAATCGGGTAAAAAAGCCTCATTAAAGCTTAAGCTGACAGTCAGTGCAAAGGAAGGGGACACCGAACACATCCTTAACGTAACGGTCGATGTTTCAAAGCCGCGGATATCCTTCAAACAGATTAAGAAGCCTAATACCTTCTATCTTTCGGGAGAGGAGACGCTTGGAGAATACATTGTAATGGCTGCTGAAACGATAGAGGGAGTGGACTTTTCCGAGGAAACGGGAAAAGCCTATGAAGAAAAAGGCAAAGCTTATTATGCTGTTGAAAGCTATAACGAAGAAAACGGACTGCTCATAACGGGAGTCAAAAACCTTTCTTCAGAAAACGCGGGAAGCATACTGAAGAAGATGATACTTGAAGTAAGGCTTAAAGGATACTATCCGATCCCCTGTACCCTTAATGTTGGAATGACAAATTCAAAGCCTCAGATAAAAGCGGAGGAGGCTGTATTATACGGACAGGGGACGAGTGCAAGATCCACCTTAACGGGAAGTCTCTTACCCGAAGATGTAGCCGTAAGGTCAACGGATCCTCTCATGGAGG
>JAFPZU010000126.1 GCA_017417105.1 Lachnospiraceae bacterium | reverse complement strand
TTCTGTAACAGATCCCAAGGATCTGTTAATAAATAATCTTTGAATTTGGCTCGTCTGACTTGCTGTATGCTGCGTTGTCGTCGGTCGTCGTAGCCCACTGCGACTCCTTCCTCCGCCTTGCATACAACAAGCCATACTTCGCCAAATTGCAAAGTTATTTATTAACAGCTCCTAAGTCATGAAAGGGTATGGAGTGTGATGAAGGTTCTTATTGTAGGAGGCGGCGGCAGAGAGCATGCCATAGCGTATGCGGTTTCAAAGAGTCCCAAGGTTGATAAGATCTACTGTGCCCCGGGTAATGCAGGTATAGCAGAAATCGCCGAATGCGTCGACATACAGGTCATGGACTTCGACGAGATAGGGAAGTTTGCCAAAAAGATAAAGGCCGATCTTGTGATAGTGGGGCCGGATGATCCGCTGGCTGCCGGCATCGTTGATGTGCTGAAGGGCTACGGTCTTAAGGTCTTCGGACCTGACGGAAAGGCTGCGATCCTTGAAGGAAGCAAGGCTTTTTCGAAGGATCTCATGAAGAAGTTCGGCATACCGACTGCTGCCTATGAGATATTTGATAATGCAGACAAGGCTCTCACATACCTTAAGACAGCGAAGTATCCCATAGTGCTTAAGGCTGACGGGCTTGCCCTTGGCAAGGGAGTCCTTATCTGTAACGATGAGGAGGAAGCAAAAGCCGGCGTTCAGGAGATAATGCTTGACAGGAAGTTCGGGATGGCAGGAAACCGTATGGTCATTGAGGAATATATGACCGGACGGGAGGTATCGGTGCTTACTTTCTGCGACGGCAAGACGATCAAGGTCATGAGCTCGGCTCAGGATCACAAAAGGGCAGGTGACGGTGATACCGGGCTTAATACGGGAGGTATGGGAACCTTTTCTCCCTCACCGTTCTACACCTCAAAGATCGATGAATTCTGTAAGAAGAATATATATAAACCCACGGTTGAAGCCATGGCAGCGGAGGGGAGGCCTTTCAAGGGCGTGATCTTCTTCGGCCTCATGCTGACTGATGACGGACCGAAGGTTCTGGAATACAACGCGCGCTTTGGAGATCCCGAAGCGCAGGTGGTGCTTCCCAGAATGAAAAATGATATAATCGATGTCATGCTTGCCTGTGTGGAAGGTAATCTGGGCAAGATCAGGCTTGAGTTTGAAGATAACGCCGCGGTATGCGTGATGCTTGCCTCAAATGGGTATCCCGGAAAATATGAACGCGGCTTCGTGATACGGGGGCTTGAGAATTTTGAGGATAAGGATGACTATTATGTCTTTCATTCCGGTACGAAAAAAACCGGAAAGGGAGTTGTTACAAACGGCGGAAGGGTGCTTGGCGTAACCGCAAAGGGGGCAACCTTAAAAGAAGCCAGATCAAAGGCATACGAAGCCGTAGACTGGGTAGATTTTGATAATAAATACTACAGGCACGATATAGGTAGGGCCATAGATGAAGTGTAAAAGTTCATTTTACAGAGGAGAATGAGAGATGAAATTCAACAGACTGAGGAAGATGCTTACAGGTGGATTGATCGCGTTTTCGCTTTTATTCCAGACAGTTTCTGCCGTTCCGGCATATGCAGATGAGGCCGTGGATGCACCGGCGGGAGAAGAAGGCGCTGAAAGCCCGGAAGGCGAAGCGGGCGGAGAGGCTGAAGGAGAAGGAGCAGAAGGAGAAGGCGAAGGAGGCGGAGAGTCTTCAGGCGGAGTAGTGCCGGGCACCATAGTCGCCAACAACGGAATGTATATAGCAAACAGCTTTCCGGACGATTACCTGCCTGAAGGATTCAGAAAACAGACAGTCGCTTATCAGGGACAGAATATAGATCTTGCCTATATGGACGCTTCAAACGGAGTCATCTCACTTGCGTACCTTACCGATGCTTCGGGAGGATCCGGAGACTTCTATCTTTGCGATACGGCAACGGCGCAGATGTCCGATTACGTAAGCTTTGACGGTGGGAACGGCAGGTTCATCATAGTTTTAAGTCCAGGCGGTGCAGAGGTTCCGGACGGCTTTACGGAAACAGCTCTTTCGGTAAACGGGAAGTCCGTCACTGCATGGGTTTATGACGGCGGATCCTCGTCAAGTGATAAGAAAGATAAGGACGAAGATTCCGAGGATGAGGATAAGGATAAGGAGAAAAAAGGCGGACTTTTCGGACTTTTCGGATCGTTGGGAACTGTAAAGGCATATGCGGGAGAACTGGATCTTGGCGTTGGAGCCGGGGCCGGAACCGATGAGGGCGGTGATGTCCCTCAGGATGCGGGATCTTCCGATGAGGGCGCACCTGCAGACGTTTCGGACGGGGGCGAAGGATCCGGGGATTCTGAAAGCGATGATTCAGGCGATGTGGCACAGTCTTCAATAGATACTTCAACGCCTGCAGTTTCCGGGTCAGTGGCTTCCCCTTCGGAGTTCTTCCTGGTGTATGCCATGGATCAGTCGGGCAATCAGGGCTTTTATCTGTATGACTCGGTGGGACAGACTTATCAGAGATATGTGGATATGGGAGCCGGAAGCGCAAAGGAACTGGAGAGCGCAAATAAGAGTGCTAAGATCAGACTTTTCATAATAATAGGGCTTCTGATACTGCTTGTAGTGCTGGTAGTGATCCTTGTAAATATGGCTCTTTCCGGTAAGAAAAATGATGACTATTATGATGACGATGATGATTATGAGGAAATGAAGCGAAGAGTCGAGAAGAAGTCGAAACGTGCAGCCAAAGTCACACGAAATGACTACGATGATGACGACGATTACGATGATGAGGACGACTATGATGACGATGACTACGATGACGACTATGACGACGGTGAGGATGTAAAGGTATACAATAAAAGAGTCGACAGAGGAAGAACGGCACCCTCTCCTGCGCCGCAGCCGGCAGCAAGAAGAAAGGCTCCCTCACAGGATATAGACCTTGATGACGATTTCAGCTTTGACTTCATAAAGAGGTAAATATTTAATGGCAAGGGCTGATATTGCGATAATCGGGACGGGACCTGCCGGGGTATCGGCAGCGCTTACGGCTAAGAACCGGAATAAGAGCATATTGCTCTTCGGCAGCAGCGGGATCTCGGGAAAGGTTTCAAAATCGCATAAAATACTGAATTATCCGGGACTTCCCGATATATCAGGGGAAGACCTTGTAAAAGCGATGAAAGACCATCTTGACAGGATGGAAATTCAGATCACCGAAGATCAGGTTGTAAACGTCTACGCCATGGGAGATTATTTCGCCCTGCAGTGCGCAGGCAAAAGCGGGCAGGATATGTACGAGGCATCTTCCGTGATACTTGCCACAGGGGTAATGCCGGGAAGGCTGCTTCCGGGAGAGGAAGAGATACTGGGGCGGGGAGTCAGCTATTGCGCGACCTGTGACGCAGCTTTGTATAAGGGAAAAGAAACCACGGTTCTTGGATATTCCCCGAAAGAAGAGGAAGAGGCGGAATTTCTTTCCGAAGTGGCATCGAAGGTTTATTACGTGCCGGTTTATCAGGATGAAGTGAAGCTTTCTGCTCCGAACATCGAAGTCATACGGGGCGTCCACAAAGAGATCAGGAGGGATGATAATAAAAGTGTCCTGGTCTTAAATGACCGTGAAGTAGTTTCGGACGTAGTGTTTGTACTCAGGGACTCCGTGTCCCCGGGACAGCTTGTCCCCGGACTTGAAACGGAGGGGGCTCATATAAAGACAAACCGTGATCTTTCGACTAATATTCCGGGGCTTTTTGCCGCAGGGGATATAACGGGAGATCCGTATCAGGATGCAAAAGCAGTCGGGGAAGGTAATGTGGCAGCGCTTTCTGCAGTTAAGTATTTGAGCAGCTTAAAGGGAAAGGAGTAACTTATGGTAAATGTAGTGGGTTCGGATAAGTGGTCTGAGGTAGAAGCACAGGATACCGCCGTAGTGGATTTCAATGCAACCTGGTGCGGTCCCTGCAAGATGATGGCTCCGGTATTGGAGGAGCTTTCCGGAGACTATGAAGGAAAGGTAAGCTTTTATGCAATAGATGTGGATGAGAATCCGGATCTTGCAGAAAAGTTTTCGGTAATGAGCATACCGAATCTGGTACTCTTAAAAAAGGGTGAGCTGAAGGACAGATCAGTGGGGTTCAAGCCCAAGGATGCCCTGAAAAGCTGGATCGATTCGCAGCTTTAATATAGTAAACGACAAAACTCTTTTCGTTTTGTCGTTTACTGCGCCGGATTTTGGCCGCTGAAAGCGGCATATTTCCTTGCAAAATCCGGGCGCATCCGCCGGAGGCTTTATAGTAAGCGAAATTATTTATTTCGCTTA